>NZ_JH594606.1:1841447-2166471 GCF_000243235.1 Gillisia limnaea DSM 15749
TCTGTACTTAAAAGTGACTCTAAACTCGCAATAAAAGCAATCGATAAAGCGATAGTGTAAACATCTACATTTCCAATTACTGAAAAATCCGGAAATTGAAAGAAATTTGCGAATTCACCTATTGAATCTGCAACAGGTAAATTCACCAGCTGACTGGAATCCAAGGCGAAATCTGGCAAATAAAATTTAAAAAATTCATTTAAAAAGATACTAATAACCACAGCGGCTAATGCAGATGGGAAGAATTTAAAAAATGTAAATCGTTTTAATGCTGGACGATCCCAACCAATTATTATTATTAAGGATGCGATAGTTATGATAGTGGCGCCATAACTTATTTCCTTAAATATTTTGAGAAGCTCTGTAAAAGTATTGGTTCCATCATAGTTTTGAAAAGATTCAACTCTTTCAAAAGCGCCGGCTACTCCAAAAGCGTGCGGAATTTGCTTCAGGATCAATATAAGCCCAATTGAAGCAAGTATCCCTTTAATCATAGCATTAGGGAAAAAGTAAGCTACCGTTCCTGCTTTTAAATATCCTAAGGCTATTTGCAAAAGTCCGGCAAAAATAACGGCGACCAATACCGCTTCAAAACTACCAAGAGTTTGAATAGCTGTAAATATTATCAAAGCTACACTTGCAGCGGGACCACTAACATTGATACTCGAGTTACTCGAGAAACCCACTACAATTCCACCAATAATTCCGGCAATAATTCCCGAAAAGAGCGGAGCTCCAGATGCTAAAGATATTCCCAGACACAGTGGCAGGGCAATAAGAAATACTACGAGACCTGCAGAAATATCGGTTACAAAATGTTTTTTAATGAATTCAATATTTTCTTTCATATGTAGATGTTTATTGTTTTTTGGTGGTCTCCCGATATCTAGCTATCGGAAGTAATTCGCATATTTTTATCGGTGTTTGTATCGTATCCGCGTTATGCTCATTTCATAATATATAGATATTTTTTGAAAATTCAGAAACCGGGATTGTAAATCCAATCGCTTTGAAACTGTTTGCATCCAATTTCAGGAATGCTCCCCGGAACGAATCAAGAACCTCGGGGCAAGCAGCCCGAAAATTACGGGTAAGCCCGGCGAATGCAATTCATTTCGGGCATCCCGCTATCGGAACGGGGAACCTGCCCGACGGGTTAAACCCTCAATGAGGGATAAAATTTTAAAAGTTGCAAAATTACTACATTTTATACGAATAAAGCATAATAAACCCGGAAATGAAAAGACTGAACGAATATGCGTATCATCCAAAGCACGGGGAGCCTTTAACATATAATTGCAATAAAAAAACTACATTTTTTGTAAATTAAGTCTGATAATCAATGAAATGTCCAACTATTATGAGAAATTTTATTTTAATATTATGTATAATCGCAATTGGACTTACCAGTTGAGGGAACGAGAGCAAAACGCTTATCGAGAAACATGACCAGCTTCTCATAGAGAATGACAGCCTAAAGCAGATCAATATGCAATTTCAGCAAACGCATCAGCGAATGAAAGATACACATGCTCAAATGCAGCAGCAGGTGGAAGCAAAAGGAATAAACAATCCTGATCTTCTGGAAGAACATGCACAGCACGAAGTAAAGTCTTCGGGAAGACTTCTCTACCCTCAATCTCACCCAAATGGAAACCCAGATCGCTGAAATGCAGGAAGGTCATAACAGCTTAATGGCAGACCACGAGACTATGCGGGAAGAACACGAGCAGATGGAAAAAGATCATACTATGATGCTCGAGCAGATAATAGCACAAGAGTAAGCTGACGGAAACGTTCTGAATACTAATTTATAAGAGGCAGCCCCAAAAAGGCTGCCTCTGCTTTTGTTGTGAAGCCAATAAACCCGAACAATATTAAGTATTGCTTCCTATAAAACTAAGAACGACGCTAAGTTTAAATGCCATTCTAAAAGAGTTTGTCGTGAAAGATAATATTGAAAGACCGTTTCTAAATATTGAGATGATAGACCTTAACAGGCAGTCTCTACTATTATATAAGAGTTTGGATGATAAAAACAAGAACTATAAAGTTAAATAGTTCCGAAATGCCTAAAACTAAACGACCGAAAATACCGGCACAATTTCATCCGAGTTATCCATTCATAAAAGCTTTTCCAAAGTGAGCTGTATAATTCTGATTTTTTTTATTGCCATATCTTATTTTTTAATCAATGCTTTACTTTTTTTGTTGGAGGTTTTAAGTTCTCTAATTTAAAAACTCTCTAAAATTTTCATTCGTAATTACTTTTACTTCTGTATTATACGTCTCTACAAACGTTTTGGGGATTTTAACTTTGCTTTTTGGATTCCACTTTATTTCAAATCCAGTTATTTCTCCAGCTTCTTCCTCTACATAATCAATTTCCTGTTGCTGCACAGTTCTCCAAAAATAGCCTTTGGATAATGAACCATTATAAGCATTGTACTTTAGACGTTCTGCTATCAAAAAGTTTTCCCAGAGGTTGCCCTTATCCTGGCGCACTTCTAATGGATTTAAATCGCCAATAATCATGTTTCTAACACCTGTATCGTAGAAGTATATTTTTTGATTGGTCTTGATCTCATTGCGTAGATTTTTACTGAAACTTGGAAGTTTGAAAATAACATACGCCTGGCAGAGTAAGTCTATATAATTAGAGACAGTTTTTTTATCTATACCCAACAACTGTGCTAACTCATTATAACTTACTTCGTTTCCTATTTGAAAAGCTAAAGCACGTAATAATTTTTCTAGTATTTCAGGTTTACGTATTCCACCATAACTTAATAGATCCTTATATAAATAGCTATCTGTTAGTTGTTTTAGAATTTCTTTTTCGTCTCCAAAATTATTGATGACATCTGGATACATCCCATATATAATACGCAATTCTAGTTGTTGTTCAGCTTTGAGATAGCCAACGTTATTTTCAAATTCACCCCAAGAAATAGGATAGAGCTGATATTCCCATTTTCTACCCGTGAGAGGTTCCTGTGTCTGGTTATTTAACTCGAAAGCAGATGAGCCACTCACAAGTAATTGAACAGATTTTAGTTGATCTGTAATTAATTTTAGGGTAAGCCCTATATTATCTATACGCTGTGCTTCATCTATAAACACAATTTTATAGTTCCCAATAATGTTTTTAAGTTGTTCTAAATTCGGATTGGAAATTAATTTTCTCACGGTTGGATCATCACCATTCAAAAAGAGATATTCTTTTCCTTCCAGTACCTTATTGAAAAGTGTAGTTTTACCAACTTGTCGTGGACCAATTAATAGAATCGCCTTGCCGGTTCCAAAACGATTTATAATCTTCTCTTCTAATTCTCTTTTAATCATATTCAGGGATTGTAATCCCCAAATATACTATTTTTTAGGGATTGTAATCCCCAAATTTTAAATTAATCTAAAGATATACTAAGATGATTTTAATCCATTTAAACAAACATTTTTAATATTGTCATAAACCAGGAATGAATTTCCTCCAGCTGTTTTGTGGTAGGTTTGGTTTCTATCTAATGGCCTCATATCTACCAGAACTAACCTATATTGGGAATAACCCTAAATTCCAAATCATATTCATTATCTTGAAGACTTTTTAGTATCTCCGAATTGAACGTGAAATAAAACTCTTTAACATCAACTTTTTGCCCTGATAATGGTATTTCGGCACTTAACCTGTATCTTAATCTGAATTTGGGAAATTCTTCAGCCGAAAATGTCTAATCATTAGATACCCTGTACGCTACCCGAAAAGTATTTATCTTGGTTTGTAATATAAATTGCTGAATTGCTCTATAGAATACTGCATCTGGTTCGGTAGGTGTTAATATACCTAAAACAATCCTAGAATTTAAGCCTGTCGTTCTTCCTACCAATGCAAAGAAATCGCTTAACGAATATTGATAAAATTATATGTGTTGCTTTCATAGATTAATCTTTGTTGCTTTTTGTAAGAATATATTGTTAGGAATCATAATTTTTTCATTGGTATCCGTCTTTAAAATCACATAGAAAAGCCCGATGTCTGACACTTGTCCACTAATATCAAATTCCTTGTCAAGGATAGTAATTGATTCTCCCAATTTGACAGGATGGTTTATGAAAATGATTAGCGCTGAAGATAGGTTCGAAAGTATTGACCATTGGGCAACTAATGCTATCCCTACAACGGTTAGAACAGAAGTGACAAAAGTCAAAAGTTTTGACTGCTCAACGCCCCAAATTGCTACTATTATAATTATAAGAGTTATAAAAATAAATACATTGATAAACTTTAAAATAGGTCTTATTCTGTATTTTGAATAATTGTATTTATTTTGAATTTTCCCAAGAAATTTCCCAGTTACAAATCTTAAGATAAAGAAGGAAGCAACCGTTATTATTGTTTCAATTACTCTAATGTCCATATGGTGTTTCTTATATGCAAGGTAAGGTTTTGGCTATTAGCAGTAGCGTTCCTCCGGGCACTATTGCTAATAGGTTTTGTAGATAATTTTTCTCGTTTTATTTACTCAGATATTTTTTGAGAATTCCACCTTTTACGTTGTTTACATCAAATTCAATGATGAATGCTTTTTCATCTATTTGTTCAACCAAACGATACGTTCTGTTAATGTCAATTCTATTGATAACTGTATGGATAATTACTTTTTGGTCTTGGAGACCTCTTCTACCATAACCTTTTGAACCTTTATAGGTTGTAATTCCTACTCCTATCTCGTCGATTAGTCCTGTTTCAATTTCATCGGATTTTTCAGAAACTATCATCAGGCCGATATAATCTTCAAAACCTTCGATCATCAAGTCAATGATCTTGGCTGTAATGAGGAAGGTCAATATTGAATACATTGCAACTTCTATTGATATCAAGATGGCTGTGATTGAAAAGAGAATAATGTTAAAAAGGAGTATCACCTTTCCAATACTTATTCCAAATCGATTATTGATAAATATTCCAAGTATTTCCGAGCCATCTAAAACAGCTCCGTTTTTTATGGTTATTCCTATTCCACATCCAAGAAATAAACCTCCAAAAATAGCAATGAGTAGTTTGTCATCGGTTAAAGAAGTGAAGTTCTCGAAATGAATAAATATCGCCAATGCTGTAATCGATAAAAATGACTTCAGAACGATTTTTTTAGTCATAGTATTCCATGCTAATAGTAAGAATGGAATGCTAACGATTAATAGAACAATAGAAAAATTTAAATTGAAAAGCTGACTTATCAGGATTGCTATTCCAGTCACTCCTCCATCTAAGAATCCATTTGGTAGTAAAAAAGCTTTTAAACCAATACTGGCTAATAAAATGCCAATACAAATTTGAAAACTCTCAGAGAATATTTGTTTTACTTTAGTCATTTTCTATTCTTTTTTCATCTAGTTTTTTAAAAGCTTCATATTACAGGAGCGAGTCGTGAGAGCTCGCGAGTGATAGAAGACTTTGTGCAGAGGGGATTCTAACTAGGCGGTGTTTCGAACCTTCGTAATACTGATATTGTAAAAAATTTCAGGATATTGAGGATTGCCCGAAGCTATTCCTTACAAACGCTAAAGGCAGAACCTAACCTTGCATCCGAAGAAAATATTACTACAAAAATGGCTACGCGCAACTTGCGAAAAACCGAAATATTAGAAATTACATTTCCTATTGCAATAATTTCATTGCAAAATAATTCAACATTTTCTCTACTTCAGAATATTTGTTATCCTCCACTTTTATGTCAGTTAGTCTGGGCAAATGTCTGGCAAAATAGATGTGGTTGTTCGACATTTCAAATAAATTGCTGGCCATAGCATAAGGATACTCGAATTTGGGGTTGATTTCTGAAATTACCCCGGCAACCGTCGCTATAAGTTGTTTGTAATTTCTAAAAAAGCCTTTCCCGTTTTCCTCATCTACTTCTTTTGTGCAATAGGCTTTAATCCCTTCTGCTATAATCACGCTGTGCAATTTGCTTTTGTCCACATATCCAATGAATAGTGTTATCAAAGGATGCAGAAACAAAGCAGTTGATGATTATTTCGATCTTTCTCTTTGGATCATCAATATTTAATGTATTTATCTTAATAAGATAGGCAACCCATTCCCAATATCACGAAACCAGATAGATGAGCACCAGGTGCTTATTTTCAAAATATCTGTAAACAGACGCCTCTGTACTTCCAATTTTTTGTGAAAGCTTTTTAAAATAAACGCTTCGAAGCCCAAGACTGAATCTTGAGGATCCTTTAAGTAGAGACCTTCGTTCAGTGCTATTTTGATTTCGACACCCATAGTTACTCACTTTGGATACAAAAATAAGCAATTGAAATTCTTGGAAATACGCTACTTTAAAAGTTTAAGTATTATTTATGATAGTTATACTACCACAAGTAAAAGTATTTATTATATTTAATTAAAAATGTGAAACTTTAAAACATTAAAGATGAAAACAATACAAGCCACATATCGAATACTGATCAAAAAACAAAATCTTATGAAAATCGAATTTACCAGCAATTTATTACAAGGCAATCATTTGGCAGATTCAACATTCAACGTAGGTACAGATTTGAACAACGGTTTTTGAAGACTATTTCAAGTTAAGACTTCGCTATTTTTTAAGTTTTAATGTTGCCCTAAATAATATAAAAATTGGAGACAAAACTGTTTACTTATCGGTCTATAATGAGACTTTTGTGAATACCGATCAGAATTATTTCGATAGAAACAGACGTTATGGCGGAATTGGCTACAGGTTTTCTTCAAAACTTAGGTCAGAAATCGAGGTTATGAATCAAACGACAAACAATGTGTCCAGAAATCAATTAAATATTATAAACTTTTTCAATTTTTAAAAAATCGGAATAGCTGAACACCGAACTACAAGGTAGGCGTCACAATAAAAACAAGTTATTATGAAAAAAATGAAAATGCTAACGTTAGTTTTAGCCACATCAGTTTTGGTAGCCTGTAATAATCAGCCAGAACAAAAAACAACGGAGACAGCAGTAATTGAAGAAAAAGCAAAGCCACTTGTTCAGGAAGTTCTTACTAAAGAACAAAGAGATGCTTTATCACCAGATGATGTCATACAATCGTTTAAAGAAGGAAACAATCGTTTTATTAATAACGATCTTACTGCAAGAGACCACTCTGAACAAGTTAGAAAAAGTGCTTTAGGGCAGTTCCCGAAGGCCGTTGTTTTATCTTGTCTTGATAGCCGAGTCCCGGTAGAAGATATTTTTGACAGAGGTATTGGGGACATTTTCGTAGGGAGAGTTGCAGGTAATTTCGTAAATGAAGATTTGCTCGGAAGTATGGAATTTGGTTGTAAAGTTGCAGGCGCTAAGCTTATCTTAGTTTTGGGTCACGAATATTGCGGAGCAGTTAAAGCAGCGATTGATGACGTGAAATTGGGAAATATCACTGCAATGCTTAGTAAAATTCGTCCCGCGGTTGACAAAGTAACTTATCAGGGAGACCGAACCTCAAAAAATGAAGAATTTGTGCACAAGGTTTGTGAAAGTAATGTTAAACATACCATAGCTCAAATTAGAGAAAACAGCCCAATTTTAAAAGAACTTGAAGATAATGGACAAATTAAAATTGTGGGTGGAATTTATGATATGGATTCAGGTGTTGTTACTTTCATAGAATAAAAACTGTGTAAAAAGCAAATAACGGGCAATCGTGTGAAAAGCATAATTTTAGAGACCAAGTAACAAACAACAAAAGCCAACAAGAACGCGTCCCTGTTCCACGCTTCTTGCAGCCAGGACCGCCAGACTGTTTAAAAACCCCACCAATTTTAATAAATTTGTTTATTTCTTGTGGGGATGGCTTTCCAGACAATTGGGCTTTTGTAGTATTATCAAGCTATAAACTTTATGGAATGAAATGATCGCAAACAATCCTGCCGTTATCTTACATTCCCTAGACAAGAAAAACCTGTTAAATTCTTGGGCTAACGTCAAATTTTTTGATATAAAAATGTGGCAAAGACCTATAAATAAAAGGTTCCTAAATAAAATTAACTTAATTTGATGTTAGTCAGAATTTAAAAAACATCGTTCTGAAATTACACAATTCGACGAGTTAAAATACTGAAATAAGGTTGCCTGGAAAATTGAAAAAAAAATTCAAAACTTAAAAGCCATTGTAACCGCAAACTTAACAACCAAGCTTTCATTAAAATTATGGCACAAAATCTAAAATTGGTGATTTATATACAATACTGCCAAATTAAAATATTATGAAAAAACCATTTTATATATTCCGCTATATTAGTTTAATAGCAGTTATTTGTTCTTTAATGGGTTCTTTGCTACTTTTTTTTATAGGTGCTTTGAAAACTTATAACGCATTTAGAATAGTGTTTTTTGATTATATCCCGAAAGGGAAAGAACATTTGCATTACATAGATAATGCAACAATATCTATAATGAAATCATTAGATACATTTCTAATAGCTTTGGCACTCTTCATTTTTGCTTACGGTATTTTTTCACTATTTATCTCTAATAAAAATGATATTGAGGACAAGGGAGTCTTAAAATGGATTAGTATACCAAATATTGAACATTTAAAAACCGTACTTGCAAAAGTCATTATTATTATTCTATTTGTTATTTTTCTAGAAATCGTTATAGAAAATATTAATAATTTGAAATGGGAATTTTTGATAATTCCAATCTCTGTTCTCCTATTTGCACTTGGATTAAAATTTTTAAAATCAGATAAAGAGGAGCATTAAAAAACTATTAAGCCAAGAGGAAACAAGGTTTATAAATTATGGTTTGCTCTGTCTACTCTAAGAAAATTTTACAGGTTTTCCCTGCTGCACAGTTTCATAAGACTACTTTTTTGTAAATACATCTAAAAATTTCCATCCCGTCATGGTGGGCATCTTAATGTCAAGGAGTAGAACGGTGGACACTGCCCCATTAATTTTGCCGTAATCCTCTCTTATATAGGCGAGTTCACTGTAATTACCCCGGAAAACTTAAAAAATTCCTTTCACTTTATTGGAATTGTTCAAAAGCATACCTGTAAGCCAATGCGGCCTTTATCTCAGGAATTAGATAATAGTTCCACAGCACTAGCGGATGAGGAAAACTTTTCTTTCAATGATTTATAATGGCAAAGTAAAATAAAATATACTCCCTTTTTCGGGTTCACTCTCTGCCCACATTGTGCCATCGTGCCTTTCTATGATATTGTGAGATATGTACAACCCAATACCCAATCCCTGAAAATGAGTAGCATGTTCCTCCACCCTGTAATACCTGTCAAAAATTTTATCTAAATGCTTCCCTGACATACCCACACCAAAATCCTGAACCGATACTTGAACTTTTTCTTCCTGTTCATCTATTTTCACGAATACTTTATCAGCCTTTGGAGAATATTTTATAGCGTTGGTTAAAAAATTGATCAGCACCTGTTGCAGCCTGCCCCTGTCGCCGGTTATTTGTTGGGAACAGTTGCCGGTTTTTTGTATGCTGTGGTTTGTTGTGCTGTGCTGAATATTTTCAATTGTTTCATCAACCATTTCATTTAGATCAAACGTAGTTATATTATAATCCAGTTGGCCATTTTGTATTTTACTGGCATCTAATAACTCTGTAGCCAGGTCGTTAAGCTTCTCTACGGCTTGATTAACTCTCTTTGCGTATGAAGCAGCTTGATTTTCTTCACTTAATGAAAGTAGCAGTAACTGAATATACCCTTTAGCAGTTGTAAGTGGTGTTTTCATTTCATGACTGGCAACGCTTATAAATTCATCTTTTTTCTGCTCCGTAATTTTTTGTTCATGTATATCGGTATTGGTTCCTATCCATCGCTCAATATTTCCGTTGGCATCTTTTACAGGATAGGCACGGGTGATAAACCAACGATATTCTCCGTCGTGCCTGCGCAGCGGAAAGGTTTGCTCAAATGCTTCGTCTTTTTTCCACGCTTCTTTTACAAACTTCACTAATTTTTTAATGTGGTCTGGATGATGCACTTTTTCCCATCCCCAACCTTGCATTTCTTCAACCGTGGTCCCTGTATAATCATACCATTGCTGGTTATACCAATAAATCCATCCGTCAGCATTTGCAATCCATGCCAGGTTTTGAATGCTATCAGCAAAAAGGCGAAACTGCTCTTCGCTTGCTTCAATAACTTTTCTTGCATTTACCTGTTGTGTAACCTCCACTCCATGAGACAATAATCTTTCAGTATTTCCTTTTTCGTCCATCATTGGCTGCACTACTGAATTATAATAGCCCAAAACCAGTTTGCCAGTACTTTCATTGATTATTTCAATAGGAAATTCATTAGCGATGAATAGTTCCCCTGTTGAAAAAACATTTTTAAGAATATCTATTATACCTTGTTGTTCCATTTCTGGAAAATGCTCTTGAACGGTTTTGCCGATGGTTATTTTTCTGTCAACTAATTTTTCGTATTCGGCATTGACAAATTCATAAATGAACGTATCGCCTTTTACAATGGCAATGGCTGCAGGAGCATTCATAAACGAATTGTAAAGCACCATGCGCTCCTTGCTTACGCGCTCTTCGCTTTCCCTTATTGCTTCTGATGCTGCTTTTTGCAGGGTAATATCTGTAGAAGTGGCAATCACTTTAATCAGTCCGCCATTGTCATCATAAATTGGAGATGCCCTGGATAAGAGCCATAAAGATGATCCTGTTTTTTTATTGATCAATTGGGAAACAACTTCTGAAGACTTACCGGTTTTGAAAGTAAGCGCTGTTGAATTTTGATCAACAGGCATTGGTTCGCCTTGTTCATTTAATACAGAGAAAGTTTCATATGCCCTTTTTCTCAACTGGGATACATCTTTTTCGGCAAGCACCTCTTCTGTCGTTGCATATCCTATTTGATTTGCGCCATTCTCATTGAGGTAAAGAATCTTGCCAGTTTTATCAAAATGATAGATGGCCGATGGTACATTCTGCAAAGTGGTTTCAAAAAGTTCACGGGTTTCTTTAATTTTTTCCTCTGCTTCTTTACGATCTGTAATGTCAACGCTCGCACTGATGTATCCTGCAAAAGTCCCATCTGGGTTAAATCTGGCTGGTACTTTTGCCAATAACCAGCGATATTTGCCATATTTATCTAATACCCTGAACTCTAACGTATAACTTTCTTGTTTTGCGAAGGCTGAGAGATAAGTATTAACAACGCGATCTTTGTCTTCCGGATGGAATAAGTCAGCCCATCCTAACTTGAGTAAATCCTCCATCGGTCTTCCTGTAAGATCCACCCAAGCCTTATTAAAATAGGTAACATTGCTCGCTTCATCCGCAACTCCAATCAATACTTCAGTAGCCTCTGCCATGGTGCGGAATCTCGTTTCACTTTCCTTTATTGCTTCTGTTGCTGCTTTTTGTTCCGTAATGTCTCTAAAAGTCCAGGACCAGGCATAGTAGGTTCCATCCTCACCCAATACTGAATAGCCATGACGTTCTATTATTCTGCCATCAAGGTATTCCAGTTCGTCAACACTTGTCTCTGAGGGATGCTCATACAGCCATTTTACCTTATCAACAAACTGTTGTGGGTTTACCAATTGGGTCATAGCAAAAGCAAGCGCAAGTTCATCGTCTTTGGAATCAACAATCTCTTTAGGCATACGCCATACATCAATAAAACTCTGGTTGTAGCTAATAATCTTTCCTTTGGCATCTACAAGCAAAAGACCATCTCTATTGGCTTCATTGTGTGCCTCTAGCAGGGCTTTCCGATAGCGAAGCGTTTCTTCTGCTTCTTTTTGCTCAGTTATATCAAGACTAATTCCTGTGAGTGTTTTGGCCTCGCCCTTATCATTGTAATAATATCTTCCAACGGAACGCATGTAACGAACAGTTTCATCATCTGCACGTCTAATGCGATACTCCACGTCATAAACTGTATCATTAACTCTTGCTTCTTCTATTTTTTCAAAAGCCAGTTCTTTATCCCTGGGTAAAATAATTTTGTGCCAGTCTTCATAGGTAAGGTCTGTACGATGCTCATCATATCCCCACATTCTTTTATGCAGGGCACTCCATTCTATTTCTTGTTTTTCTACGTTAAATGACCAAATGCCCACATTTGCCGAATCGGTGGCAAGCGTTAAATGCGTTGCCATTTTTTCTATCGCTTCTGCCGATTTCTTTTGTACGGTAATATCAGCCCTTATTGCAACATACTGGTAGGGTTTTCCAAGCTCATCCAAAAACGGAACAATGGTAGTATCAACCCAATAGATGGTTCCATCTTTTGCTTTGTTCTTTAATTCACCTTTCCATGTTTTTCCGTTGGTAATGGTTGTCCATAGATTGCGGATAAAATCCTTGGAATGATAACCGGAATTAATGATGCGATGGTCTTGCCCTATTAATTCCTGGCGGGTGTATTTTGAAATTGTGCAGAAGTTATCGTTCGCATATTTAATAATTCCTTTCTGGTTGGTAATGGCAACAATGGAGGATTGATCAAGCGCATATTTATAATCTGAAATTTCTCTTAAATTTTCTTCGATTTGTTTGCGGGCCTCTGCTTCTACTTCAACTGACTTTGCTGTTGACACCCGCGAGTTTGTTTCTTTTTGTAAACGGAAAAAGAAAAGTGTAAGCGCAACAATCGAAAATAAAGAAAGTAACAATAAAAAAATGGGGGTGAGGGTGGCGGAACGGTCTTTAACCTGTATGCGCTGCTCCAGGAATGCATCTTCTGTTTGCAACATGAGCGCAATTTGTTTACGCACTTCGTCCATTTTATTTTTGCTTTCAAGCAAAAGGCTATTTGTGGGTAAATTTGTGGATTGGTTATTTTTAAAAGATTTAACCGTCTTATTTAGCAATGAATAACGTTCATCAAGAAGTGTTTTAAGCTTTTTTAAATTTTCTCGCTGCCCGGCATGGTCGCTAATGAGTGAATCAAGCCTAGCAAATACAAGTTTGCTGCGTTTTTCTGCACCGATGGTGGGTTGCAGAAAAACAGAATCGTTAGTAATAAGATAACCACGCTGCCCGGACTCTGCATCTTTTACATTGGAACGCAATTCAATAATATTATCCTTTACAGCTTTGGTATGCATTACCCTGTCAACAGATATATTAAACTGCCTGATCTTATTATAAGAAATAATTGCAATCACAACCAGCACTCCTGTAAGGAGTATAAATAAAAAAGTGGAGGTGTTTTTCGAGAGTTCTTTCATTTTCCGTTGGTTGACGAAGTAAATATAAAAATTATTTCCATGGTTTTGTCAACCGCGTTTTCCCTTAGTTTCTTGCAATCAGTTTGAAGTCGCTGTGTCGCCCAGGCAGGTCGCTCAACAAGCAAATAAAGATGCTCTTAATAATATATTTTTAAAAAACCTGTGAATCCTAACGTAAGAAATAGCATATCTCATAACACCTGGTTTTAGAAATTAGAACGGAAATTCTATTCTTCATAAAATCTTGAACGATTATCAAAGAATAGTAAATCAGAAACATCATATTAAGATTAAAAAGCTCCACGATTTAAAAGTAATCCTACCTTTAATAAAAAAATAACCCATATCAGTTTTTTTTTGATTCAAAAACTTTTGTCCGTTTTTAAGGTTGAATTATTGAAAATTCCCCTGGTGGCCCTGGTGTGCCTTAGGTTTCTCAAAGTATCCTTACTTTGAGCTATGTTATACGTGTTTTATGCAAATTCATAAACAAAGTCTCCGGGCTTTGACGTAGTTCATCGATCAATAATTCTCACACCTTAAAATCGACCAGCTCTTGAATAAATCTGCAACAGGATTATCTGTTAAAGTCACTTCTTCAATCACACTTTTTTAATGTAAATAATGTTCCTCGCTGGAGTAGACATAATCTGTTGCCCGGGGGCAACCCCAGACACACCGGGTTTAAATGATGTAGTCCAGCTTTGAGAATTAAAATTTTTCACTGTAAACCTCTTGATTGTGGTCACGAAGTCAGGAGACTTCATCTTTATTTTGATGGTCGTAGATAATCATTAATTTAAAGGAAAATAGAGGTGAAATTTACTTTGCGATTCAAAAATTAATTAGCGTATTAATCCTATGTATTCCCTTTGTCCTTTTGAATTGCTTCCAACAGAGTGCTAGACTTGGATGTCTAATAAATGTCCTAAAGATGTTCAAAAATTTTTATTCACCCAATATCAAAGTGATGAAACACTATCTATTTCAAAAAGCCCCCCATATCTACCAGAACTAACCTTGCGCGTGGTTCCTGTGCTGTTTAATAGCGTACGTACTTTCTCGTCCCCGAGACAAATGATTTATGACCTGCAACCGGCCTAGACATTCGCAGTATATAGAATAAATTTTTCCATGCTAGCATCTGCTCTAACCAATTAAAAATAACCAAAATAGAGATAGAAAAGTTTTGCCCAAAAAATGTTGTCCTATGTTGTACCCACCTCCAACAAAGAAGGCTCCCGATATCTCGGAAGCCTTGTCTTTACTAGTGTGGTCCCACCTGGACTCGAACCAGGGACCACCTGATTATGAGTCAGGTGCTCTAACCAGCTGAGCTATAGGACCGGCTCAATAGGTATAATGAGGGCGCAAATTTATGTAATTGCCGCCTACTCCACAAGCATTTTTATTTATTTTTATCATGTGCTTTTAGCTGCGGTAAAATTCCCGGAATCTTTCTTTGTAACTACCTCATTGACTGGAACTTGCCTCCTGGCATAATTCCACCAAAACCCCATGAGAGGATTTAGGGTGCAAAAAAGCCACAATCTTATTATCGGCGCCGTTTTTAGGCTTTTTCGAGATCAAAACAAAATCACTTTTCTCCAGCCGTTCAATTTCTGCTTCTATATCTTCTACATCAAAAGCGATGTGGTGAATTCCTTCTCCGCGCTTTTCAATAAACTTTGCAATTGGACTTTTAGGATTTGTAGCTGCAAGAAGTTCGATCTTGCTGTCTCCAATTTGAAAAAATGAAGTAAGCACTCCTTCGCTTTCCACTTCTTCGGCCTTATAGGGTTCTATATTGAGCAGGGCCCGGTAAGTTTTATTCGCTTCTTCTATATTTCTAACGGCTATGCCTATATGTTCGATTTTTCTCATGGATTGTTATTAATTATTTTTTATAATTTTATGTAGTACTAACAGAACCACACTTTTTAAGTCCGGATTCCCGATTCTCTGCAGGCTTGCTGCGAGAATCCACTAATTTAAGAATAAATCAAGAACATCGGGGCAGGCCCGCATGAATGAAATTCATTTCGGGCCGGCCGCGGGGAATTAAACCCTCAATGAGGGATTGAAATTTAAATATCTTACTTTTGCAGTATGGAAGAAACAAACAGACAAAAGAAAATAGGTGGGGTTCTGCAAAAAGATTTGGCAGAGATCCTGCAAAATCATATCAGGGATTCAGGAATAACGGGAGTTTTAGTGTCTGTTTCTAAGGTAAAAGTTACCACCGATCTTTCTATTGCGAAGGCTTATATAAGCATTTTCCCATCTAAGGAAGCTAAAGGTGTATTGGAGGGAATCAACCTTATAAAATCAAAGATCAAGCATGAACTGGCGCAACGAACAAGACATCAGCTGCGAAGAATGCCCGATCTAAGTTTTTTTATAGACGATTCTCTGGAATATATAGAAAAAATAGACAAATCGATAAGAGGCGAGGAAAACCCAATTTCCGATCCCAATCTTTTGGATCCCCGGAAAAAATCTTAAGTTGAATTTTTCCCTCTACATCGCCAAACGGTATTTATTTACCAAAAGCAGCAATAATGCGATCAATATCATCACCATTATTGCCGCAGTCGGCGTTTTTGCGGGAGCCTTCTCTTTATTTATTGTGCTTTCCGGGTTCTCCGGATTGAAAGATTTCAGCTTAACCTTCTCCAACGAATTTGACCCCGATCTTAAAGTTTTCCCCTCCAGCGGAAAAACTATCAGTATTTCTGAAGCTGAAAAACAAAACCTATATAAAATCGAGGGGATATCTGCTTCTTCTGAAGTTGTGGAAGAACGTGTTTTTCTGGATTACAGGTCAAAAAACCATACCGCATTTATAAAAGGTGTGGATGCTTATTACCGAAAAGTGAATAATATAGACAGTTCCCTGGTTTACGGAAACTGGCTTACCGAAAGTGATTTTCAGGTAGTGGCAGGCAACGGGATTACCCGGCTGCTCTCCCTTAGTGCCTTCGATTATACCCATTTACTGGAAATTATGGTTCCCAGGCCGGGAAAAGGGCAGGTTAGCGTCCCAACCGATGCTTTCAATAAAGAAGGCGTCGTGGTTACCGGAATTTACAGCGTGAATGAAGAATTGGACAGCAAATATATATTTGCCAACATAGATTTTGCGCGAAACTTGCTGGAATTGGAGGAAAATGAAGTTTCGGCTATAGAAATAAAACTGGCTCCGGGCGCCGATCCAGAAACAGTAACTTCAGAAATTAAAAAGATCCTCAGTCAGGATGTAAGCGTTAAGAACCGTGCCCAGCTTAATGAAACGCTCTATAAAATGCTCAATACCGAAAATCTTGCGGTCTACCTTATTTTTACCCTCGTACTCATTATTGCACTTTTCAATGTGGTAGGATCTATCATTATGGTGATTCTGGATAAAAGGGAAAATATTAGGACGCTTTATAGTCTTGGTGCTACTGAAAATGCCATTAAAAATATCTTTTTTATGCAGGGAGCGCTTATGACGATTGTGGGCGGATTTATAGGATTGCTTTTCGCCCTGATCCTGGTTTACCTGCAACTGCAGTTTGATCTTGTAATGATCACACCTTCCCTGGCATATCCTGTTAAGATAAAAGCCGAAAATATTATTCTGGTTTTAGTAACTATTGGCATTTTAGGGATGGCAGCCTCCTATATTGCGGCCAGCAGAAGCAAAAAAGCGCTTCAGGCCTAAACGAATTCGAAGCCAGAGAATTCTCTTTCCACCTCATCAAAAGCTGCAAAAACATCTATAGAATGATCGCTGGTCACCATTTTTGTACGGAATTCCTTAAAATGCGGGATGCCTTTAAAATAGTTTGTATAATGTCTTCTGGTTTCAAAAACCCCTAATTTTTCGCCTTTCCAGTCTATAGCCATTTGAAGATGCTTCCTAGCGGCCTGCACGCGTTCCTCTAATGTTGGAGGGGCAAGATTATTCCCTGTTGCAAAAAAATGTTTCACCTCTCTAAAAAACCAGGGATATCCAATACTTGCACGGCCTATCATAGCGCCGTCCAATCCGTATTTATCGCGCATTTCCATCGCTTTTTCAGGAGTGTCCACATCTCCGTTCCCAAAAATGGGAATATGCATCCTGGGGTTGTTCTTAACATCGGCAATAGGACCCCAGTCGGCAACACCTTTGTACATCTGGGCGCGGGTTCTACCGTGAATTGCGATGGATTTTGCTCCTGCATCCTGCAATCTTTCGGCAACCTCAACAATCCTTATGGAATCCTGATCCCAGCCTAAACGGGTTTTAATGGTGATTGGTAAATTGGTGTGCTTCACCATGGCTGCGGTTAGAGAAACCATCAAATCGATGTCTTTCAGGATCCCGGCACCGGCTCCCTTGGAAACTACCTTTTTTACCGGGCAGCCAAAATTGATGTCTATTATATCCGGATTGGATTTTTCAACTATTTCAACCGACTGGAGCATGGATTCCAGGTTGGCTCCAAAGATCTGGATTCCCACCGGGCGTTCCTTTTCGTATATATCCAGCTTCATCCTGCTCTTGGCAGCATCGCGTATAAGCCCTTCCGAAGAGATAAATTCGGTATACACCACATCTGCTCCCTGTTCCTTGCACAATGCACGAAACGGTGGATCGCTCACATCTTCCATGGGTGCTAAAAGCAATGGAAATTCCCCTACATCTATATTACCTATTTTGGACAAATCAATAAAATTAAGTTTGCAAAATTACGAAAAAAAAAGAAAATCTCCCTAACCCCCCGAAGGTGGAATTTATGAAATTGCAATTTGAATGAAATAGAATGCCAGAGTAAAAAAACTCCCCCTTCGGGGGCCGGGGGGCTTTTTAGATCCTGTCCCGTTCTGCAGCTTCTATCTGGCGCTGATTGTCACTTAGCCTGAAATTTCCAAAGTTGTATTTAAATCCAAACCGTACATAGCGCAATTCTTCCTGTGCGAAAAAGGAATTATCCTGATTAAGATATTGGGACGTCAATCGTGTATTGGTTGTATTCAGCATATCTTCAAAATTAAGGCTTACCTCTGCCCTGTTGTTCCAAAGGGTTTTTCTGAAACCGATAGAAAAAGTAGTCATAGGCTCCAGCTGATAGGAACCGGAAATAAAATCGGAAACATGCATCAAGAATAGGTTTCCTTCAAAAGTACCATCTTTAGAAAGCGTAAAAACATTATAAATATAGGCCTGCACCCCATCTGTTTCGTTCGTGACTTCTGCGTTTCCGCTTTCAACTGCCAAAAAAGTATTTTCCGTGTGAAATAAGGAAGTAAATGCCTGGGCATACCACCAGCTTGTAATAGACCTTCCGTGAAAAACATCAAGCCCATAGGATTTGTTTTCCAGCAAATTCGTACTCACATTTCTTATAGTTAGATTCCTGTTATCCTGAAATGCAAGGGTTGTAGGGGTTATCCCGTCATCCTTATAGTAAAGATCAAAGAAATACTGGCCCTTTAGCGTATAATTTAAATTGTAATTGTTGCTGATCGCCGCTCTTAAATTGGGGTTTCCGGCATTGAAATTATTTTCATTCAGGAAATACCGGAAAGGATTTAAACTCTCATATTTAGGACGGGCAATTCGTCTGGAATAATCCAAAGTAAACACATGATCTTCAGATATTTTATGCTGTAAATATGCTGTGGGGAACACTTCAAAATATTCCTGGGTATTGACTTCTCCAATAGAATTGGAGGTTCCTGTAATATCGGTATATTCCCCTCTAAGCCCTGCTTTAATGGCCCATTTATCCCAGTCCCTGGTGATACTGGCATAACCTGCATAAATAGCTTCATCATACAGGAAGTTATCAGAAAGCTCTCCAATAAGCTGGCGGTTGTTGCCCTGGGTATCAAAATAATCTATCCCACTTTCAGAATTTATCACCGATGATTTTGCTCCCATCTCAAAAGTGGCGCTTCCTATTGGAGTTTGGTAATCCACCTGTGCCGTAAAAATATCGATTTCCTGGGCTGCATCGGTTAAAAAACTAATCCGGTTTATAACCGCGTCTTGTGGGGAAAAATAGGTGGAAAGCACATCCTGCATGCGCTCCTGGTTGAAATTGGTATAATGAGCTTCCGCTGAAATTTGAGCTCCCTCGGTTTTCAGGAGGTGCGTAAATTTTAAATCCAGCGCAATATTGTTCTCATCATTTTCGAGTCCGCTTCGGGTAACAAATGAAGAATCCAGCTGAAACTGAGCACTCCGTATATCTGTTTCCACCACATTATCAAAAGTCTTGTTAGGTGATAACATCGCATTGGTAGAAAAACTCAGTGTATTCCGCTCATCTATGGCATAATCTATATTCGCATTGGCATTGTGCGCCTGGGAACGGGTAGTCCTGTTGAAGTCTGTATTCCAACGGGAAAATATAGCGCCATCCTCATTTATGAAATTGATATAACTGTCGTCATTTTTGAAATCTTTACGCGGACTGAAGCTGTAATTAGCAAAAACATTCAGCTTTTCACTTTTAAAATAATGGCTGGTCCCAAACTGGTATTTCGGGAAAATGGCCTGGGTATAGGTTCCGTTGATACTTCCTTTATAGCCTGGTGTAATATTGCTGCTGGTAACTATATTCAAAATGGCACCGCCCTGGGCTTCATATCGCGCCGGCGGATTCGTGATAACTTCAATAGATTTTATATTTGCTGCGGAATAACTTTCCAGTAGGGTTTGCAGCTCTGATGCAGATAAATGAACTTTCCTGTCATTGATATAAACAGCTACTATATTATTTCGCACCAATAACTGGTTTTGTGTCACAATTACCCCGGGAGTTCTTTTTAAAATTTCCCATGAATTCCCCGAAGACAGCGTGGAATTTTCAACGTTGAAAATGAGTCGGTCTATCGTCTTTGTTACCGTTGGTTTTTTTGCATTGATAGTAATTTCTTTAAGAGCTCCTTCATCTTCCTTTAAAACTATAGGGTTAAGCGTACTGTTTCCGCTTACCGAGATCCGTTTTATAAAGTTTTCAAAACCAACAAAACTCACAATAAGTACATATTCTTTAGTTAAGATATTTTCAAAGAGATAATCTCCCTGCTCATCTGTAACGGCGCCTTTGTAAACAGTGGTAGAATCGGTTTCCATCAGGACTACATTTGCGTAAGCAACCCCTTCCTGATTGGGAAATAGTACAGAGCCTTTAACAGAATTCTGTGAAAACGTTGAAAATGTAACAAGGGAAATAAGGCAACAAAGTGGGAGGAAATATAGGTGGTTCATTAAAATAAAATTGGAAATTTGGAGTATTTATTAATCAAATATAGTATTTCTTAAATATATATTAAAATTTGTTATTAATATCTCATTTGTATTTGATTCCCGGGCGTTGTTGCTACCGTATTAGGCACCAGGGAACAGGCTGATTATAAAAATGTTCCTGTAACCATGCCTGCATCTTAAAACAGGGAGTATTCGCATTAAAACTTCCACCCAACCATAAACCATCCCCTTCCCTAAATTTATTAGCTACACTCACAGGAAGTTTCCCGGAAACCCTGACTTTTCCAAAAATAGCCCGTGCAGCTAAATTTTCGGCCTCCGGAGTATCCTGATACGTGAGCAGCAATCCCGAAGCTGCTTCTATATTATTTATATCCTTCATCACATAGGGATTCTTAAAAAGAGCGATCACAGAATTTTTCATTTCAGCCAATTCTGAAATAAATTTCTGAAGGGAATCAGACATTTTAAGTTTATTATAAGGACGTATTTCTTCATCGTGAATCCCTGTAATTACTATATTGAAAGACTGGAGCTTATCTTTTAATGTCTTCAGTTCTTCTTCGGAAGGTTGGTTTGAAACATTGAAATTGGTTGTTTTTCCATACAATCCCATGCTGTTCTGAAAAACAGTAGTGTTTTCCTTTCCAACAGAAATTACCGCGATTTGCAAAGTGTCTAGTCCCTTAACCGGAATTATTTTTTCGGTATTCTTTAGTAATGTTAGGGAAGCTGCGGCAAGGTTCCGGTTCAATAATTTTGCTTTGGAAGTATTGAGATCTTCGGTTAAATTCTTAAGAGAGATCGGCACATAATTATCCAGTCCTGACCATTGTTTTAGGGCAAGAATTTTCCGGCATCTCCGGTCGATCTCTTCCTGACTTATTAACCCCATCTTCACGGCCTGGCTTATTTCGGTGATGGCACGTGGGACATCTTCTGTAAATTCCAGAAGGTCATTTCCTGCAAGAATGGCGTCTTTATCCACAATTCCGGGGAGATTGTCTTTGGTTACCCCTTTCATATTCATGGCATCTGTAACAATAAGGCCTTCAAAACCAAGTTCATCCTTTAATAATTCTGTGATAATCTTAGCGGACAAAGTAGATGGAACCCCGGAAGGATCTAAAGCCGGGATATCCAGATGCGCAACCATAACCCCTCCTATTCCTGCTTTTATAAGTTGCCTGAAAGGATAAAGCTCCAGGGTATCCAGCCTTTCCCTGGAATGAAGAATTTGTGGAAGTGCCAGGTGGGAATCTGTATCGGTATCTCCATGCCCGGGGAAATGTTTGGCGGTGGGAAGCACTCCGTGGTCCTGTAAACCCCGCATATAAGCAATCCCCTTTTTAGCGACTTTATACTTGTTTTCACCAAAAGAGCGGTAGTTAATCACGGGATTTTCGGCATTGTTATTCACATCCACAACAGGGGCAAAATTTAAATGAAGCCCTACGCGTTTTATTTGCCGGGCGACCTCTGCGCCCATTTTATAAATAATGGTATTGTTTTGAACTGCACCTAAAGCCATTTGAAAAGGAAAACTAATGGTGCTGTCCAGCCGCATTCCCAGGCCCCACTCGGCATCGATAGCGCCCAATAACGGCACTTTTGAGGCAGCCTGGTATTCATTCATCAGTTTTGCCTGCCTTACAGGTCCTCCCTGAAAAAATATAACTCCGCCTATTTTTTGTTCATTTATAAGCTTTAAGATTTCCTGTTTATGATCTTCGCCGCGATTGGAAAAGGCAGCTACCATGATCAACTGTGCAATGCGCTCATCTGGAGACAAAGTTTCCATAATGGAATCTACCCAGGTGCTGTTTTGATAGTGTAGAAATTCCGGGGTTTTTAAAGGTTTTTCCTGCGCATACAGTATGCTGCCGAATAGAAGCATTTTTGATATAAAACAAAGAGAAAATAATCTCATCATCATAAACTGATTTTTTCGTCGATAGCTTGCTGAAGCAGAAAGGTCTTTCCTGATAATTAAGGCTGAAAATTAAGGCTTTTTTTCTACTTTTAAGAGTTAGGGAATAATAACCAAAAAATAACCGGAATGGCAAGATTAAATTTACTTGAAGAAACAAGATATGAGAAACTGCCTGTAACGGTATACCCAGATCAATACGAAGCTTCAAAAAAAGTTGCCAATAAAATCAAGGAAATCATACTCCAAAAGCAATCTATAGGAAAAAATGCTGTCCTGGGCCTTGCCACAGGTGCCACGCCGGTAGATGTTTATGCAGAGCTGGTGAAAATGCATAAAGAAGATGGCCTCAGTTTCAAGAATGTCATCACCTTTAACCTCGATGAATATTATCCCATGCAACCAGATTCAAAGCAAAGTTATGTGGCATTTATGGATGAAAATCTCTTCAGCCATATAGATATTAAAAGGGAAAATATCCATATTCCTGATGGGACACTGCCAAAAGAAGATATCGCCAATTATTGTCTGGAATACGAAAATAAAATAGAGGAAATGGGAGGAATAGATCTCCAAATCCTTGGGATAGGAAGAACGGGACATATAGGCTTTAATGAGCCCGGATCGGCCCCAAATTCTGGTACCCGGCTGGTAACCCTGGACGATCTTACCAGAAGAGATGCTTCAAGGGATTTTGGCGGAAAGGAAAACGTTCCTACCAAAGCGATCACCATGGGAATTGGTACAATTTTTAAAGCTCGGGAAATCATTTTGATGGCCTGGAGCAGGAAAAAGGCATCAATTATAAAAAAAGCTGTAGAAGGAGAAATTTCAGGGAAAGTACCGGCTACGTACTTACAACTTTCAGATAACGTGAAATTTGTGCTGGATAGAGAAGCTGCATCAGAATTGACCAGGTTTAATACTCCCTGGCTGGTAAAAGATTGTATCTGGGATAAAAATCTAATTAAAAAAGCGGTTATCTGGCTATCTTCTGAAATTGAAAAACCCATTCTTAAATTAACAGATGAGGATTATAACAGCCATGGAATGGCTCAATTAGCTACTGAACAGGGCCCTGCATACGATATAAATATTGATGTATTCAACCAGTTACAGCATAGTATAACGGGATGGCCCGGCGGAAAACCCAATGCCGATGACAGCCAGCGTCCGGAAAGAGCCGAGCCTGCGCATAAAAGATCCCTTATTTTCTCTCCTCACCCGGATGATGATGTCATTTCCATGGGAGGTACATTTATCCGGTTGGTAGATCAGGGACATGAGGTGCATGTAGCCTATCAAACCTCCGGAAATACCGCAGTATGGGACACCGATGTGCTGCGTTATATTGAATTTACCATAGATTTCAATAAAAGTATAGGTCAGGATACCCAAAAACTTAAGGATATTTACTCCAGAATGAGAGACTTCCTGAAAACTAAAAAGCCAAATGAGACCGACCTTCCGGAAATAAGGGATGTAAAGGCCTTCATAAGAAAATCTGAAGCCTATGCAGGAGCACGGTATGCAGGTTTACAGGATACAAATATCCATTTTATGGCCCTCCCCTTCTATGAAACCGGAAAATCTGAAAAAAATCCCGTCAAAGCGATCGATGTGGAACTAACTATGGAATTACTTCAGGAGATCAAGCCCCAACAGGTATTTGCTGCAGGTGATTTTGATGATCCGCATGGCACTCATATCGTATGTTTTAGAATAGTCCTTGAAGCTATGAAACGTCTTCGCGAGACCGAGGAATGGACAAAAGATTGCTGGTTATGGATGTACCGCGGAGCCTGGGATGAGTTTGAGACACACGATATCGAAATGGCCGTTCCACTCTCTCCTATCGAGGTTCAAAGGAAAAGAAATGCTATTTTTCAACACCAGTCACAAAAGGATCATCCTGTTTTCCCGGGAGATGACCAGCGTGAATTCTGGATGAGAGCCCAGGAAAGAAACAGGGAAACCGCAGAGAATTACCATAAATTGGGTCTGGCAAATTATGAAGCTATGGAAGCTTTTGTGAGATGGAAATTTTAAATAACCTTCACACCGGATACTACTGAATTTTTGATCTTCATTTCAGCGGAAAAATCTGCTTATCATATACGTTGCATGCAAAATTCATGAATAGGAGGAGGGACCAAAGTTTTAGGTAAATATCCTACCGAAGAAGGAAATAGCAACCCGTGTAATTATAAAAATGAATCAGAAATTGTTCTGAAATTATTCGGGAAGCTGCCTTCCGTGAGGTTCTCTATGCCTCTTTTCTTCTATATATCATTCCAAATCAACGATATTTGCATTTAAAACATAGACTATGAACATGTTGTTAAGAAGCACCTATTTAATATTTGTAGCCTCCCTGGTGATCTCCTGTGCTACCAACCCTTATGCTGCCACCAATAAGATCCATAAAAAACAATCTAAGTTGCTCACAGATCAATTGAATACTTTCCCTACAGAACAGCCGGAAGGCGAAGCTTTATTGCCTTACGGTGAGCATTGGGCAGGAACTACAAATTTCAATTTGCGCAAGCCAAATTTTGTTATCCTTCATCACACCGCGCAGGATTCTTTAGCTCAAACCCTTACCACTTTTACCAAAGTTCCTACACAGGTGAGTGCACATTACGTTATTGGAAAGAACGGTGAGATCTATCAAATGCTTAATGATTATTACCGTGCCTGGCATGCCGGGGCTGGAAAATGGGGAAATACCACCGACCTTAATTCTGCCTCTTTGGGTATTGAACTCGATAACAACGGATTTGAACCTTTTTCTCCACTACAAATCAACAGCCTGATAAAACTCCTAAAGGTCTTAAAAGAACGGTATAATATTCCGGCAGCCAATTTTATAGGCCATTCAGACATTGCCCCGGGACGAAAAGTAGATCCTAACCCCAAGTTCCCCTGGAAATTACTCGCAGAAGAAGGTTTTGGCCTTTGGTATGACGAGATTGAGGTGCCGGTGATCGTACTTGATGGAAGGCCCAAAACCGGAAACCTCAACATTCCTGTTGTAACTGAGGGGAATATTGTTCCAGAGCCTACTGAAAGTGACCTGGCCACTACAAGCGTTGATCCTAAAATGGCACTGCGCATCATTGGCTATGACACCAGCAATATGGAAGCGGCCATTAAAGCTTTCAAGCTGCACTTTATCCAGTCTGAAGTCAATGGCGAACTTAACGCAATGGACCTTTTGATCCTGGAAAATTTGTATAAGAAGTATATGTAAATCTTTGGGGCCTGTTACTTACTTTGCGTGAAATGAAATGCACTTAAATCGCTGATTATCTAAGGTTCACAAGGCTTTGTCACTCTTTTTGCCCTTGTGCCTTCGTGGCCGTTTTCGCAGGTAGCTTAAACTCTTTTCGCCTTCACTTTTTTCTTTTCTGCTTTACATGAAAAAGAAAACTCCTAAATTGTTAGTACACCTGTTTACTGCAGGCAGTTTCACAAATGCTGTTAACCTTTCTTACCAAACAACTCTGAATTTTCCAGCAGGATGATGTTGGGATCATCTTCAGAGACCAGTCTTTTGGTGCGCAGATATCTGTTGTAGTTGAATTCGTCAAAATCTCTGGCAGTACTATCTATAGAACTTACACGCACCCTTCCGCTGGAATGGATAAATTGATTGTTGCCAACCCACATGCCCACGTGTACCACCTTTTCTGAAGTAGTATCTGTGGCAGGCCTTCCGAAGAAAAGAAGATCTCCTGGGATAAGGTTCTCAAAGTTTCGTGTGGAATCTACCAAAGTACCCGTATGCACCTGCTGCGAAGCATCCCGGGGGATGATCATCCCGTTGAGGAAAAAGATGGTTTTGGTATACCCGCTGCAGTCTACCCCTTTTGCTGAGGTACCTCCCCACAAATAGGGAAGCCCCATCAATGCTCTTGAAGTTTTTATAAGGTTCTCTGCGGAAGGATCCAGTTGGGCAATCCATTCATCATACAATTGTGCGGCTTCCTTTTGAATATAGGCTGTCACACCGTCTGGGTATTTGACTTTGTAAAAGTTCTCCTGTTCTTCCTGCAGTTCTAAAATGCTTCCTGCCACAAGATCTGTAACCACTGGGGAAGTTGTATTGGCTTCTTCATAGGCAAACCCAAAAGGCTGTTTAAAGACTACTTTAGAGATGTTCTTCCAGTTCTGGAATTCCTCATCGCTAAGCGTTTCCAGGCCACCACCATCTACCCAGGACAGGTATTTATCTGGGGTTTGCACCAAAAACCATTCATTTTCTTCCTTTAAAACTTTGAGCGGAGTTCCTAAAGTAGCCTGGGTGGCCAGTTCTGCGGAATGTGCAGGATTGGACCTAAGATTGGCTACCGAAATTTTTACCAGGGCATTAGAAGCATTTTCCATCATTTTTCCCGGAAGAAGCTCAATACTGTCTATGAACACAATATTTTTCTGTTCCAGCCTGGAACGAAGGCTTTGCACAGCTTCCGGAAGGTTGGATTCCCCATTGAGGATCAACCCTCCCTCATTTCCCATGGCTTCCACCTCAAAACGGGCCACCCTTTTATCTGGCACAAATTCTCCCGAGACCTCAGCAATAACATCCCGGGCAGTTATTAATTTTTTGTTTTCTTCGGAAGAATTACAACCAAATACCAATACCGCGGTAAGTAAGGTCAAAGCAAGTTTTTTGAACATAAATCTAAGTTTTTATTGTCCTGTTTATCAATTGTACACCGGTGCCGTTCCTATCGGGAAAAACAACTTTTCCATCTAAGATCTTCACACCTTCAGCTATATCATTTTTTAAGAGTAAAGCCCCATCCATATCTGCATAATCCAGCAAAGGTAGTAAATGCGCAATTGCTGAGATTCCTACCGTAGACTCTGCCATACATCCCACCATAACTTTCATTCCAAGTTCCTTTGCCTCTGCAATCATCCTTCGGGCCGGTGTGAGGCCGCCACATTTGGTAAGTTTTATATTCACTCCATGGAAATAACCCGCACATCTTGCAATGTCTTGTTCTGCTATGCAGCTTTCATCTGCAATTACCGGTAAAGAAGAATATTTATATACCTTTTTCATTCCTTCCCAATCCTCTTTCGCTAAAGGTTGTTCTAAGAATTCTACGTTGAGATCTTTGAGGATCTCAGCATTTTTTATCGCAACATCTGCGGTCCAGGCCGCGTTGGCATCTACTCTAAACACTACGTTGGTGTGCTTTCTCAATTCTTTAATGATGTCTACATCACCCGCTGTACCCAATTTGATCTTGTAGAGCGGCCAGGGAAAATCCTTCATTTTCTGTACCATTTTCTCAACAGTATCAATACCAATAGTATAATTTGATAGTGGAAGCTGTTTCAAATCCAGTCCCCATAATTTGTAAAGCGGAAGGTCTTTCCTTTTCCCGTAAAGATCGTGCATGGCAATGTCCAGGGCGCATTGTGCAAAAGAATTTTCCTTTAAGTAGGGTTGGGTAATTTCCCAAAGTTCTTCCGGCGTTTTATGAATATTATCCGCAATTAAAGGTTCTATCTCCTTTATCGCTGCGATCATACCTTCTACGCTAACACCATAGTAGGATATTGCTGCAGCCTCCCCATAGCCTGTATAGGCTCCATCGGTTAAAGCAACGATGAGGGTTTTTTGAAAATTCCTGGAACCATGGCTTATGGTAAAAGTTTCTTTCAGTTCAAGATCAAATGTGAAAAAATTCAGCATTGGTTTCATCAATTATTATCCTCCAACCGAAACTTCGATAAAATTACTTTCATTTCCTGTTCTGTCCACGGCAGTAACTCCAATATCCGTAAGATGAGACCCTTTTTCATTTTTATTCAGAAGGTATGATAATTCGAATGAATTTTGAGTGCGGTTTAAAATTTCATAATTCCAAACCCCTTTATATTTATAATACACTACCCATTTAAAAACCTCATCTATACCCGAATGATCCCAGTTTATTTCGACCTTATCCTGTAAAACTTTTACCTCCACATTAGGAGCTGCTGGCAAAACAGCGTTCATCCAAAGACTTGCAGGAACCAGGGCCTCTTTTTGATAAGGACCTTCCAGCAGTGCTTTGGAAACATTTGGATATTTAATAAGCGGACCTATGCTCCAGTGTACACTTCCTTTGCTTTCCGGTAACATTCCACGGGTGAGCATAATTTGGTTGATAGTTTCATCTACATTAAGCGCATCGCCACCAAAATCTATATTTATTCCCGGCCATAAATGGCGGTTTTGCAGATTTTCGCTTTCCCACCATCCCAAAAGCACCGGAAAACTTTGCTTGGTTTGGTTAATTTTCCAATATAGCTGCGGGGAATAATAATCTATCCAACCTTCGTTTAACCATAGCCTGGCATCGGCATATAATTCGGTATACTGATCCATTCCTGCAATTGATTTTGGAAACCCAGGGCGATAAATCCCAAAAGGACTAATCCCAAATTTCACTTGTGGTTTTTCAGCCTTTATCTCATTGTAGATTCGTTGCACGAAGGTATTTACGCCATCCCTTCTCCAGTCTGCTTTTGATAGTTTTCCACCTGATTTTTGATAGGCTGCAAAACTTGCTGCATCTGGAAAATCTGCTCCTTTATTATAAGAAGCATACGGATAAAAATAATCATCAAAGTGGATTCCATCAATATCATAACGCTTCACGATATCCATTACTACCGCAGCGGTATGGTCCTGAGTTCCTTTTTTTGATGGATCCAGCCAGTACATGCCATTTTTTAACCCTACCACAAGATCTGAATGCGTTTTAACTATTGAGGCATCTGTGATCTTTCCTCCTGTAGAATGGTGTGCTCTGTAAGGATTTAACCACACATGCAATTCCATTCCCCTGTCATGAGCCGCTTCTATCCAAAAATGTAAAGGATCGTAAAATGGTTCCGGAGCTTTCCCCTGTTCCCCTGTTAGAAAAAAGGACCAGGATTCAAGCGAACTTTTATAAAGGGCATCTGCCTGTGGCCTCGCCTGAAAAATCACTGCATTATAATTATGTTTCTTTAAAAAATCAAGTAAAACAATCGCTTCCCTTTGTTGTTCGCTGGTTGATAAACCCGATTTGCTTGGCCAGTTGATATTGGCTACCGTAGCAATCCAGGCTGCACGAAATTCCCGCATTACAAAAGGAGCATTGTTTACGATTTGGACAGGAGTCACCGCTGTTTCCTCCCCGGGAATCTCGTTTATGATCACGGATTCCGGGAGTTCTTCCTGTTTTACCGGAGGAATTTCAGAGACCTGGGGTTCTGAAGGTTTTGCAGGAATATTTTTTTTTGATTTACACCCGGCCATTACAATCATAAATACCAATGCAATAAGGATAAGTTTTCTATTCAACATAGGAATTTATTTGTATAAAATATTTAAGGCGAAGTTATTTTTATTTGTTCAAATTTAAAACTAAAAGAACCGTATTTTAATCCCTGCTTTTCTTTAATACCTCCCGAACATTTTTATGCTCTTCAAGCAGGTTTTGCGCGATAGTTTCGTCTACATTCAGTTCCTCCATGATCATTCGAACGCCGCGTTCTATAAGCTTTTTATTGCTTAACTGCATATCTACCATCTTGTTTCCCTTTACCCTTCCCAGTTTTATCATAACCGAAGTAGAGATCATATTTAGCACCAGTTTCTGAGCTGTTCCCGATTTCATCCTGGTACTTCCGGTAACAAATTCCGGCCCTACTTCAATTTCTATAGGATATTGGACCTCTTTTGCCAGAGGGGAATTTTTATTGTTGGTTATACATGCTGTTATTAGTCCTTTTTCCCTGGCTTTCTTTACTCCTCCTATAACATAAGGCGTAGTTCCTGAAGCTGCAATGCCAATGACCAAATCATTTTTATTGATTTTGAATTTCTGAAGATCTTCCCATGCACCGTTCGAGTTGTCTTCGGCATTTTCTACCGCTTTTCTAAGGGCAACATCGCCCCCGGCAATAAGGCCAATAACGACATCATCACTAACCCCAAAAGTAGGAGGACATTCTGAAGCATCCAAAACCCCAAGCCTGCCGCTTGTTCCGGCTCCAATATAAAATAACCGTCCACCCTTTGCTATTTGCTGCACAATACTATCAACGAGAATCATGATTTTGGGAATTTCAGCCTCGATGACCTCTGGAACGGTTTTATCCTCCCTGTTCATATTTCGAAGCAATTCTTCAGTGCTCATCAATTCAAGATCCTGGTACCTGGAGCTTTTTTCAGTAGTGGGTTTATTTTGATCACTCATTATTTACAATATAAATAGTATTGTTTTTCAGGGATAAAACCACTGAAAAAGATTGTTGCTTTCCTTTCCGGGAAAATTTCCATGATCCGGATGGAAATTTGCGCAAATTGATTCTATGATTCTAACGTTCACAGAGCTTTTTGTATTGCAATTCCATTGCCGACTTATCCAGGAAAATTATAGGTTTCTCCCTATTTTATGACCTTTTGAGGCAAAAAACAGAATAAAGGCATAACAAGGGATCACGATCCAGTATGCCTGTTGTGGATCAAACATATCGGCTAAACGTCCATAAAATAAAGGTAAAATTGCACCTCCGGCAATTGCCATGATCAAAAATGAAGAGCCTATCTTGGTAAATCTCCCCAACCCAGCGATCGCCATTGGCCAGATTGCCGGCCATACCATCGCATTTGCAAGGCCCAGTAAGGAAATCAATAAAACGGAAATAAACCCATTGGTATAAATGGCCCCCAAACCTAAAATTATTCCCAGGACGGCCGAGACCTGCAAGGCGCGTTCCTGTGCAATGTATTTTGGGATTGTAAAGATCCCGATTATATAGCCTATAATCATTGCGATTAGTGTGTAGGAGGTAAATGCTTTTGCATCCATAAGCGGGATTCCCTGCTCGGCTCCATAGCTTATCACAGTATCTCCGGCGATGACCTCTACCCCAACATATAAAAACATGGCAAGGGTTCCCAACAACAAATGCGGGAATTGAAAAATATTCTTTTTATTGATATTGGATTTTGCCACAACTTCATCTTCAGAATCTGTATCTACTTCGGGTAATGGAGAAAAGTAGATCCATACCGCAAGAATGATAAGGACGCCCATCATAATAAGATACGGGACCACTACCCTTTCCGAAAGTTCATTCAACACAAGTGCCTTTTCAGCAACATCCATCAATTCCAGTTCTTCAATCAGGTTATCTGTATTTTTAAATACAATTGCTCCAAGCACTAATGGCGCAAGGGCTCCCGCTACTTTATTACATATTCCCATAATACTTATGCGTTTTGCAGCACTTTCTATAGGACCTAAAATCGTGATGTATGGATTTGCAGCAGTTTGCAATACCGCAAGGCCGGTTCCCAGAACAAATAATCCCAGCAAAAAGATCTCATAGGTTCGCGTATAAGCAGCCGGCACAAAAATAAGTGCACCCACGGCCATGACCAACAATCCTAAAGACATTCCTTTTTTAAACCCGGTAACCTTTAAAACCCAGGCCGAAGGCAGGGCCATGACCAGGTAAGAAATGTAGAATGCTGTTACCACGAAGTAAGACTGAAAGTTGTTGAGTTCGCAGGCGATCTTAAGATAAGGTACAAGGACTGAATTTAGCCAGGTTACGAATCCGAAAATAAAGAACAGGGCTCCAATAATAATGATGGAACGATTGGTTCCCTGCCGACTTGTATTTCGGGGAGTTGCAGTACTGGCTAAAGATTGATCTTTCATAGAGAACGGGGGTTTTTATGAACTACCTGTGAGCAAGCCCGCAGGGATAAAAAATATAAATCCTTCCTGAAGTTCAATGAATGCATGAGGAAAATTCAACCTACTGTTTGCATTAAAAAATCAGGCGTATTCATCGGTTAAAATTAACTTTCTTTTAGGAAAAAAAACAATCTTTTTCAGTTTTATAAGATCCTGGAGAAGTTTCAGCTTCACCTGGGAGTTTTCAACTCTATATTTCTGAATGTATCTTTTCTGGAAGAATGTATGTTCATTAAATTTAGCTGAAAATAAATCCGCAGAAAGACCGGAAATTCTGCTCCCGCCTTGATAAGAATAATTCTTTAAACACTTATAAAAAAACTATATTTGTAGCTTTAAACTTATGGCGCTGTTTAAGGGCCACTCACTTTGAAATTGACAGATGAAGAACATACGTAACTTTTGTATAATTGCCCATATTGACCACGGTAAAAGCACCCTGGCAGACAGATTGCTGGATTTCACCGGCTCTGTTACCGACCGTGAAAAACAGGAGCAATTGCTGGACAGCATGGATCTGGAGCGGGAACGCGGGATTACGATTAAGAGCCACGCCATCCAGATGAATTATACCTACAAAGGCGAAGAGTATATTCTAAATTTAATAGATACCCCGGGACATGTGGATTTTTCCTATGAAGTATCCCGTTCTATCGCGGCCTGTGAAGGTGCTTTGCTTATTGTAGATGCTGCTCAAAGCATTCAGGCACAAACTATTTCCAACCTTTATCTTGCCCTGGAAAATGATCTTGAAATTATTCCGGTTTTGAATAAAATAGACCTTCCAAGTGCAAATCCCGAGGTGGTTACAGATGATATCGTGGAGTTACTTGGTTGTAATAAAAGCGACATTATTCCTGCAAGCGCCAAAACAGGAATTGGTATTGAAGAGATCCTTTCTGCCATTATTGAGCGTATTCCGGCTCCTACAGGAAAACCCGATGCACCTTTAAGGGCATTGGTATTTGATTCTGTTTACAATCCGTTTAGAGGAGTTGAGACATATTTCCGTGTATTTAACGGATCGATAAAAAAAGGCCAGCAAATAAAATTTGTGGCTACAGATAAAAATTATTTTGCAGATGAGGTTGGAACACTTAGGTTAAAACAATTTCCGCGTCAGGAAATTAAAGCCGGAGATGTAGGGTATCTTATCACGGGGATTAAAGATGCTCGGGAAGTAAAGGTAGGTGATACCATTACCGATGCAAAAAATCCCACTACCGAAGCTGTTTCAGGTTTTGAAGATGTGAAACCGATGGTTTTTGCAGGTATTTATCCGGTAGATACCGAAGAATTTGAGGATTTGCGTTCTTCCATGGAAAAATTACAGCTGAATGATGCTTCGCTAGTTTTTGTTCCTGAAAGTTCTGCGGCCCTTGGTTTTGGATTCCGTTGTGGGTTTTTAGGAATGTTACACCTTGAAATCATTCAGGAAAGACTGGAGCGGGAATTTGACATGACGGTGATCACTACGGTTCCCAACGTTTCCTATCATGCTTTTACACATAAAAATCCCGATCAGGCGATCCTGGTTAACAATCCAACCGATCTTCCAGAGCCTTCCAGCCTTGCTCGGGTGGAAGAGCCTTTCATAAAAGCCAGCATTATCACCAAATCTGATTTTGTAGGCTCTGTGATGTCCTTATGTATAGAAAAACGAGGACAAATTACGAACCAGACCTATTTAACCCCGGAACGGGTTGAGCTTAATTTTGATATGCCATTGGCAGAAATAGTATTCGACTTTTATGACCGGTTAAAAACCGTTTCCAAAGGCTATGCTTCCTTTGATTATTCCCCAATTGGGATGAGAGCTTCCAAATTGGTGAAAGTTGATATTCTCCTTAACGGAAGTGTGGTAGATGCACTTTCAGCCTTACTTCACGTGGATAATGCGTATGACATAGGTAAAAAAATGTGTGAAAAACTAAGGCAACTAATCCCCAGACAACAATTTGATATTCCTATACAGGCAGCAATTGGTGCTAAAATTATTTCCAGGGAGACCGTTAAGGCTCTTAGAAAAGATGTTACCGCTAAATGTTACGGAGGAGATATTTCCCGAAAAAGAAAGCTTCTGGAAAAGCAGAAAAAAGGTAAAAAACGTATGAGACTGGTTGGAAATGTAGAAATTCCGCAGGAAGCATTTATGGCCGTTTTAAAGCTGAATGATTAATAAGCTGAAAGATCTTCCTTAAGCAAAGAAAATTCAAATAGACCTTAAAAGCATACTCCAATTTATCAGTTACCCTGGAGCAAGTTCAAGAGATATGTAAAAACCCCTACAGATTTTAAAATCTGTAGGGGTTTTATTTTATTTAAAAAGGCTTACTGTGGAAAAACCATGATCTTTGCATTTTCCTCAAAATACGTTTCCATTTTTAAAGGGATTTTATCGAGAACTGGCTGGTAGGCCACACTGCCTTTTCTTGCGCTAATAAGCATGATAATATCTTCGGGTTGAACATTTTTGGAAATTATAAGGAAGTCTTCCCAGTCATTAAATTCATTAAATTCAAACGGAGCTCTTAAATTTAATTTAGCTGTAAGTTCCTCAATGGCGGACTGGGTTTTCTTTGTGCCGTTCACAATTATGGGTACACTTAACTCCTCTGAAATTTTAATGACCTTTTTCACCCAAAGCTCAAAACCCTCCATATCTTCAGATCTTTCGGGAACCGCAAGGATAATTTTTTGATGTGTTGCCCAGGGTTTATCGCTCTGGCAAAGAAATATGGTTTTGGTAGTATTTTCTATTATACCGCGCATTTTTTCACCTATCACCTTATCTTTCCCGGAGCTTGTAGGCCAGCCCATAACAATTAAATCGGCGATAAGTTCCTTGGATTTTCTGGAAATTCCGTTGGCAACATCCTGATCTATAGTAGCAGTCACATTTACAGCAGTTTCCGTAGCAGAGGCTTGCTTTATATAATCCTCCAGCTTTGTTTTTGCCTGAGCGATGTTTAGTTCTGCTTCCTCATCGTTGGGAACAACGGTAAGAATAGAAACCGGATTTATAGAACTTTTATCTTTTATAAGAATTGAAAATTCCAACAGTTTTTCAAGATTCACCATATTGGCCAATGGAAGTAAAATACTTTCCATTTTATAACTTTCAGATTCCTTTATCTCCTCCGGATTTGTTTCTTTAGCTTCAGCAACCATGATTTTTGAAGCATTTTCAGTTGCTAAAGTTGCAACAATTGAAGTTATTAGTATAAGTATAATGGTTCCGTTTAAGATGTTGATATCAATTATTTCGGCATTATATCCTACAATAATTACTGCCAGGGTAGCCGCTGCGTGCCCGCTGCTTAAGCCGAAGATCACTTTGCGTTGTGAGGCGGTATATTTAAAAACGTATTGAGTGAAAAATGCTGCAAGCCATTTCCCTAAGATCGCAACCACAGAAAGCGTAATTGCGACGACTATAGCCATATATCCTCCAAAGATTACGCTTATATCTACCATCATACCTACGCTAATAAGGAAAAACGGAATAAACAGGGAGTTCCCCATAAATTCAATTCTGTTCATAAGAGCCGAGGAATGAGGAATTAATCTATTAAGGGCCAATCCTGCCAAGAATGCTCCAATAATGTCTTCTACCCCAGCTAATTCAGCCAAAAAAGCAGCAAAAAACATCACGGTGAGCACAAAAATATAATGGGAGTGTTTTTCTTTTTCAAGCTTGGTGAAAAACCATTTTGCTATTTTTGGTACTACAAAAAACATGATCAAACAAAAGATCGTGAGAGAGATTACGAGTCGTATCCAGAAATCCAATGTTAAACCACCTTCCTGGGCATTTCCCATAATTACGGCCAGGATAATAAGCACGGCGGTATCGGTTAAAATAGTACCACCAACGGTAATTGCCACAGCCTCATTCTTGGAAACCCCCATTTTACTTACAATAGGATACGCTATAAGCGTGTGAGTTGCAAACATACTGGCGGTAAGAAAACTGGCGTTAAAATCATACCCCAACAAATAGAAACATACTGGAAATCCTATAGCAAGTGGCAATGAAAAGGTGAAAAGCCCAAAAAGAAAACTTTTATTCCGGTTGATTTTAAATTGATTCATATCGAGTTCCAGCCCGGCGATAAACATAATATAAAGCAGACCTATTTTTGAAAATAGATCGATCGCTGCATTTTGCTCTAACAGGCCAACGCCAAAAGGACCAATAAAAATACCTGAAATAATCAATACGATTATTCCGGGTATATTGAGTCTTCTGAATAATATTGGGGAAACCAGAATTATTAGTAGAATTAGTGAAAAAACAAGCACCGGATTGCTAAAAGGCAATTCAAATTCGTGGTATAAAATCTCTAAAAATTCATCCATTTGAAAACTTAAGAATTGTTATAAAAATCCCGCTATAAAATTATTCTGAAAAAATATTTGCCGCGGATTTAAAGAATTGAACGACAAATTTAACAGTGAATTATCAAAATTTTGACAAAAAATTCATAAAATATAAATCAATGTTTTTCGGCGGCAATTTCTTCTTTTTTAATTTGTTTTCCAAGATAAACAAGTTGTGAACCTTCGTCTATTTGAATTTCGGAGTTATTGGATGGGATGATCCTAAGTTCGCCTTTTACTCCTTTGATAAATAAGGGTACGATATCGGGATCGGTTTTTGAGATCTCGATCAAGCCTTCATAATGTTGTTTACTGTTGAGCTGGATTTCATTAATTTTAGGATAGTTTCGTGATATTTCGGTGAGTTTTATATAATCATCGGTATGAGAAAAAAGGCCTTCGGATGGATTTATTTCAGGATCATTCATCTCATCAGAAGAGATCAAACGGTAGGATCCCTTTTCCCCAAATTGCTTTTTAAACCTGTTAATAGCAGTTTTATTGATGTCACTATTTCCTGTCATGGACATTAAGTATCCAATATCATTTAATTCTATATTATTAAAAAGATCATCGGCATAAACACTACCCTCAAGGGCATCCAATCCTAACTTCTTAGCTTTTTTAATATTATCGTTATTACTATCAACCAGCACCACGTGCCTGTTATTATCCTGAAGATATTTTGCAATAAGCCTCGCCATAGAAGAGGCACCAATAATCAAGATCCCTTCTGCATTCTTGACAAACACGCCCACCAATTTTGCAAATAACCGGGCGGTAGTAGCATTTAGCAATACAGATCCCAAAACCATCATAAATACAAGCGGAGTAATGTATTCTGCTCCGGGAACCCCTTCTTTTACAAGTCTTAGTCCAAATAAGGAGGCTATACCGGCCGCCACAATTCCACGCGGGCCAACCCAACTTATAAATGCGATTTCATTTATCTTAAGTCCGGAGTTTATAGAGCTCAATATCACTCCCAGCGGTCTTACAATTAGAATAACCACTCCAAACAATATCAAGGAGTTCCAATTGAAGATTAATTCCAGTTCTTCAATTTCAATATTTGCAGCCAGCAGTATAAATAAAATCGAAACCAAAAGAACGCTAAGAGATTCTTTAAAATACAAAAGTTCCTTGATATTGGGCAAGTTTTTATTACCCATAACCATTCCCATGATCACTACTGCCAATAATCCACTCTCATGAGCAAAGGTATCTGCCAGTACAAATACCCCAAGTACGGTTGCCAGGATAAAAACATTTAACAAATAATGAGGGATCACATTTTTCTTGATCAAATAAGCAAGAACATTGGCAAATGCAAATCCAAAGGTAAACCCGAATAAAAGTATTTTTCCAAACTCACTAAGTGCGGTTGCTGTAAAATCCTGCCCACCTTCAACCCGGATAAATTCGAATACCAAAACGGCAATAAGCGCTCCAATTGGGTCGATTAAAATCCCTTCCCATTTAAGGATAGAGGAAACATGTGTTTTAAGAGGGATATTTCTTAAAATAGGAGAAATAACGGTAGGCCCTGTTACAATTATGAGGGCTGAAAACAGAAAGGAAATTTGCCAGGTAAATCCAAGAATAAAGTGTGCAGCAAGACCCGCACCAAAAAATGTCACCGCGACACCTACACTTATTAGTTTAATAATAACAGGTCCAATATTGCCCACCTCACTTTTTTTTAAGGTAAGCCCACCTTCAAATAAAATTATTGATATTGCGAGGGAGACGAAGTAAAACAGACTTTCTCCAGGAAATAAACCCTCTGTTCCATTCCATATGGGTTCCAGCCATTTCGTACCGTCTTCAGAAATAAGCGTTGAAAAGGGACCAACAAAAAGGCCTATTAAAATAAGGGGTAAAATTGCCGGTGTTTTTGTTTTCCAGGCCAGCCATTGGGCCAATATTCCAAGTATAATTAATCCTGCAAGCTCTACCATTATGTGAAATTATTGATTGGTATTTTAAAAAAAAATTGAATTTGCCGTAAAATTAATGTTTATAATAAAACTTTAGGGACTTAAACCCTGTCAAGTTAAGCTTTTGAAAAACAAGCTTTCTATTATTGAAATGTATGTTAAATATTCCCGGGAGATTCCAAAGTCTTGATAAATGTCTAATGGTTTTAGTAATTTGCGGCTATAAATAAATTACCCCAAAGCATGCTCACGAGGTATTGACAAGGAAAAAACACCCAAAATCTCGATGGAATCAAGCCCAAACGGGTTGGTTAATAATCGGGGATTAAAAAATTAATTTTCATGAAATTATACCCAATAGAAGCAGGAAATTTTAAACTGGATGGAGGAGCCATGTTTGGCGTTGTTCCAAAAACTATCTGGAACCGCACAAATCCAGCAGATGAATCTAATTTAATAGATATGGCCGCGCGCTGTTTATTGATAGAAGACGGGGATAAATTAACCCTTATCGATACAGGAATGGGGGATAAACAAAGCGATAAATTTTATGGATACTATAATCTTTGGGGGGACGAGTCTATAGACAACTCCCTAAAAAAATATGGTTTTCACAGAGACGATATCACTGATGTTTTTTTAACCCATCTCCATTTTGATCATTGTGGAGGCTGCATTCAATGGAATAAGCAAAGAACGGGCTATGAACCTGCATTTAAGTATGCGCGTTTTTGGAGCAACAAGGACCACTGGTTATGGGCAACCGAACCCAATGCCAGGGAAAAAGCTTCCTTTTTAAAGGAAAATATTATTCCTATAAATCAAAGCGGAAGACTTCATTTTATAGAAAAAGATCCTTCGCAACAATTCACCAATGTACCCAATTTAGGTTTTGGTGTATTTTTTGCAGATGGGCATACCGAGAAACAAATGATCCCAAAATTGGAATATAAAGGAAAAACCATCGCTTTTATGGCAGATTTGCTTCCTACCGCGGGCCATATACCTTTGCCGTATGTGATGGGTTATGATACCCGGCCTCTAATAACTTTATCCGAAAAGGAGTTGTTTTTGAATACCGCGGCAGATGAGGGTTTTTATTTATTTCTCGAACACGATGCTCATAATCAAATAATAACCGTAAAACACACTGAAAAAGGTGTTAGACTGGATCAAACCTTTACCTTTAATGAACTTTTTGAATAATGCAAGTCTTTATCAGGCGCTTTTCTTTGGATAAATCACGTTGAAAATTAACAAACAACAATAAAAATTAATATATGAAAATACCGGTTTTTAAACCTCTACTTCTTACAAGTCTAGTCTTATCACTAGCCGGATGTAGCAGCACTTCCTCTTCAATTCTTTCCACTCCCATTGAAAATATAGATGAACTTCCTTTAAAGGTGATCCCTTTAACCGATTCTCAGCTAAAATATTGGGGTGAAGCAGACCTTTCCACCGATACAATTCCGGGAATGAGCGTAAACAAGGCTTATAATGAAATTATTAAAAACAAAACCGGAGCTTCGGTTATTGTTGCCGTGATAGACAGCGGAGTTGATATTACTCATGAAGATCTAAAAAGCGTTGTTTGGGTAAATAAAGATGAAATTCCCAACAATGGTAAAGATGATGACAATAACGGGTACATCGATGATATTCACGGCTGGAACTTTTTGGGGGATGCTGTAAAAGAAAATATGGAATACACTCGTATTTACAAACGCCTAAAACCTATCTATGACGGCAAACCTGCCAGTGCTATAAGCACTGCAAAACGCGAAGAATTTGCGCTTTATCAACGTGCTAAGGCAGAGCATGAAAAAGAGTATAATGAAACCGTTCAATCCAGGGATCAATACCAACAAATAAAAGAGCAATTGGTTCCCGCGCACGCTGCGGTATCTTCAAAATTAGGAAAAGAGGATTATACAAAGCAGGAATTAGCGGCAATGCCTGCAGAAACAGACCAGATGAAAAATTATAAAGGGATGTTAATGCAAATCCAGAACAATGTGAATGAAAACATTCCGGAAGCCATTAAATTGTTGGAAGAGGGACTTACCTATTTTTCAGACCGGTTGGATTCACATTTTAACCTTCAGCTTGACGGAAGGGCAGTAGTAGGGGATAACCCATACGATATTACCGATACAAAATACGGGAATAACCAGGTTGCAGGTCCTACAAAAGATAAGGAAGATATTAAACATGGTACACACGTAGCAGGAACAATTGCTGCCAAAAGAAACAATAACATTGGAATAAACGGAATTGCAAATAATGTGAAAATAATGGTTTTACGAGCCGTTCCCGATGGAGATGAATACGATAAAGATATTGCACTTGCCATACGTTATGCAGTAGATAACGGTGCCAAAATAATAAATACCAGTTTCGGAAAATATTATTCTCCAAATCCGGAATGGGTAACCGATGCTATTATCTATGCAGCTGAAAAGGATGTCCTGATCGTGAATGCATCTGGAAATGAAGGTTTGGATCTTGAAACCAAAAGGGTATATCCAAATGACCAGCATCCCGGTGCCCCTGCGGAAATATCAAATAATCTTTTAAGTATTGGAGCGCTTAATTATGAATACGGATCTGACCTTATAGCAGGATTTTCAAATTATGGTAAAACCAATGTGGATGTGTTTGCTCCCGGAGTAAAAATTTGGTCCACCACTCCAAACAATACCTATGAGTATTTACAGGGAACTTCTATGGCTGCTCCGGCAGTTTCAGGCGTAGCTGCCGTTATCCGGTCATTTTATCCAAAATTGACCGCACAACAGGTAAAACAGATAATTATGAATAGTGGTATTTCTACAAATGCCACCGTGCTTGTGGGAGAAGGAAAAAGTCAGAAAAAATTCAAAGATCTTTCCGTTTCGGGAAATATGGTTAATTTATACAACGCATTAATTTTAGCAGATAAAGTTTCAAAACAGTAAATTATGAATAAAATTTTAATAGTCCTCACAGTTTTATCCGGATTCTGGGCCTCTGCCCAAAACAATATTTCTTATTGGCAACAACAGGTTGATTACAAGATGGAAGTGGATATGAATGTTGATAATTACCAATATACCGGAACCCAGGAACTGGAATACACAAATAATTCCCCGGATACCTTAAAAAAGGTATTCTACCACTTATTTTTTAACGCCTTCCAGCCTGAAAGCGAAATGGACGTAAGATCCAGAACAATTGCAGATCCTGATAGCAGGGTTGGGGATCGTATCTCTAAACTATCTAAATACGAACAAGGATTTTTAAAGATAAATTCCCTTACGCAAAACGGAAAAACCTTGTCCTATAAAGAAGTTGGGACCATCCTTGAGGTAGCATTGGACAAACCTATACTTCCTGGAGAAAAGACAACTTTTAACCTGGAATTTACAGGACAGGTGCCGGTGCAAATTCGTCGTTCTGGAAGAAATAGTTCAGAAGGGGTTGCACTTTCAATGACCCAGTGGTATCCAAAAATAGCTGAATATGATTTTGAAGGATGGCATGCAGATCCTTATATAGGAAGAGAATTCCACGGAGTGTGGGGAGATTTTGACGTTAAAATAACCATCGATAAAAGCTATATTCTAGGTGCAACAGGATATTTACAAAATCCACAGGAAATAGGATATGGTTACGAAAAAGAAGGTGCCAAAGTAAATCGTAAAGGTGGTAAAAAACTCACCTGGCATTTTATAGCGCCAAAGGTGCACGACTTTGCCTGGGCTGCAGATCCTGAATATATTCACGATAAAAGAACCGCTGCAGATGGAACAGTACTACATTTTCTTTATAAAAATAACCCTGATATAAAAGAAAACTGGAAAAATCTTCAGCCTAAAACAGAAGCTTTATTGCTGTACTTTAACGAACACATTGGGGAATATCCCTGGGATCAATATTCTGTTATCCAGGGTGGTGACGGTGGAATGGAATATGCAATGCTTACCCTTATTACCGGAGAACGTACTTTTGGAAGTTTGGTAGGAGTTACCGCTCACGAACTTGCACACGCCTGGTTTCAGCATTTAATGGCAACCAACGAGAGCAAGCACGAATGGATGGATGAAGGATTTACTTCTTATATCTCCAGTCTTGCAATGAATGAGGTTATGGAAGAGAACAAAGAAAACCCCTTAGAGGGAACCTACCGCGGTTATACCAGGTTGGCTACCTCTGGAATTGAACAGCCACAGTCTACCCACTCAGACAGGTACCAATTAAATGCTGCTTATGGAACCAGTGCCTATTCAAAAGGTGCTATATTCCTTTCTCAACTTGGATATGTTATTGGAAAAGAAAACCTTCAAAAAACAATCCATCGTTATTACGAGGAATGGAAATTTAAACATCCTACACCAAATGATGTTATAAGAATTGCTGAAAAAGTATCCGGAGCTCAACTGGGCTGGTATTTAACCGACTGGACCCAAACGACCAATACGATAGACTATGCAATAAAAGAAGTTACTGAAGCTGAAGGTGAAACAACAAATGTTACGCTTGAAAGAATTGGCCTGATGCCGATGCCTATAGATCTAAAAGTGGTTTATAAGGATGGAACCGAGGAATTGGTTTATATCCCATTGAGGATGATGCGCTGGCAAAAACCAGCAGAGAATGCTACCAAAAGAATTGTTGCAGAGGATTGGGCCTGGGCATATCCAACCTATACTCTCAAGTTGAATAAGCCCAAAGCTCAAATAAGCAAAATCATCATTGATGATTCCCAAATGATGGCGGATATCAATCGTGAAAACAATGTTTATGAGTTAAAGGAATAAATTGATATAGAAAGTCTTTTTAATAAGTCCTACTAAAAGAAAAATCCGTTTTGGGAATTCCCGAAGCGGATTTTTTTAATTTAGCTGTCTAATAATTCAACCATGAATGAAAAGTTTCCTTCTTCAGAAAAACTGAAAAGCAAAATCCTTATAGACCGCTTATTTTCAGAAGGAAGATCTATAAAAAATTTCCCCTTAAAGCTCATTTATCTACCCCTAAAAGAACCTTCAAAAACCTGTAAAACAGGGGTTTCGGTTCCTAAAAGAAATTTTAAAAGAGCTGTGGACCGCAATTATTTTAAGCGATTAATGCGTGAAACTTTCAGAAAAAATAAATATCTTGTAGAAAGCAATCCGGAACAAAAATATGCGATGATGTTTGTTTATACCACCGCTAAAAAATTTGATTATCATCAAATAAATACCTGTTTGATCCAGATTTTGGAAAAATTAAAAGAAAAGGAGGCATCTCATGAAAAAATCAATAATTAAAACAATTGGAATTGCGGTTCTTGGAATTGCCGTTCTTATTGGAACCACAGGTTTTAAATCTGATTTTTTTGCAATCGCAAAACAGTTGGAGATCTTTACAACCCTGTTCAAGGAGCTAAACATGAATTATGTAGATGAAACCAATCCCGCAGATTTGATGGATACGGCCATAAAGGCAATGCTGGAAGATCTGGATCCCTATACAAATTACTGGAATGAGCAGGATGTGGAAGCAGCAAGAATGAATACTGCAGGTGAATATCAAGGTATAGGAGCTGCGGTGAGGATACGGGAAGACAAGTTTACCATCATGGAAACCTACAAAGATTTTCCTGCAGATAAAGCTGGTTTAAAGCCGGGAGATGAAATAATACAAATCGATGGAATCGCTGTAAAGGATTTCAAAGAAGATGCGGGACAACTGCTTAACGGAGCTCCAAATTCTGAAATAACCCTTACCTATCTCCGGCAGGGGAAATCCCAATCTACTACCTTAAAAAGAGGAACTGTTGCACTTAAAGCTGTTCCCTACTATCAATTGTTGGAAGACAAGACAGGTTATATTGTTTTAAGCCGGTTTAATGAAAATGCTTCTAGTGAAACTATTAAAGCCCTAAAAGATCTGGAAAGTCAGGGAGCAAATAAGATCATTCTCGATTTGCGGGGAAATCCAGGCGGGTTATTGAGTGAAGCTATTTTGGTGAGTAATATTTTTCTTGATAAAGGTCAATTAATCACCGCTACAAAATCTGTGATAGAGAAATACAATAAAGAATATTTTACTCCAAATGAGCCCATCAATACTAAAATTCCATTAACTGTTCTGGTAAATGGGCGAAGCGCATCTGCAAGTGAAATTGTTGCAGGGGCAATACAGGATCTGGACCGCGGGGTAGTGGTAGGTGCCAGAAGTTTTGGAAAAGGACTGGTACAGCGACCAAAGGAGCTTGCATACGGAACTCAGTTAAAATTGACAATCTCACGTTATTATACACCCAGCGGAAGATGTATTCAGGCATTGGATTATAGAGAAAGGGATACCCAAGGAAATGCAGTAAGGACCAGAACAGAGGATTATAATGAGTTTAAAACAAGAAGCGGAAGAAGTGTTTTCGACGGAGGTGGAATCCTGCCGGATGTAACTTTAAAGACTTCAGAATATAGTGCAATAACTAATGCATTGCTGGCTAGCAATGCACTTTTTGATTTTGCTACAACCTATTATTATTCGCATAAATTGGAAAATCCTGAAAGTTTTCATTTTAGTGATGCAGATTATAATAAATTCAAGGAACATCTAAATAAAACAGGATTTAGTTACCAAACCAGGACGGAAGTGGAACTTAATAAAGCTATGATCACGGCTAAAAAAGAGGGTTTTGAAGAGGAAACTATTGATAATTATAAGGAAATATTGGTAGAAATAGAAGCGGCTAAAAAAGAAGAACTCGATGCTAAAAAGCCAGAGTTAGTCAGTTTATTAACAGATGAGATTATTAAAAGATATTTTTATCAGGAGGGATTGTATGAATATTATGTAAAACATAATCCTGAAATTCTTGAAGCCAGGGACATCCTTAATAATCAACAGCGTTATAAGGCTATTTTAAAGTAAAAATGAAATTAATTGTGTTCATTAATCATTATTTATACTTCAATAATACCTAGTTATGCCACTCTTATATAAATGATAAAAGGTTCCCTCAGGTACCTTTTATCATTGCAATATGTGGTATACCATCTTCCAGATATCCTTCCCCTGATTGAATAAAACCGTGAGTTTCATAAAACCTGATTAAATATTGCTGCGCAGAGAGCTTGATATTATTACTCCCGTATTGGTTTTTTATTTGGTTTATGGAAGCTTTCATAATGTCGTGTCCAAATCCATATTTTCTATACTTGTATTTTACAATCACTCTGCCAATAGCTGCTTCATCAAAATAGTATCCCGGTTCAAAACAGCGCGTATAAGCCACCAGTTCATCTCCTTCAAAACCCATCACGTGGATCGCTTTGCTGTCTTTTCCATCGATATCCTGGTATACGCAGTCCTGTTCTACCACAAAAACCTCAGACCTTAACTGCAAGATCTTATAGAGCTCATCCAAATTAAGTTCCTTAAATGTTTTTATTTTTATATTCATTTACAAAAGCAATTAAATAGTAGTTATATGGATAAAGGGCCTTATTTATTTTACCAACGGAATTTTTGCAACCCTATTTTGATGCCTACCTCCTTCAAAATTTGTGTTTAGAAAAATATCTACCATATCAATTGCCTGGGTTTGTGAAACAAACCTGGAAGGAATGCTTAAAATATTAGCATCATTATGCTGCCGCGCAAGTTTGGCTATTTCAGTACTCCAGCACAAAGCACAACGAATTCCCTGGTGTTTATTGGCGGTCATAGAAGCTCCATTTCCGCTCCCACAAATAATAATTCCTAAATCAACTTTTCCGTTTTCAACATCACTGCCAACAGGATGAACAAAATCCGGATAATCTACACTTTCTTCGGAGTTGGTACCATAATTAACAACCTCTATTCCTTTAGATTCAAGATAAGCCATTATAGCATGTTTGTATTCGGTTCCTGCGTGATCGTTTCCAATTGAAATTGTCATAACTATGATTTTTAGTTTAGCAAAGGTAAAAAATGGCTTGTTAACTGAAATTTTTTTGATTGTTAATTACTAACTGCACTTCCCTTATTTTAAAGACTTTGAAAATATTGACAAATTGTGGATAACCTTTAGTTAGAATCTAACAACCAAATTTGGATAAGTCGGTAAAATTTAGAATAGAAAAAATTAACCCTGGAAAGCAAATTATAACTCTGTAATTTTTGGACAACTTATGAGCGTCAAAAATGCCATTATGAACATCAAAAAAAAATTAAATTTCACATTTTTATATTAACAAAATTATATTAACCAATGTTAAGTAAACCTTAAAAATATATCAAAATCAGGAGGTTGAGACTTTATAGTTTTGTTAACAAGTCGAAATCAAATGTTCGTAATGAAAAATCCAATTTTAATTCAAAAAAGTTATGCTACAAATTAACAAGCCATCATAAGCATCAGTTTTAATTTTAGAAAAAGAATAAAAATGAAATCTATATTATATATGTTAACAACTAAAGTTTCTGTGAGTGAGAAGGTAGGTAGGTAATTATTTCAAACCATCGATATTATAGACGTTACTAATTTTAAACTTTCCAATAATTACAGGGCTTTAAGGTTCAAAAGAGGTTTTATTCTAATTTACTTTGCCAAAAATCCAGTAGATAAAATCAATTTTATTGAAAATTAATTAGGCTATTTTTATTAAGTAAACTAATTTGCTTCGAATTGTTAATTAGCTGTATTTCTGTAAACGATTTTTTATTTAAAGTTTTATTTACAAGGGCAACTATCCCTATTACTCCCAAAAGGAAAATAAGAAAAAACAACAACGATATTTTAGAGGCTTTGCTCAAAATCATAATGTTTTCTTACAAAATTGAGGGGAATTTTTTGAAGATATATTAGTATAAATTTAAGAAAATTTTAATAAAAAACAAATGTTTTATTTAAAAAGTAATTTACCAACTATTTGTCTATCAGTGGAGTCCTTTTGTTTATTGGGTTTTACAATAATATATACTTAACAAAACTTTAGCTGCTTAACAATCTAAAGTCACATAATAGCTGTAATTTTATGCTTTATTAAATTTATGAAGAAGAAAAAAAGTAAATCGAATACATCCGGAGGCAAGGATAATTTTTCTAAAAGCATTCTGGATATCCTAAGAAAATCACCTGAAACCACTTTTAATTATAAACAAATTGCTGCAAAACTCGGTTTAGATGACCCTGGTTCAAGAAATAAAATTATAAGAGTACTGGCGCAGCTTGCAGCTAAAAAGCAAATTAAGGAAGAAGATAGGGGAAAATTTAAAATTGAGGCAAATCTGGAATATTATACCGGTGTACTTGATATGACCACGAAAGGTTTTGGTTATGTTGTGGTAGAAGAACTGGAAGATGATGTTTTTATACCTCAAAATGCTTTGAACAAGGCACTAAATGGGGATGAAGTAGAAATTTATATTTACAATAAGCGAAACAAAAGAAAATCGGAAGGGGAAGTTGTCAAAATCATTAAGCGAAAACGAACAGAATTTGTAGGAATTCTCCAACTGAAGGAGAATTTTGGTTTTGTAGCCATTGCCGATCCAAAGATGTCTACGGATATCTTTGTTCAGAAAAATAAAATTCTTGATGCGCAGGATGGTGATAAAGTAGTTGTTATTCTCGAGGAATGGCCTGAAAAGGCTGATTCTCCTTTTGGAAGAATAAAGGAAGTATTGGGAAAACCTGGAGAGCACCAAACAGAAATGCATTCCATTTTAGCACAATATGGCTTGCCCCATGAATTTCCGAAGGAAATAGAAGATTTTGCCAACAGCATTGATACCACTATAAAAGATGCTGAAATTAAAAAGAGAAGAGATTTAAGGGAAACTCTTACGTTCACCATTGACCCGCAAGATGCTAAGGATTTTGATGATGCATTGAGTTTTGAAGTACTTAAAAATGGAAATTACAATATAGGAATACATATAGCTGATGTTTCCCATTACCTTTTGCCGGGAACAGTCTTAGACCAGGAGGCCTATGAACGGGCAACCTCTATATATCTTGTAGACCGCGTGGTGCCTATGTTGCCGGAAGTACTTTCAAACAATGCCTGTTCATTACGCCCTAATGAAGAAAAATATACTTTTTCAGCCATTTTTGAAATCGATACTGAAGGCCATTTAATCGATCAATGGTTTGGAAGAACGGTTACAAATTCCGATTATAGATTTGCCTATGAAGAGGCACAACATATCATTGAAACAAATCAAGCTGAGATTCCTGGTGAAATTTCTATTCAGGAAAGCGGGTATAGGGTAAACGATGATGTGGTTTCGGCCATAACAACCATGAACGATCTCGCAATAAAAATGCGCGAAAGAAGGATGAAAGCCGGAGCTATTTCTTTTGATAAAGTGGAAGTTAAATTTCAGTTAAGTGAAACCAATGAACCTGTTGGAGTATATTTTAAAACTTCAAATGAGGCTAATAAGCTTATTGAAGAATTTATGCTTTTGGCTAATAAAAAAGTGGCAGAGTTTATTGGAAAACAAACACCGAAAAAGACTTTTGTATATCGTTGTCACGATGAGCCGGATGAGTCTAAACTTAATTCGCTACAAACGGTTATTTCAAAATTTGGATATAAAATAGATCTAAAGGATAAAAAATCGATCGCCAATTCCCTCAATACGCTCTTAAGTGATGTACAAGGTAAAAAGGAGCAAAATATGGTAGATACACTTACCATAAGGACTATGAGTAAGGCGTACTACAGCACCAAGAACATAGGTCATTACGGTTTGGCATTCGATCATTATTCTCATTTCACCTCTCCTATTAGAAGATATCCGGATGTGATGACACATAGGTTGCTTCAGGAGTACCTGGATAATAAACCATCTGCTAAAGAAGAAGAATACGAGGAAAAATGCAAGCATAGTAGTAATATGGAAAGCCTTTCTACGAATGCTGAAAGAGACTCAATAAAATTCATGCAAGTTAAATTTATGCTGGATCACCAGGAAGAGGAGTTTCTAGGTGTTATTTCAGGAGTTACAGAATGGGGTATTTATGTGGAGATCGAAGCTAATAAATGCGAAGGAATGGTTAGACTTAGAGATATTAGGGATGATCATTATGAATTTGACGAGGAACAATATGCTATTGTTGGTAGAAAAACCAAAAATAAATATACGCTTGGAGATGAAGTGTATGTGAGTGTAAAAAATGCCGATTTGGTAAAAAGGCATTTGGACTTCAATTTGGTAGGAAGTAAAAAAAGTGTGGAGAAAACGGATTCATAATTCTATGGTTTTCTGAAAGTTAGGCGGGATTAATAAGAAAATTACTTTTTATAAGGATTGCAATGGTTTATACCGGCCTATAGTATTTAAAAAATAAATAATCTGAATAGATTTTTCATTTAGAAATAACCAAGGGGCGCATAGGCTTAATTATCTTTTTAAAAACCTTCCGTTGGAATTGAATAGGAGAGCAGCTTTGCAGGGCAGCTAATATTGATAAACTAAAACCTTATCTTTGTAGAAATCACATTTGTGTATGTTTCAAGATATTTTGGCCGCCATACCCCTGGGAATTTTCTTGGCTTTTTTACTTGGACCCGTGTTTTTTGTTTTGTTGGAAACAGCTGCGATTAAAGGGTTCAGAGCTGCATTTTCTTTCGATTTGGGGGTAATTTTGGCTGATATTGTTTTCCTTTTTATAGCATATTTTAGTACTTCAAAGTTACTTTCAAGTTTAAAAAACGACCCTGCACTGTTTATTTTTGGAGGAATGATCCTTGCCACCTATGGTTTAATGTCGTTTATACAAACAAAAAAATCGCTTCCTCTTGAAGATGAGCTCCCTGAAGTACGTAAATTGAATAGAAGTGATTATTTTGGGATGGCAGCAAAAGGTTTTCTTCTAAATTTTATCAATATTGGAGTATTGGGATTCTGGCTAGGATTGATTATAGTTTTTGGTCCTACCCTTAATATGGAAACGAACAGGATTACTGTATTTTTTGGTACTATTCTTATCACTTACCTTGTTATAGATATTGTTAAAATACTTCTGGCTAAAAAGCTGAATAGAAAATTAACACCCAACCGCATTTATTTAATGAAGAAGGGCATCAGTATATTAATGATCATTTTTGGGGTGATCTTAATTGTTAGAGGTGTTTTTCCAAGAAGGGCTGAAAAATTACAGGAACGAATTGACATTATTCAACCTGAAAACGTGGTCTTTATATTCTCTAAAGATTCAAAAATTTACTTTTCTTAGAGGGAAATATAATTTCTTTGAGCGCTTCTAAAATTAAAAAAAAACCTTGGTAAACATCTTCATTTCAAAAAATTGTCAACTTCCTGATTATAAGAAATAAAAAAAACTTCCCGTAAAGGAAGCTTTTTGAGGCATCGAGCGGATTCGAACCGCTGTACGAGCTTTTGCAGAGCTCTGCCTAGCCACTCGGCCACGATGCCATTAAATTTGGTTGGCAAATGTAACAAAATTTTCCGTTTTTTGAACAAAAAACTATCGGGATTTCGTTCTACACACACTTACCAATTCTACATCCCCACCAATAGGAGGGTTTATTTTTGATACACAGACCTTTACTTTTTTTACAAGATCCAATTCTGATAAAGTTCTTACAAGAATACGTTCGGCAACTGTTTCTAATAATTTAGAGCGAATGGCCATCTCTTCTTTTGCTATTTTGTTGAGATGAACGTAATCTATGGTATCGTCCAGAGAATCGGTTTCAGCCGAAAGAGACAAATCACCGTGCACTGTTAGATCTACGCTGTAATCGCTTCCAATTTTCCCTTCTTCGTCTAAACAGCCGTGATAGGAGAAGGTTCTTATATTTTTTAATTTAATGGTTCCCACAATTTTTTATACAAATGTAAAACCCTGCAACTTAATATGTTCTAAAAACTTCATTTTTCGATCTTTATAGTTCCGTTTATTCGCTCATTGACGGTTTAATTTCCGGTCCCTGGTTATGGGGATGCTTGGAAATTTAAAAATGTTTTCCAATTCACATCTCCTGAGTTTGCCCGGAGGTTCTCGATTTCTTTAGGATTTATCAGGATTTATGGCTGTTCCTTGCTTTAACTTGTTTATTTAGCTTCCTTCGAGCTCATGGATTAGTATTCCCGAGCGAATTTTTGATAACTTTGCCAACTATTTTTTATCCAGAATTATTATGAGTGAAGTAAAGAAATCCCTCAATTTTATTGAGCAAATTATAGAAGAAGATCTAAAGGAAAATTATTCAAGAGAACAATTGAAATTTCGTTTTCCTCCCGAACCCAACGGTTATTTACATATTGGCCACGCAAAATCCATTTGTCTTAATTTTGGATTAGGAGAGAAATATGGTGCTCCGGTGAATCTTCGGTTTGATGATACCAATCCAATTAAAGAAGAACAGGAGTTTGTAGACTCAATCAAAGAGGACGTTTTATGGCTCGGTTTCAAATGGGATAAAGAATGCTATGCCTCCGATTATTTTCAGCAGCTTTATGATTGGGCTGTTCAAATGATCAGGGATGGATATGCTTATGTAGATAGCCAGCCTTCTGCGGTTATGGCAGAACAAAAGGGAACTCCAACTCAGCCAGGGGTGAATAGTCCATTTAGGTCCAGAACTATTGAAGAGAACCTTGATCTTTTTGAAAAGATGAAGAACGGAGAAACTGAAGAAGGAGTTCATGTGCTTCGGGCTAAAATAGATATGGCTTCAAAAAATATGCTAATGCGGGATCCTGTGATGTATAGGAGCTTACATAAAAAACACCACCGTACAGGGAACAACTGGATGATCTACCCTTTGTACGATTGGGCCCATGGACAAAGCGATTTTACAGAACAGGTTTCCCATTCTCTTTGTACACTTGAATTTGTTATGCACAGGGAGCTTTATAATTGGTTTTTAAAGGTGATTGACACCAAGGATCAATTAAACCCTAAACAAACCGAATTTGCACGTTTAAATTTGAGTTATACGGTGATGAGTAAACGCAAACTTGCAGAACTGGTAAATAAAAATATAGTATCGTCCTGGGATGATCCCCGAATGCCTACCATATCCGGATTGCGAAGGAGGGGATATACACCTGCTTCCATCAGGAAATTTGCGGAAACAATTGGAGTGGCAAAACGCGATAATGTTATTGATGTTTCCCTGCTTGAATTTTGTATACGCGAAGATTTGAATAAAATTGCACCGCGTGTTATGGGTGTTTTAGATCCTGTGAAATTGGTAATTACCAATTATCAGGAAGAAAAGGAAGAGTGGCTTGAAACCGAAAACAACCCTGAAGATGAATCGGCAGGTACCAGAGAAATTCCTTTTTCAAAAGAACTTTATATAGAAAGGGAAGATTTTAAGGAAGAAGCCAACAGGAAATTTTTCAGGCTTAGCCTTGGCAAGGAGGTAAGGCTTAAAAGCGCATATATTATCAAAGGGGAGAAGGTCGTAAAGGATGAAAACGGAGAGATCATTGAAATTCATTGTACCTATGATTCCCAAAGTAAAAGCGGAAGCGGTACAGAGGAATCTTTAAGGAAGGTTAAAGGAACTTTGCACTGGGTTTCTGTAAAACACGCTGTTGAAGCAGAGATAAGGCTTTACGATCGCTTATTTAACGTGGAATCACCAGATACAGATAAAGAAAAAAGTTATATGGAATTTATAAATCCCGATTCCTTACAAATCGTAAGAGGATATGTTGAACCCGGGTTAAAAGCTGCCGGTGTTTCAGAAAAATTCCAGTTTCAGCGAATTGGATATTTTAATGTCGATAAGGATACTACGGAAGACAAGCTTGTTTTTAACAGAACCGTTGCCTTACGTGATTCCTGGGGGAAACAAAACCAGTAATTCTTAGGGAAATCAAGGTCTGGCGAGCCAATTAAGAATATTTTGGGAAAGGAAGTTTACATATTAACCGGTTGTTAACAGAAGAAACCTTAGTTTTAAGTTAATTTTGTGCAATAAATAATCAATTAAAATCAGAAATAATTATGGCAAATACAGGAAATACCTTATTGGCGTTAATAACAGGTGCAGCTATTGGAGCAGCTGTTGGGTTGTTATATGCTCCGGAAAGTGGAGATGAAACCCGCAAAAAAATAAGTAAAGAAACCAAAAAAGCGCAGGAAGAATTTAATAAAAAATATAAGGAAACTTCCTCCAATTTGAGCTCAAAAGCTAAAAAAGCCCGCAAAGATTTTGAATCCCGCCTTGAGGAAACCTTATCTTCAGCCAGCTATAAAGCAGATGAAATATTGGCAGCAATGGAATCTAAGCTTGAGGATCTTAGAAAACAAAATGCCAAATTGAAAAAAGACGTTAAAACTGATTCCGCGTCAGACATCCCAGATAGAGCTATAATATAAGTATAATGGCTTTTGAAAAACTAACCAACAGTATTCAGGATCTTAATGATAATATTCGCGCACTGGGACATAGTAGTGCGGAATATTATAAGTTAGATTTATACAAGAAAATAATAAGAGGAGTTATCTTCATTGTTAATATGATGTTGATTGGTTTTATATGCCTTATTGCACTTTTATTTTTATCTATTGCCGTTGCAATTACTATTGGAGAAGCTATAGGTATACCTAGTGCAGGATACTATATTGTAGGAGCATTCTATTTGCTTATACTTATTTTTATATGGGTATTTGGGAAGGATTATATACGAAAGATCATCCTTATTAAATCCTCCAGGACTTTCTTTAACGATTAAAGCATTGTAATGAAAGAGTATAGTTCATTTGATGAAATAGAACGTGATCTGAAGATTTTAAAATTACAGACCCAAATAGATAAAGAGGAGATAAAGTTAAGTTATGAACTTACCAAATATAACATTTCTCCGCTTCGTCTTATTGGAAGTATGGTTGGCTCTGTGATTCAAAAAGCCCTCGTTTTAAAAGGGGTCTCAAAAGTATTTGGTTTAAAGAAAGTAATAACTTCAACCCGTTAAATTTTAAACTAAACAGTGGGTTTTATTCACCGATGACTGAGCGGGAGTTTGTCTAAATTCTGAATATCTCTTCGCATTGATATGCCTTGTGAGCTTGCTCTTTGGTAAAAGAATTATCCGGATATCAGATTTTTAAAATAAGTCTACACTATAAAATAGTAGGGCATATTTTAAAAATCCAATAGCCGGATTTTTTATTGATAATTATTCTTCTGTACCTGGATCCCGATACCTTCTTTCCTTCTTTTTATTCTGAAGGTATATATTTTCAGCATTTTTTTTCTTCATAGCTTCCCCAATTTGATTGGATGCTGTAAAAGAGGCAATCATATTATTAAGCATATCACTTCCTGCCTGTGGGGAATTAGGGAGTAAAATTAGATTGCTGTTAGTATGCTCTCCAATGGCCTGTAAGGTATCATAATGTTGGGTTACAACAATTAAAGCCGAAGCTTCCTGAGAATTGATCCCTACTTTATTCAAAACATCTACGCTTTCTTCCAAACCTCGTGCGATCTCCCTGCGCTGGTCTGCAATTCCCTGTCCTTGTAATCTCTTGCTTTCGGCTTCTGCACGAGCTTTAGCCACTATTTTGATTCGTTCAGCCTCTGCTACGTATTCTGCCGCAACTTTTTCCCTTTCCGCAGCATTTATCCTGTTCATTGCAGATTTTACCTGTGCATCGGGATCTATATCTGTAACCAGGGTTTTTATAATATCATACCCATAATCCTGCATAGCTTGATTTAATTCCCTTTTCACCGCATTTGCAATGTCATCCTTTCTTTCAAAAACATCATCCAGTTTCATTTTTGGAACTTCAGCCCTCACTACATCAAAAACATACGAGGTGATTTGGTCGTTGGGATTTTCTAGTTTATAGAAGGCATCATAAACATTGGTTTTCATAACCTGGAACTGCACAGAAATTTTTAGTTTTACAAACACATCATCCTTGGTCTTGGTTTCTACCAGAACATCCAGTTGCTGAACTTTTAAATTAATACGTCCTGCAATTTGGTCTATTATAGGAACTTTAAAATGTAAACCCGAATTGCTGATACTTCTAAATTTACCGAATCGCTCTATAAGGGCGGATGTTTGTTGTTTCACGGTAAATATTCCCGTAAACAGGATAATAAGTGTAAATACAATGATGATGGGGATAAGAATTGTTGCAAGCATAGTAGTTAGAATAAATTTAGTTGCATAATATACTAATAATTGAGCTACTTTAGATTATTAAAGATGTTTTAAAATATGCAGAAACTTAAAGTATTTTTGGGTGCGGCGGTTATGATTTGTGCCCTTGCTGTAAATGCACAAAACAGGTATGGAGATTCCTACAACCGGCTTGGAATTCAGGCTGGGATCACCTATGGAGGGGTTAATAGCGATGATTTTAATACTTATAAAAATACAGGATTTATGGCTGGTCTAACTACCCGTGCCGCAGTTTATAATAATTTTATCATTATCTACGGGGTTAATTTCTATGAATTCAATACCGGAATAAATATCAAGGAAACTCCTACTTCTCAATCTTCAGCGGCCGATTTTAAGACTACAGGAGTCCAGATAAATCTTTTTGGAGGCCACAAGATCATTGGGGAACACTTAAGCTTTGAAGCGGGTCCTGTGCTTCAAATAAATAGTAAATTGAAACCTGAAAAGGAATTTGAGAATTATTTTATAGAGGGATATGATCTTCAGGCTGAAGATCTCGAAGAGATTTCCAGGGTAAACTTCAATGTTGCAGGAAATATATCGGCGGGTTTCCGGGATGTAAAATTCTGGTTTCAATATCAATACGGCGTGAATAATATTTTTAGCAAACTAAATTCTGAAGGGCTTGAAAATAAAGATTCTCGTGCTGCTAATCTAAATGGTCATTTGGGATTAGCAACAGCGGGAATTGTAGTTTATTTTTAGTCCCATCAAAATCAGGGATTTTTCTTCCTTATAACAAAGCTCGCAAGCTTGCTACAGGGATTGGATTTATCTATTTAAGAGTACTTACAGCGTACTTAATCCGCTTTAGGGTTTCTTCTTTTCCTAACATTGCAACAATTTCAAAAACATCGGGACCTTGCATTGCACCTACAAGAGAAAGCCTGAAAGGTTGCATCACTTTTCCAAAACCAATTTCATTTAATGCGATCCAGGATTTGACCTCATTCTGGATGTTTTCAGCTTCAAAAGTTTTGATTTCTGAGATGGTTTGGGTTAGTTTTTCCATGATCTCTGCACTGTCCTCTTTCCAGGCCTTTTTTGCAGATTTTTCATCAAATTCTTTAGGTGCCTCAAAGAAATAACTTCCTAATTCCCAGAAATCGTCCACAAAAACCGCACGCTCCTTTAAAAGGTTCACCACTTCTATAACATATACGAGGTTAAAAGAAATCTCTCTTAATTCCAGTATTCTCTGAAACTCCTTTGCCAGATCATAGTCTTGTTTCAATTGCAAATAGTGTTGCTGAAACCATTTTGTTTTTTCAGGATCAAATTTGGCCCCAGATTTATGAACCCTGGATATTTCAAAGGCTTCAACCAATTCATCCAGGCTAAAAAATTCTTGTTCCGTACCCGGATTCCATCCCAGGAGACTTAGCATATTTACAAGAGCTTCCGGAAGGTAATTTTCTTCACGATATCCCGCTGAAATCTCACCCGTTTTAGGATCTTTCCATTCCAAAGGAAATACAGGGAAGCCCATTTTATCTCCATCGCGTTTGCTTAATTTTCCTTTTCCCTCAGGTTTCAAAATAAGAGGTAAATGGGCGAATTTTGGAGCTGTCCATCCAAATGCCCGGTAAATCAATACGTGAAGAGCAAGGGAAGGAAGCCATTCCTCACCGCGAATCACGTGCGAAATTTCCATTAAATGATCATCAACAATATTTGCCAGATGATAGGTTGGCATACCATCACTTTTAAAAAGCACTTTATCGTCTAAAACAGCGGTGTCTATTTCCATATTCCCCCTAATTTCGTCGTGAAGCTCCAGCGTTTCAGATTCCGGCGCTTTAAAACGAATTACATAAGGTACATCTTGATCCAGGTTTTCCCTTACTTTATCTTCAGATAGGGATAAGGAATTATTCAGTTTTAGGCGGTTATGCCAGTTGTATATAAAGGTTTTTCCTTTTTCTTCGTGATCCTTTCGGTGCTCTTCCAATGCTTCTGAAGTATCAAAGGCATAATAGGCATTACCGGTTTCTATTAATTTATCTGCATATTCTTTATATAAATGTGCGCGTTCACTTTGGCGGTATGGACCATAATCTCCCTCTTTTCCGGGGCCTTCATCATACGGGATTCCGCACCAGTTTAGGGCATCGATAATATATTGCTCGGCGGCTTCCACGAACCTGTTTTGGTCTGTATCCTCTATTCTTAAAAGGAAATCTCCGTTGTGTTTTTTTGCGAATAAATAATTATATAATGCTGTTCTTACACCACCTATATGTAAAGGTCCTGTTGGACTTGGTGCAAAACGTACGCGTACTTTAGCTGACATAATTGTGAATTTTAAGTACAAAGGTAATGGATTCTAAAGGTTTTCACCATTTTTATAGCCTGTTAGGAGAAAGCATCTTTTTGCATTTTTTAAGGATCTCATCTTCATAGAAAGAAATATGGGAAAGTTATAAGAAATTCGTAGTTTTAATACCGGGAAAGGAAGGCGGAAAAATCATGGAGGATTTCAATTTTATTCAGCAGAAGTTATCAGCATTTATAAGAAGATTTTATATAAATGAATTGCTGAAGGGCAGTATTTTGTTCTTTTCTATCTGGCTTTTTTATCTAATACTTATTCTGCTTATCGAATACTTTTTCTGGTTGGCACCCGCCGGCAGAAGTTTACTCTTTTGGATATTTATAGTGGTTTCTGCAGGATTGTTATTTAAGTTCATTTTGGTTCCGCTGGCTAAGCTCTTTAAATTATTAAAAGGGATAACCCTGGTAGAAGCTTCCAGAATGGTAGGAAAGCATTTCCCTGAAGTAAACGATAAGCTGCTTAATGTACTGCAATTACAAAATTCTACTGAAAAATCGGATTTGTTGCTTGCAAGCATCGCTCAAAAATCCCGGGAATTAAAACCTGTACCTTTTATATTTGCCGTTAATTTTAAATCCAGTCTTAGGTATTTGAAATATGCCGCATTTCCGGTTATCATTATTCTTGCTTTTTTGCTCACAGGGAATTCTTCGGTTTTTTCAGATAGTTATTCCCGCGTGGTCCACTATAAAACCATCTATGAACCACCGGCTCCTTTTTCCTTTATTTTAAATAATGATGAATTTTTAGTAGAAGAGGGGAAGGATCTTAAACTGGAAGTTAAAACCAGTGGGAAGCTGGTTCCGGAAACAATCACGATCCATTATAATGGGGAGATGTATTATTTAAAATCTTTTGGAGTCAATGAATTTGAATATGATTTCCGCGGAATTAAAGAAGACGTAGAGTTTTATTTGAGCTCTAATAATGTTAGATCGCGGAATTATAAAATCGAGGTTTTGGCGGTGCCTAAATTATTGGATTTTCAAATGCATCTCGAGTATCCAAAGTACATCCAAAAGAAATCTGAAACAGTTAAAGGAACGGGAAATGTAAATATCCCTGAAGGCACAAAGGTTTCCTGGGAGCTAAACACAAAATCTACAGATGAGGTTGCTTTTGTTTTAAAGGACAGCACGATTCAGTTTGGTAGGAAGGATGCCAGTTTTAGTCTCACCAAACCTGTATATTCAAATTTTGAGTACAAGATCAAAACTTCAAATTCCCGGGTAAAAGATCATGAGATGCTGGAATATTCTATTTCTGTAATAAAGGATCAGTTTCCACAGATAACGGTAGAACATAAAATTGATAGTATTGACGGGGAAAGTCTTTATTTCTTCGGAAAGGTTTCAGATGATCACGCAGTTTCTGCCCTAAATATGGTTTATTATACTGATAATGAAGAGGATAAAGCTGAAAAAATCGAAATTTCAATAGAGAATCAGGTTTTTAATGAATTTCTTAGCTCATTTCCCGGAAATTTATCTTTGGAAAAGGGAAAAGAGTACAATGTTTATTTTGAGGTTTTCGATAACGACGGAATTCGGGGAGCTAAGCGAAGCAAAAGTGAAATTTTTAATTTCAGGGAAAAATCTGATAATGAGATCGTAGAAGAACGGCTTCAGCAACAGGAGGAATCTATAGAAAATCTAACACAGAGTCTTGATAAAATGCAGCTTTCAGAACAGGAATTAAAGGAACTTTCCCAGCTTCAGAAACAAAAAGAGCAGCTTAATTACAACGACAGGAAAAAACTAGATAGTTTTTTGGAGCGCCAAAAGCAACAAACAGAAATGATGAAGAATTATTCTGAAAAGTTGAAGCGAAGTCTGGAGGATAAAGTTGGGACTAAGGAAAGCAGCGAGTTTAAAGAGGAACTTAAAGAAAGGTTGGAACGGAATGAGAAACGGCTTCAGGAAAGCGAAGCCTTACTGGAAGAATTGCAAAAATATTCGGATAAGATCAGTCGGGAGGAATTAACCGAAAAGCTTGAAAAACTCTCCAAACAAAACAGCACCGAACAAAAGAACCTCGAGCAACTCCTGGAGTTGACCAAGCGGTATTACGTTCAGGAAAAAACCCAAAAACTTGCAAACGATCTAAGCGAATCAGCTCAGAAGCAGGAGGCTTTAAAAGATCAGGATTCATTAAATTCTGTCGAAAATCAGGAAGAAATATCAAAGGAATTTGAAGAATTTCAGAAACAGATGGAGGTGTTGGAAAAGGAAAATGAGAATTTAAAGAAGCCGATGGATCTTGGAAGGGAAGAGGAAAAGGAAGAGGAAATTAAGGAAGAGCAACAACAGGCGGAAAAAAATCTTGAAAATAATAAGGCAGAGGATGCCGGAAAGAATCAGCAGAAAGCCGCAGAAAAAATGAAGGAGATGAGTAAGAAAATGAAAGCTTCTCAAATGATGGCTCAGGGGGAACAACTAAATGCCAATATTGAAAGTATGCGGCAAATTCTTAGTAACCTAATTGTTTTTTCCTTTGAACAGGAAGATTTACTACTTAATTTCAGGGATATAAGGATCAACAATCCTGGGTACGCCAAGGAATTGAGGAAGCAGCAGGTTTTAAAGGAACACTTCCGCCATATAGACGATAGTATTTTTTCTCTGGCGCTAAACAATCCAATGATCACAGAGAAGATCACCTCCAAATTAACAGATATTGAGTTCAATATAGATAAATCTCTGGAACGTCTTGCTGAACATCAATTACCGCAGGGTACTGCGAGTCAACAATACGTGATGACAGGAACCAATGAGCTGGCTTTAATGCTGAGTGATGTTTTGAGCAATATGCAGGAAATGGCAAATCCGCAGCCAGGATCTGGTGGGGATGGAAAAGGAATGCAGCTTCCCGATATAATTCAATCCCAGGAACAGTTAAAGGAAAAAATGCAGCAGGGAATGTCTCAGGGTAAAGGAGAGGAACCCAAAGAAGGTGAAGGAAAAGATGCTAAAGACGGAAATCAAAATGGAGAGGAAAAGGGAGCGGATAAATTGGGCGAAGAGATGAGCGGTGAGTTGTATGAGATATTCAAAGAACAACAAATGCTTAGGCAGCAACTGGAAGATGCGTTAAAGGAGCGTGGTTTGGATAAGAAAAATTCCGGTTTGTTAAGGGAAATGGAGAATTTGGAAAGGGATGTGCTTGAAAAAGGATTTAATACGGAGACGCTCGAAAGGATGAACCGGATCGTGCATAGATTGCTTCAACTTGAAAGTGCCGTGATGGAGCAGGAGGAAGAGGAAAGGAGAACTTCCAGAACTAATGAGAATATTTATGAGAACCGTGCTAAAGACCAAATCATTAGGGCAAAAGAATATTTTAATTCTACAGAAATTTTAAACAGACAAACCTTACCTTTGCGCCCTGTTTATAAAGAAAAAGTAAAGCGGTATTTTGAAGGAGTCGAAAATTAATTTTTATTCGGAAAATGAGTTCCAACTGGATCATGAGAAATCTTATGGAATTTGGATAGAAGGTGTAATTGAATCGGAAGGCAAAAAGCTGGAAGAGATTAGTTATATTTTTTGTAATGATGATTATATGCTGGATATAAATATGAAATATCTGGACCATGACACCTATACCGATATCATTTCTTTTGATTATTCTGTAGGGAATATACTACAGGGCGATATTTATATAAGCACGGAACGGGTTGAGGAAAATTCAAGGGAATTCAATGTTAGTTTTGAGGAAGAATTGCGACGGGTTATAATCCACGGGGTTTTGCACCTTTGTGGATACAAAGACAAAAGTGAAGAAGAATCCACTTTGATGAGAGGTAAAGAAGAGGAAAAACTTAAATTGTTCCACGTGGAACAATAGAAAATAAAGAAGTTATATGTTTGATAAGGAATATGATGTAATTGTGGTAGGAGGCGGTCACGCCGGAAGTGAGGCAGCAGCAGCAGCGGCCAATATGGGAAGCAGCACCTTGCTTATCACCATGAATCTTCAAAATATTGCACAAATGAGTTGTAATCCCGCTATGGGCGGAATTGCAAAGGGACAAATTGTTCGCGAAATTGATGCCCTTGGTGGTTATAGCGGATTGGTGAGTGACACCAGTGCCATTCAGTTTAAAATGCTCAATAAATCCAAAGGTCCTGCCATGTGGAGCCCCAGGGTTCAAAGTGATAGAATGATGTTTGCTGAACACTGGAGATTGCGGCTTGAGAATACTGCAAATCTTGATTTTTATCAGGAAATGGTGGCCGGTTTAATCGTGGAAGAAAATAGAATAGCCGGGGTGCGAACTTCTCTTGGACTTGAAGTAAGGGCGAAATCTGTGGTGCTTACAAACGGTACATTTTTAAATGGCCTCATTCATATTGGAGATAAAAATTTTGGTGGCGGTCGGTCAGGGGAAAGAGCTGCTACGGGAATAACAGAAGAACTTGTTCAGCTTGGATTTGAATCCGGCAGAATGAAAACCGGAACACCTCCGCGAGTTGATGGGCGTTCATTGGATTATTCAAAAATGGTGGATCAACCCGGTGATGAAATTCCTTCCAAATTCTCTTATCTGGATGAAACAAAACCTCTGGCAAAACAACGTTCCTGTTTCATGACATATACCTCCAATGAGGTGCATAATATATTGAAAGAAGGTTTTGACCGTTCTCCAATGTTCAACGGTAGGATTAAAAGTATTGGGCCAAGATATTGCCCGTCTATAGAAGATAAGATCAATAGGTTTGCCGATAAGGACAGGCATCAATTATTTGTTGAGCCTGAAGGTTGGAATACGGTAGAGATGTATGTAAATGGGTTTTCAACTTCCCTTCCTGAAGATGTTCAGTACAAAGCTTTAAAATCTGTAGCCGGATTTGAAAAAGTGAAATTTTTTAGACCGGGATATGCTATTGAATACGATTATTTTCCACCTACTCAGTTAAAGCATACCCTGGAAACAAAATTGGTTGAAGGCTTATTTTTTGCCGGTCAAATCAATGGAACTACCGGTTATGAGGAAGCAGCCTCCCAGGGTTTGATGGCCGGTATAAATGCCGCGCTAAAAGTTCAGGAAAGAGATCCTTTTATTTTGAAAAGAGACGAAGCTTATATCGGGGTTCTGGTTGATGATTTAATCACAAAAGGAACCGAGGAGCCTTACCGGATGTTTACTTCCAGAGCAGAATACAGGACGTTGCTTCGGCAGGATAATGCCGATTTCAGGTTAACTGAAAAATCCTATAAATTAGGGTTGGCTGGTGAAAAAAGGATGCGAAAAATGGAAGAGAAGAAAGAGAAATCTTTTGGGTTCGTGAATTTTTTAAAAGAAACAAGTGTGGTTCCAGAATTTTCAAACCCTGTTTTAGAGTCAAAAGATTCTGCCGTAATGAAACAAAGCGATAAGATTTTTAAGATCTTTTCCAGACCAAATATTACGATGGAGGATGTTAAAACATTTCCCGGGGTAAAGGAATATGTAGCAGAACATGATTTGAATGAAGAGATGCTGGAGCAAACTGAGATTCAAATAAAGTATTCCGGATATATAGATAAGGAAAAGAATAACGCCGATAAGTTACATCGTTTAGAAGAGGTTAAGATTCCTAAAAATTTCGATTATTCTCACATTAAATCCATGTCTTATGAAGCTCGTGAAAAGCTGAATAGGATCCAACCTGTTACAGTGTCCCAGGCTTCAAGAATAAGCGGTGTGAGTCCTAGCGATGTTTCGGTTCTATTGGTTTATATGGGAAGATAAAAACAGATTGTTTCACGTGGAACAATTTTGAAATATGTTTTATTTTAAAAAAGTACAGCAATAAATTCAATGATAGAATCCGGTATACAAAATAAAAATTCAGTTTTTATCTCGTGTAAAGATCATACGGTTTCAAAGGAACAATTCGATTTGTTATTTGACCCTGAAAAACAAATGCTTGCTACTTTTCCCAAACCTGATTTAAAAAAAATCCCCGGATATTACAAAAGCGAAGATTACATTTCACATACCGATTCCAAAAAATCTTTGATAGAGAAGATCTATCATCAGGTTAAAAAACACATGCTTTTAAAAAAGCTGAAATGGATAGAAAGAAAAGTTACGGAAAAAGGAACTATTCTGGACATTGGAGCTGGAACAGGTGATTTTTTAAACGAGGCAAAAAAGAGGGGATGGAAAGTTCACGGAATAGAGCCCGATAAAAAAGCCCGAAAAAGAGCTTTGGAAAAAGGAATTAAATTGTCTGTAAATTCCCACAACTTCAAGTCGGAAAAATTTGATGTAATAACGATGTGGCATGTTCTTGAACATGTATACGATTTAAAAAGTCAGATAATCGAATTGGAACACCTTCTCAAGAAAAATGGATTATTGATAATTGCGGTTCCAAATTATAAGAGTTATGATGCCCAATATTACGAAGAATTTTGGGCAGCTTACGATGTCCCCCGGCATCTTTGGCATTTTTCGCAACAAAGCTTTAAACACCTTTTTTCGGGATACGGGTTTAAACAGACCGATCTCAAACCATTAATTTTTGATTCCTTTTATGTAAGCCTTCTTTCCGAAAAATATAAAACAGGGACAAGCAATTTTTTAAAAGCAATTGCAATCGGGTTTAAATCGAATTTTAAAGCGCGATCAACTACAGAGTATTCCTCGTTGGTGTATTTCTTCCGAAAATCAAAATAAAACTCATTTTAAGCTGTTTTAAGCGATTATTGGCTTAATCAATAACCTGCACCTAGTTTTTCGTCTGGAAATTGACCTGAGAAGCTTGCATCAATGCGTTTTCTATTTCAATTTACTATTTTTGCGACCGTTACTATAGAATTTAATTATAATTAGTAATTTCGAAAATTAATTATTTTTTACAATCTTACTTTGTTACTTTTGCGGCTAAACAAAATTAAAATCATGAAAAAATTAATATTGGTAGTTTTAGTAGCTGCCGGTCTTACAAGTTGTAATCAGGAAAAAACCGCGTATGTAGATACGACCAAACTTATTCAGGAATATAAGGAGATGAAAGATGTGGAATCTGAATTCACATCAAAATCCGACAGGATCAAAGGAGAATTGGATTCTTTGGCTCAAAGTTTCCAGGCAGAAGTTCAGGCATACCAGGAAAATATGAGTACGTTATCTACTGCTCAAAGACAGGAAAAAGAGCAGGAATTAATGCAAAAGCAGCAAACTATTCAGCAGCAGCAACAAATGATGGGTAATCAATTGCGCAGTGAAAGCGACGCGGTAATCGATTCTATCGTGAATAAGGTGAAGGACTACGTGAAAGTATATGGTGAAGAGAATGATTACACCTATATTTTTGGTTCAAACGAATCTGCAAATATTATGTATGCTGAAGAAGGTTTGGATATCACAGAGGTAATCCTTGAAAAACTTAATGAAGGTTATAAAGAATAAATTATTTCTTTAGTCCCCCCTTTAGCACATAAAAAAAACGCATCAGGCTATAAGTCTGATGCGTTTTTTTATATGGAAAATTGAAGTTGAGTCTAAGTTTCTGGTTATAATTTAGGAAAGAATATATACACCAAAAATAACCACTATAAAATATCCACAAATGGTAAAAGCTCCAACATAATCTTTCGCCACTCTTTGTCCGAACAATAACATTAACAAAGTGATTGCCGCTAATATACAGGTGTAAAGTGCGAAAAGAAGTTCTCCGGTTGTGATCAATTGAAAGATCCCAACAACAGCCAAAATACCTGTTATTACCTCAAGAATTAGTATGGTACCTACCATCAAAGGTACCTGCCCGGCTAAAAATGTTTTAGAAAAATGTTCCTTAAGCCATCCTGTATTTCCTTTCCAGTCGGTTATTTTATCGATTCCGGATTGTAAAAACGTGATAAGAATAAAGACGAGAATTAAGATCTCCGTAATATAGGTTTGAAGGTTTAGCATATTTTAACGATTAAGCTGCTTTTTGATGTAAAAGTCGGGTTAGTTTTATTGATAAGTCTGTAAGTATGATTTTTGCATTTCCATTTCGTTCAATATGATACATGGCATCCTGGATTTCAGAAGTGATCGCTAAAATATTTGCACCATGTATAAAAGGGGCAAATTTTTCCATCTTGAAAGTAGCCGATTTCGGTTGTAGATAGACCAGGTCTTTTGCATTATAATTGAACATTAAAGCTTGTCTGAAAAAATCAAGACAATAGGCTAAAAAGCTTTTTTGGGTTTCACGGCCAATTCCTGCAATTTCTGCACTCCAATCTATCAAATCATGAATTGCGGCTTTATTGCCTTTTGCTTTAAAAGCACTTCGCACCCAGGAAATGAACCAGATTTCAAATTGTTCATCGCCGGAATCATTTTTTAAAATATGCAGTGCCTGCGCAAAATTTCCATTGGCCTGGATGGCAATTTTTTTTGCTGAAAGAGCATCAATTTTCTTGTTTTTCTCTAATTCCTGAGCAATTACCGTTTCGGCAAGCGGAGGAAATCGAAGAATTTGACAACGGGATCTTATGGTTTGAATAATTTGCTCCTCGTCTTCGGCTATTAAAATAAACAGAGTTTTATCCGGTGGTTCCTCGATAAGTTTTAAAAGTTTATTGGAACAGGCTGTATTCATTTTATCGGCCATCCAGATAAGCATCACTTTATAACCACCTTCATAGGATTTTAGCGAAAGGGATTTTACAATTTCCTGCGCTTCATCCACACCTAATTGTCCTTGTTTATTATCAATTCCAAGCTTGAGGTACCAGTCAAAAAGACTCCCGTAGGGATTCTCATGGATAAATTCCCGCCAGGAATCCATAAAATTTCCCGAAACTGGGTGCTTTTTTATGGTATCTGTTGTTGCTACAGGAAACGCGAAATGAAGGTCCGGATGGGCTAATTTTTTAAACCTGCTATTACAGGACTGTATTCCGGAGATGTTTTCACCACCTGAATTTTCGCATAAAATATATTGGGCATAGGCGATTGCCATGGGGAGTATCCCGCTGCCATGATTTCCGGTAAATAGTTGTGCATGTGGAATGCGTCCTCTATCTGCGGTAGTGGTTAAATGATTTTTGATGTGGGGTAAGCCTAAAACTTCAGAAAAAAGCATAAGCAAAGATAAAATTAATCTCCACTTTATATCTTCAGAAAAATTTATATTTGTAATATACATACCCCCTAAAAAATGGCCAAATAAGGATCTGGTCAAATAACTGAAGAAATTTAATTAATTATTCCCGATAATGTCGCGGAACTATAGACACTAAAAGAAGATGAAAACAATTGACGATTTTAATTTTAAAAACAAACGAGCATTAATTCGCGTAGATTTTAATGTTCCTGTAGATAAAGACGGGAAGGTAGGTGATGCTAACAGGATTGAAGCTGCTAAACCTACGATTGAAAAAATATTAAAAGACGGCGGAAGCGTTGTTTTAATGTCTCATTTAGGAAGGCCAGAGAACAATGAATCCAAGTATTCTCTTGAGCAAATTGTTGGAAAGGTATCTGAAGTTCTTGGCGTAGATGTAAAATTTGTAAACAATTGTGTAGGGGAAGTTGCAGAGAAGGCCGCCAATAACTTAAAACCTGGTGAGGTTCTTTTACTTGAAAATCTTAGATATCATAAAGAGGAGACAGAAGGAGATTCAGATTTTGCCAAACAACTTTCAAAACTTGGAGATATCTATGTAAATGATGCTTTTGGAACAGCCCACAGGGCTCATGCTTCTACCACTGTTGTCGCAAAATATTTTGAAGATAAATGTTTTGGATATTTGCTTCAAAAGGAAATTGAAAGTTTGAATAAGGTCTTAAAATCTGCAGAGAAACCTGTAACTGCAATTTTAGGAGGTGCTAAAGTTTCTTCAAAAATTACCGTAATAGAGAATATTCTTGGAAAAGTTGACCATCTTATTATTGGTGGAGGAATGGCTTTTACCTTTATAAAAGCTCGTGGAGGAAATGTAGGAAGTTCACTAATTGAAGAAGATAAACAGGAGCTGGCATTGGAAATTCTTGCAAAAGCAGAAAAAATGGGTGTGGAGATCCATTTGCCAATTGATTCTGTGATTGCCGACAGTTTTTCTGAATTGGCCAATACCAATATCACTCCCATAGACAATATTCCAGATGGATGGATGGGACTTGATGCAGGCCCAAAAACCATTGAAAGTTTTTCTAATGTGATCGCTAAATCTAAAACCATACTTTGGAATGGCCCTATAGGTGTTTTTGAGATGGATGCTTTTTCAAAAGGAACAATAGAACTTGGAAAAGCTATTGGACAAGCTACTAAAAATGGTGCATTTTCTCTGGTTGGTGGAGGGGATTCGGTTTCTGCTGTGAAAAAATTTGGTCTTGAAGATCAAATGAGTTATGTTTCTACCGGAGGTGGTGCTATGCTTGAAATGCTGGAAGGAAAATCCTTGCCCGGGATCGAGGCAATTTCCGGAGAGTAGGTACTAAAATTTAAAAAAATCCGTTCTCAACCATAATACAACGGCGAAATGAAAAAAACGATCTCTTTCCTGATGTTGTTTGTTTTTTTAGGTGTCTATGCTCAAAAACCAAATAAACAAATAAATACGGCCAAGGCTAATAATACTCAGAAAGCAAATTTCAGGGTTCAGGTTTTTGAAAAAAAGGACAGCAGCAGCATAAAATTGCTAAAACCGGATCCCGAATTTAAAAACCGATTGCCTATAGGGGCAAAAGTTGATGAACTATCAAATTTTCAAGACCTGCCAAAGGCTGCAGCCATAGATTCGGTTTGGAAATCAGAGTTGTTGAATTCAGATCTTTTTGAAAAGATGCAACGCGAGATCCGGGAACAGGACTATTCTGAAGTGGTCTATAAAGAATTGCCTACAGATACCTTAAAAGCAAGACTTGCAAAATTAAATGCACGAACTCCTTTCAATGTAGAGTATAATCCAATTCTGGAAAGCGTAATAAAATCTTATTTAAAGCGCAATAAGAAGTCTATGGAGCGTCTAATGGCTTTAAGCGAATATTATTTCCCAATGTTCGAACAGCAATTGGACAGGTATGATGTTCCACTGGAAATTAAATATCTGGCCATCGTGGAATCTGCTTTAAATCCCAGGGCCAAATCTCATATGGGAGCTACAGGACTCTGGCAGTTTATGTTTGCAACCGGAAAAATGCAGGGTCTGGATGTGAGTTCTTATGTAGACGAACGAATGGATCCAATTATGGCTACAGAAGCCGCGGTGCAATACCTTGCCAGTCTTTACCGCACCTTTGGGGACTGGGACATGGTGCTGGCATCGTATAATTCCGGTCCGGGAAATGTTTCCAAAGCCATCCGTCGTAGTGGGGGATCTACCAATTATTGGAAATTACGTTCCTATTTACCAAGAGAAACCGCGGGATATGTTCCAGCGTTCCTGGCTACATTATATTTATTTGAATATGCAGAGGAACATGGTTTCCAGCCTGAAAAGCCTGAATTGGCATTTTTTGAAACCGATACCATCCACGTGAAACAATTGCTTACTTTCGATCATATATCAAAGGTAACCGGGGTAGAAAAGGAGATGTTGCAGTTTTTAAATCCCAGTTATAAACTGGATATCATTCCTTATGTTGAAGATGAAGCCTATGCGCTCCGGATGCCTAGAAAAAGCGTTGGAATGTTTGTAAATAACGAGGATGCTATTTATAATTTCGCTAAAACCGAGTTGGTAGTAAATGAAAAAGCAATGCCAACTTATGTTGAAGCTGAAGACAAGGTGAGATATCGTGTAAAAAGTGGTGATTATCTTGGAAAGATCGCTCAAAAATATGGTGTAGGAATTAGCAGTATAAAGAGCTGGAATAGCCTTAGCGGAAACAACTTAAGGGTGGGTCAATATCTTACTATTTATTCCCGAAAGCCCGTGAGCCTTGCAAGTTCTGCCAATGAAAGATCTAACAATACAACCGAAACAAAATCATATACAGTCAAAAGCGGAGACTCTCTCTGGAGTATCTCTAAGAAGTTCCCTGGAATTACGGTACAAAATTTGAGGAGTTGGAATGGAATAACCAATACAAACCTTAAACCAGGGACGGTCCTAAAACTTTCACGAGGATAGGAGCTTCTTTTAAAAACCAGTATATGAAGAATTTTATATTCTTTGGAATGATTGCAGCCTCACTTTTTGTAAGCTGTAATGATTCTGAAAATCAGAATGAAATTATCCTTACAAATTCCTCAGGAAACATCAATAACGTTTCTGTAATAATTGAAAATGAAAAATGGGAAGGACAGGTAGGTGAGGCTCTTCGTAAAAATCTGGCTGCAGCCGTAGATGGATTGCCGCAGGAAGAACCCTTATTTTCTTTGAACCAAATGCCTCCGGAAGCCTTTTCCGGATTTGTGCGAAAAAACAGATTGTTCGTAAAAATCGAATCTGATAAACCTGCAAATTTTAAGGTTTTTAATGATCCTTTCGCCCATCCTCAAACCGGAATTTTAATCTCCGGAAATAACCCACAGGAAATAGTAGATCAAATCAATAAACACTCAGATAGTATCATCGATATTTTGAAGACTACCGAAGTAAAGGAAAAACAACGAAGGATCCATAAATCCCTGAAGAATGATGAGAAGTTGAAAAAGCAATTTGGGGTTTCCCTGAAATTTCCTTCTGCCTACAGATACGCGATTGAAGATGAGGATTTCTTTTGGATAAGAAAGGATATCCCAAGCGGTAATATGGAAATTATGGTGTATCAGGTTCCTATAAGTTCCATAGAAAATGATTCCAGTGTGGTTTCCAATATTATAAGAATGAGGGATTCTATTGGGAAGACGCACATTCCCGGACCTCTTGAAGGAAGCTATATGATCACGGAGGAGGCGTACGCTCCTTATTTATTTGAAAGTGAGATTGACAAAAAGTTCGCTTACGAAACAAAAGGTACCTGGGAGGTGAAAAATGCATTTATGGCGGGTCCATTTATCAATTATGCGGTACGTGATAGTGCAAATAACCGATACCTGATTTTGGAAGGTTTTGCATTTTCACCGTCAACAGCAAAACGGGATAATATGTTTGAACTGGAAGCTATCCTCAAATCGGCGAAAATAGAATAAAAAAAAGCCCAATTTCAAATTGGGCTTTTTTAAAGGGTTATAGAAAGTACTACTTGTTTTCTTCAGGTACCTTCTTCTTATTGTCAGAATCATCATCTTTGGAAGCATCTTTAAATTCTTTTATTCCGCTACCCAAACCTCTCATCAATTCTGGTATTTTACGGCCACCAAATAAGAGCAATATAACTATAACAATTAGAATAATTTGTGGTGCTCCTATCATCAGTGGTAAAATCAGTGCGTTCATAATAAAAAGTTTTGTCTTACAAACTTACTAAGAAATCCTTGAAACAAACGTTTTCCAACAATAAAATAGTATAAATTTAACTTTATACTATCTTTGTAAAAGCTTCAAAAAAAATGGGTAATAAAAAAGATAAGAAAAAATTCGCCACTAAATTACTGCATAAATACAGGCTTGTAATTTTAAATGAAGATACTTTTGAAGAGCGATTATCCTTTAAGCTAACCCGTCTTAATGTATTTGTTGTGTTAACGCTAAGTGCGATCATCTTAATCGCGGGCACTACATTTTTAATAGCCTTTACCGGTTTAAGGGAATATATTCCCGGATACTCTTCCGCAAAGCTGAAAAGACAGGCTACAGAGTTGGCCTATAAAACAGATTCCCTTCAAAGAGTCCTGATGTTGAACAACCAATACTACGAGTCGGTAAAACGTGTATTGACGGGTGAATTGGATAGCACAGGTTTAAATAGGGATTCTGTGGTAAAGCGGGGAAAAAATGATCCTTCCCCAATAAATTTAAACCCTTCCCGTGCAGATTCTCTATTAAGGGATCAGGTTGCACAAGAGGATAAATATAATATTTTTGAAACAGCCGGTTCCGAGATGGAATTTGCATTATTTCCGCCGGTTAAGGGATCAATTTCTGAAAAATATGATATTAAAACCCGGCATTTTGCAGTAGATGTAGTTGTTCCAAAAAATGCACCGGTTAAAGCAGTTGCCGATGGCAGGGTGATCTTTGCAGAATGGAGTGCCCGTACCGGATATGTCATGATCATAGAACATAATTACGGCCTGATTTCCGTTTATAAACACAACTCTTCCCTTGCCAAGGAGCAGGGTGATTTTGTGAGATCCGGCGAAGTGATTGCCGCCGCTGGCTCTACCGGAGAATACAGTACAGGTCCCCATCTTCATTTTGAACTATGGAAAGAAGGAAATCCTGTAAATCCAACAGATTATATTGATTTTGATTAAAAATTTATGTCTATAAAATCCTTTTCAGCTAAACTATTTGCCAGATATATCCGGCATAAAATAGATTCGTGGGCCACGCATCCTTTAGAAACCCAGGAACGGGTATTTCAGGATCTTATAAAATTTGCAAAAAATACCCGGTTTGGAAAAGACCACAATTTCCAAAATATCTCCTCCCATGAGGATTTTATCAAAAATGTTCCTGTAAGAGATTATGAAGAGCTTCGGTTTTATGTAGATAAAATGGTTGCCGGCGAAAAAGATATTTTATGGCCCGGAAAACCTCTTTATTATGCAAAAACCTCTGGAACAACAAGTGGAGCAAAGTATATTCCGCTTACCAAAGAATCCATGCCAACGCATATTAATGCTGCCAGAAACGCTATTCTTTGTTATATAGCGGAAACAGGGAAAGCTGATTTTGTGGATGGTAAAATGATCTTTTTACAGGGAAGTCCGGAACTGGAAGATAAAAATGGAGTGAAACTGGGAAGACTCTCGGGAATTGTAGCGCATTATGTTCCCAGTTATCTTCAAAAGAATAGAATGCCCACGCTGGAAACCAATTGTATTGAAGATTGGGAAACCAAGGTGGATGCGATTGTGGAGGAAACAAAAGCAGAGGATATGACTGTGATAAGCGGAATTCCTTCCTGGGTGCAAATGTATTTTGAACGACTTCATCAAAAAACAGGAAAAGCTGTAGGCGATCTTTTTCCTAATTTCAACCTGTTTATTTATGGCGGGGTGAATTATGAACCCTATCGCGCAAAATTTGAAAACCTGATAGGTAGAAAAGTTGATAGTATTGAGTTATACCCTGCTTCAGAAGGGTTTTTTGCGTTTCAGGATAAACAGGATGAAAAAGGAATGTTGCTTCAGCTGGATTCAGGAATATTTTATGAATTTATAAAAGCAGATGAATTTTTTGAAGAAAATCCTGCCAGATTAGGAATTGGGGCGGTTGAAAAACGGATTAATTACGTGATGATCATCTCTACAACAGCAGGTTTATGGGGATATAATATTGGAGATACCATTCAGTTTACCTCATTAGCACCCTACCGTATCATGGTTTCCGGAAGGATCAAGCACTTTATTTCGGCTTTTGGAGAACATGTGATAGCAAAAGAAGTGGAATTTGCAATGCAGGAAGCTACAGAAAAAACTGCTGCAAGAATTTCAGAATTTACCGTGGCTCCGCAAATTACTCCAAATGGAGATCAATTACCATATCACGAATGGTTTGTGGAATTTGAGCAGGAACCTGAAAATATGAATGAATTTATCGAGATCCTTGACAGGTCCATGCAAGAGCAAAATTCCTATTATTTTGATTTAATTGAAGGCAGTATACTTCAGAAGTTAAAAGTAACAACAATTCCAGAAAATGGATTTCAGAAGTATATGAAATCTATAGGAAAACTGGGAGGACAAAACAAATTACCAAGATTATCAAACGATCGAAAAATTGCCGATGATCTCGAGAAAATAAAAAAGAAATAGATTAGAATGGGAAATTTTAAATTGATGGGGAGAACCCGGGCACAGGAAAGCACCAATGCCATTGAACGCATGTATATCACCATGCGGCATTTGTTCAATCGCGGATTTTATAAGCCAATGGGAATTTCTGGAGATACCTTAAGGGAATCTCTTTTGACACTAAGGCCCGAAATTTATGGCTCAATAGCCGATGAAAAAGTGGAACTGGAAGGGCTTTTATATGTTATAGACCGTTTGCCAAAAGGAATTGAAGAATGCAGGTATATTAACTTAACCAGTGATGAAGGCTATGCCAATTCACATTTTAAGCCTATTGTCCCTCCAAAAAGACGTAGAAATTGTTACAGGATCGATGAGGAACAAATGAATATTGAGATCACCAGAGGACGGTCTGAGATCTACGATATCCTTACGCACTTGACCTTTTTGTTTATGGAGTCGCATAAAATAATGCGAAGGGTGATTATTGATGAAGATGGTGAGATGACTAGGGATTGGAAAAAACTTGAAGAAGCAGTGCTTAAAAAAGAGCTTTCACAAATAGAACGTGAAATAGCCTTAACGCATACTTCAAATATCCTGGGAAGAACCTTTAAGGAGGTTACAATGCTGTACCCAAAATTCATGATTCCCGAAAATGAGGAGCGTTTTTTACATATCATCTACTGGCTGGGTAAATTGGCTATTGAAGAAACCATCGAATCCAATAAACGCATTGTTACTTTTAGCCCTGTTCTTAGGGAACGCCTTGGTCATCACATCCACGGAGAGATTTGGGCAGACTCCATTAAAAAGCATTTGCTGGACAACAACTTAATGCATCGTCCCATCCATATTATAAGTGCAAATATGCATAGCGTGATGAACACTTTGTATGCTCCAATAGCTTTAAAAGAGGAGTTGAAGAAGAAAAGTTCGATGGAACTATATGCAGAACTAAGCGATACTGCCAACGGGCAATTGCGCAATAAGGTGATGAAAGTGGCTTTGGAAAACGGCATGAAATTTCTTGAAGATTTTAGTGGGGCTTACATCGATGTACAGATATTTGACACCTCCAAATTAAAAAATGGTTACAGAAATTCTGTATTTGAAGATAAACCAGAAGATGAAAAACCTGTGATTGTAGTAATGGATTATGCTTTTGGAGAACAGGCTTACGAAACCATGGATGAACTCCTGAAACCTTATACTTTTGAGGAAAATGAGATCCATTTAAATGCGAGTTCAATTTCCATCATGGGAAAAGCAGGAATCTTAGATGGAGGAAAAGGCGATATTATGATCCCTTCTGCCCATTTGTTTGAAGGTACTGCAGATAATTATCCCTTTAACAACGAACTAAAAAAATCTGATTTTGAAGAAAGCCAAATTAAAGTGGTTGATGGATCTATGATCACGGTATTGGGAACTTCTTTACAGAATAAGGATATTCTGAGGTTTTTTCAGGAATCAACCTGGAATGTTGTAGGCCTCGAAATGGAAGGTGCTCATTATCAAAAAGCGATTCAGGCTGCCTCAAAACTTCGCGGAAATATAAACGAGAACGTAAAAGTGCGTTATGCCTATTATGCTTCAGATAATCCTTTGATAACCGGGAGCACTCTGGCATCGGGTGGATTGGGAACTACCGGGGTAAAACCTACCTATCTTATCACAGAAAAAATATTGGAACAAATATTCAATTCATAATAAATCTATGCAATTTCAGCCAACTCCATTAAAAGATTGCTTCGTGGTAACTCCAGATATATTCAAGGATCACCGGGGAATTTTTATGGAAGCGTATCATAAAGAGAAATTTAAGGAAGCCACGGGTCTGGATATTGAATTTGTTCAGGACAATCAATCAGTCTCAAAAAAAGGGGTTTTAAGAGGTCTGCATTTTCAGGCAGGGGATTTTGCACAGGCAAAACTGGTGCGTGTTATTTACGGAGAAGTCATGGATGTGGTGGTTGATCTTAGGCAGGACTCTCCAACATTCAAGAAAGTACACAAAATTATTCTGAATGAAGAGAATCAGCATCAGCTTTTTGTTCCGCAGGGTTTTGCCCATGGGTTTATAACGCTTTCCGAAACTTCGGTTTTTTCCTATAAATGTGACCGGTTTTATTATCCGGGATCAGAATACGGGATTATCTATAATGATCCTTCACTTGCAATAGACTGGGGATTTCTGGAAGAAAAAATGATTTTATCTGAAAAAGACCTTAAATTACCAACATTAAAAGAATTTTTTCAATAATACATTTAGGAAACTCAGGATTTTTATGAACCTGCTCACCTAAGACATTTGAAGTTACCCAAACCAATAAAAACTCAATATGAAAACAGTTTTAGTCACCGGTGCCTCGGGTCAATTGGGATCCTGTATTAAAAGACTTTCTAAGGCCGAAGATTCTATCGACTGGCTTTTCATGGATTCTTCGGAAATCGATATTACTTCACAGTGTGATCTTGAGGAATGTTTTAAGAGCAAACGAATTGATTATTGCATCAACACTGCAGCCTATACCAATGTAGAAAAATCCGAATCTGAACAGGAAAAAGCCTTGAAGATCAATGCCGATGCGGTTAAAAATCTTGCTAAAATTTGTAAAAAAAACAGGACGGTTTTAATCCATATCTCCACAGATTATGTTTTTGACGGAAAGACAAGCAGACCCTATCTTGAAACAGATAGCACTAACCCTATCAATGTTTACGGGGCTTCAAAACTTAAAGGAGAAACCTATATTCAGGCAAATATGAACGAATATTTTATTTTTAGGACTTCCTGGTTATTTTCAGAATTTGGTCATAATTTTTACAATACCATCCTAAAGAAAGCTGCTGAAAAGGCAATTTTGAATATTACCACAGAGCAAACAGGAACGCCCACCAATGCAAATCATTTGGCACAATTGGTCTTAAAACTTATCCGCGAAAAAAATTCAGATTATGGCCTGTATCATTTTAGCAATTTGGGAGAAACAACCTGGTATGGATTTGCCGAAGAAATTTTAAGGGTCTCAAACAACCTTGAGAAAATTAAGCTTAACAAGGATAATTCCTATAAAACAATTGCAGCCAGACCACGGTATAGTGTATTGGACAAGCAAAAGCTGATAAAAACCCTAAAGTTCACTCCGGTACCTTGGGAAGAAGCCGTAAGGGACGTCTATCAAACAGAAACTATTAGTATATAAAACGGATCTTATCAGTAACATATAACAGTTTATGGCAAAAAGAATATTGATCACAGGAGCGGCTGGATTTTTGGGATCTCATTTATGTGACAGGTTCATCAAAGAAGGTTTTGAAGTAATAGGAATGGATAACCTTATCACGGGCGATATGAAAAATATTGACCATTTGCTAAAAGAGGAAACCTTTGAATTCTATCATTATGATGTAACGAGATTTGTTCATGTTGCCGGAGACCTGGATTATATTCTCCATTTTGCCTCCCCTGCAAGTCCAATCGATTATTTAAAAATCCCCATTCAAACTTTAAAAGTTGGATCATTGGGGATTTTGCATTTATTGGGTCTGGCAAAGGAAAAAAAGGCACGAATCCTTATCGCTTCTACGTCTGAGGTATATGGTGATCCGCTTGTGCATCCTCAAAATGAAGATTATTACGGAAATGTGAATTCTATAGGACCACGTGGGGTGTATGATGAAGCAAAGCGTTTTCAGGAATCCATGACGATGGCCTATCACAGGTTTCACGGCGTTGAAACCCGTATAGCGCGTATTTTCAATACATACGGTCCACGAATGCGTTTAAATGACGGACGGGTAATCCCCGCATTTATTGGTCAGGCCTTGCGTGGAGAAGACCTTACCGTTTTTGGGGAGGGCTCTCAAACCCGCTCTTTTTGTTATGTAGATGACCAGGTTGAAGGAATTTACCGCTTATTGCTTAGTGATTACAGCGATCCTGTAAATATTGGAAACCCCGATGAAATCACGATTAAACAGTTTGCAGAAGAGATCATTAAACTTACTAATTCAACTCAAAAAATAGTTTACGAACCTTTGCCCGAGGATGATCCGTTAAAACGTCAACCGGATATTACCAGAGCCAAAAATATCCTTGGATGGGAACCCAAAGTTTCCAGAAGTGAGGGAATGGAGCTCACCTATAACTATTTTAAAGGCCTCACAAAGGAGGAATTGTTTAAAAGTGAGCACAAGGACTTCGCAAGGCATATAAGGCGCTAAAAACCACATCAGGATGAATGAGCAATTGGTTTCTGTGATTATGCCCGCCTATAATTCTGCAAATTTTATTACGGAAGCGATCGCCTCGGTACAGAATCAAAGCTATAAGAACTGGGAACTGTTTGTTATTGATGATTTTTCAACAGATGAAACTTGCTCCATTGTCGAAAATATTATAAAGTTGGAACCAAGGGTTCAATTATTGAAAAATTTAAAAAATGAAGGTGCAGGTGCCACAAGAAATAAAGGGATAACCGCTGCAAAAGGTGATTTTATAGCTTTTCTGGATGCAGATGATCTCTGGCTACCCCAAAAACTGGAAGTCCAGATAAAATTCATGGCAGAGGACCAGCTGGCGATGAGTTTTTCAAGCTACCACTTGATTTCTGAAAGTGGTGCGTATCTTTCAAAAAGCATTGTTGCTCCACAAAAGCTTAGTTACAAAAAATTGCTGAAAGCAAATTACGTTGGCAACCTTACCGGAATGTATGATGTTTCAAAAACCGGTAAAATTTACAGTCCGCTGCTCCGAAAAAGACAGGATTGGGCCTTATGGCTTTCGGTATTAAAAAAGGTGAAATTTGGTAAAGGGATCCAACAGCCTCTGGCTTGTTACAGGATAAGGAAAAACGGCATTTCTACCAATAAATGGGCACTGATTAAATATAATTATCAAATATATAACCGCTTTCTGGACTTCGGAATTTTAAAAAGCAGTGGTTACATGATGCTTTTTTTATGGGAGCATTTTTTTGTAAAAACAAAACAGAAGAAAACAATCAAAACCTCGGGGCAATCCCACGAGGAATGAATTTATAAAAACTTTTAAAATTTCGCGGTAAGGTTAGGGGAATAAAACCCTCAATGAGGGCTAAACCAGGGAGGTAAACTGTTGTAGTTTTCCGCTTTTGTTCCTTTTTAAAAAGGATTTCTGCTCAAAATCCACTTTTAGGTTTTTACCCACAAAAATTTCAATAGCTCCTAATATTTTCTGGATTTGAACCGAAGTGAATGGCTGTTCACTCACATATTCAATTTTAAAGCGGTCCAGTTCTGTTTGAAAGATCACAAATTCCTTGATGCTTCCGGTATCTTCAATAATTGATTTTGTTACATAATAAAACGTAAGTCCGGGAACAACTTTACCATTTGCAAGTACAGCCACATCATTGGTCCTTCCTGTAAGTGTTTGCAGAATAGGTTTTTTAAAACTACTCTTTCCGGACAGGCTGCCTATATCGCCAATATCATAGCGTATCATAGGGTGTGCTTTATTGTAAAGAGAAGTGATTACAACCCTTCCTTCTTCCCCGTAGGGCAGCACCTTATCCTCATCGTCCAAAATCTCAATATATAAACCTTCAGAATTTACTACCCATTCGCCTTCAGGATTTTCAAAAGCGATCAGGCCGGCTTCACTTGCTCCATATTCATTAATAACCGGAACCCCGAAGGATTTTTCGATACATTTCTTATCATTTTCAAAAAGCTTTTCGGAAGTTACAATGCATATTTTTAGAGAAGGGCAAATCGTTTTTAAAACGATCTCTTTCCGGTTAAGGTATTTCGCAAAAAGCAAAATGGCACTGGTATACCCGTTTATATAATCAAAATGTGATCTTTTAAACCTTTTTAAAAAAATTTCCATCTTTTGTTCACTAAGATCAAATATGTTAAACCTTCTTCTTAGGCTCATCCGGTCTTTGAACCGTTCCTGTACATTCCCAAAAAAATCCAGTGGAATTCCATAAAAACGTGCCTGAAGTGATTTGTTGAGGTCGATATCTACCCATTGATACCGGTCAATAAATTCTGCCCACGCAAGGGCATGGCACAATCGGTCTTTTGCAAAAATAAAAGGATGACCGCTGGAACCGGATGTTTTTCCAACATACGTGTTGTTTTTATTGAAGGAGTCGCTTAAGCGTTCTTTCAATGGGTGTTGGAGATCAGATTTTTGCATAACCGGAACCTCTTCCCAGCTTAAAAAGGAAAGGCTGCCAAAGAAATTTTTATAATTGGAATTATTCGCCAAATGATAGTTAACGATACTTTTCCGTTGCGCTTCCAAATAAGATTGGTATTCGGTCTCAGGGATATTCTGAATGGCGCGCAGCAATTTTTGAGCCCTGTTAATGGGGAATTTATTGAGCTGTAGGGAGATTTTAAACCAGTTCAAGAATTTTAATGGCTTTAATTTATTCAAAATAATTAGCGCTTCAATTTACAAACAATTATTTTTGGCACAAGAACAAAAAATAACTTCTCCATGAATATTTTAATTTTGGGTGCCGGCGGTAGAGAACATGCTTTTGCATATAAAATTTCCCAAAGCGAATTATGTGACAAACTCTTTATCGCACCCGGAAATGCCGGAACAGCACAGTTTGGCAAAAATATAGATTTGAAGCTAACTAATTTTGATGCAATTAAGGATTTTGTATTAAAAGAATCCATAAAAATGGTGGTTGTTGGACCAGAGGATCCTTTAGTGCTGGGAATTTCCAATTTTTTCACAGAGGATTTGGAATTGAAAGATGTTGCTTTAATAGGACCTTCAAAAAGAGGAGCTCTTCTGGAAGGAAGCAAGGAACGCGCAAAGGAGTTTATGTCCATGCATAAAATACCATCCGCTGCTTATCAAAGTTTCACTTCGGAAAGTTTACAGGCCGGAAAAGATTTCTTAGATACCCTAAAGGCTCCTTACGTGTTGAAAGCCGATGGTCTTGCAGGTGGAAAGGGTGTTTTAATTCTGGATGAGGTAGCAGAAGCCAAAAAGGAACTGGAAAACATGTTGCTTGAAAACAAGTTTGGCAACGCTGGAGAAAAAGTTGTTATAGAAGAATTCCTGGATGGAATAGAATTAAGTGTATTTGTTTTAACCGATGGGGAAAATTATAAAATGCTTCCTACGGCTAAGGATTATAAACGAATTGGCGAAGGAAACACCGGCCTCAATACCGGCGGAATGGGCGCGATCTCTCCTGTTCCTTTTGCAAATGATGAATTGATGCGAAAAATAGAAGAACGCATTGTAAAACCAACGGTAGAAGGACTTAAAAAGGAAAAAATAGATTATAAAGGTTTTATTTTTATAGGTTTGATGGTGATGAAGGGCGAACCTTATGTAATTGAGTATAATGTACGAATGGGGGATCCGGAAACAGAAGTTGTTTTACCCCGCATAAAGTCTGATTTGGTAGCATTGTTTCAGAAGGTGGCTGCGAAAAACCTTGATAAAACAGAAATTGAAATCGATGGAAATACGGCAGTAACGGTAATGCTTGTTTCAGGAGGTTATCCGGAGGATTATGAAAAAGGAAAGGAAATTACTGGTATTGGAGATGTGGAAGGTTCCCTGGTTTTTCACGCCGGTACAAAAGAGTTTAATGGTAAAATTGTTACCAACGGGGGTAGGGTATTGGCGGTTACCTCATTTGGCAGCGATTACAAAGAGGCACTAAAAAAATCTTATCAAAATGTAGATAAACTTCATTTTGATAAGATGTATTATAGAAAGGATTTAGGATTTGATCTATCCTAAAAACGAATGTGCAGTTGGATCACGGTCCTCCTCATTATTATCGTTGAATTTTTTGAGTTGTTTCATCCAAAAGAAAAAAGCAACAAAAACAACAAGTACAAAAATCCAGTTTACAAAATTGGCGAGAAACCAGGATTCTAATTCCAAATCTCTAAGCAAATCGAATGGGATGAATAAAACATCCTCAAAAAGAGATGCGATTCCTTCAAAAAAATCTTTCATTGTATAACTTTGTTATATTATTTTACAAAAATATAAAAAACCCCAATGCTAACAAGCTTTTTTAGCAAATCAAAACCGGTAAATTTTTTAGCTGTAATAGTGGTTATGGCTTTATTTTATGTTTTTGCAAACTCTGAAGTCTTATTTTCCGATTTTAATATGTCCCTTATCGCAAAGAAGACGGGGATTTTAATCTGTTTCATTATAGGGGTTTGGGTATTGGATTTTATTGCGAGAAAAAATGAACTCACTCAAAGAAGCGCTTTCAAGATTGTACTATTTGCTGTTTTCTCCGTTTCATTTCTACCAATCCTTAGAGATAATCAGGTTATTGTAGCCAATTTATGCATTTTAATGGCTTTGAGAAGAATTATAAGCTTAAAATCCCATAAAGAAATTCAAAAGAAAATTTTTGATGCAACCTTCTGGATATGTATTGCATCCCTGTTTTATTTCTGGTCCATTTTATTCCTTATAGTGGTATATAGCGGGATTTTAATGTATACTGCCAATTATTTTAAAAACTGGTTGATCCCAGCGGTAGCTGTGCTCGCCGTCTTATTACTGGTAACAGCGTTTCATATCATATTTTACGATCGGTTTTACAGCTTTCAGGCTTGGTTTCAGGAAAGCAGTTTCAATTTCCAATTATACAATGAACCGGATTTATTCATCCCGCTTAGTATAATTCTGGCTGTATCTTTCTGGACGCTTTTCTACTATTTTGGCTTGTTTAAAAAAGCAAGTATCAATTCCCGGCCAACCTATACGCTGGTTTTAATCACATTGTTGGTTTCTGTTGCTATTGCAGTTTTCTCCCCCGTAAAAAATGGAAGTGAATTTATTTTCTTTTTTGTACCCTTGTCTATTATCGCATCCAATTATTTTGAAAGCAAGCGGGAAAAGATCTTCAAGGAAATTCTATTGCTTGGCCTAATCTTAATGCCGGTTTTAATCCCTATATTCTTTTGAAAAATCTTGATCTCATCAATAGCGAAGAGGAATTAAAAAAACGGTGGGAAGCTCCCTATGTTTGGGACAGAAAACAAAATGATCTCTGGGATAAGCAATCGAATTTTATCTATGAAATAAAGAATTGGGAGCTGTTAAAGGAAAAGATAGCTATAGTTTCTTCTAATCACAACCTTGATAAACAAGACTTTTTTAACTATTGCAGTAACCGCTGGTATAATTTCCAGAGTGCTATGGCGGTAGAGAACATATTTTCCGGGTTTGATGGTATTGAACCATCGTTGAACAGCAGAAACAGGCTTTTGGATTTTAAGCTCTCCGGAATTGATTTCGATCACAAAACCAGTGTGTACCCTAAAAATTTTTGTAAAGATCTCCAATTTGCAATGAAAAATCCGGAGGAATTGATAAGCTGGTTGTATCAAAATCAAAGTACACAGCAACGTCAACACTTCGCAAACAGATTGTTTTTAATAGTGTATGCGGAAGATGGGCAACACTGGAAATTAAAGGCCGAAATTTCATGGTTAAAGGGGATTATTGGAGCATATTTGAATTCCTTTAAAACCGATCAATTGAAAAAATTTGAATTTCGATCAGGAAAAACAACGCTTTCTGACATTATTTGGGCAGTAAAATGAATTATATAGGATCCAAACATAAACTTTCAGGATTTATAAAATCCAATGTTGAAAAAACAGTCTCCGGAGATTTAAACGGAATGGTATTTTGTGATCTTTTTGCAGGTACCGGAAGTGTGGGTAGGAATTTTAAAACTTCTGTAAAACAGGTGATTGCCAATGATGTTGAATTTTACAGCTATTCATTATTAAAAAATTATATAGGAAATAATCAAAAACTCGATTTTGACCCGTATTTATCATTTTTAAATGAACTTCCAGGTAAAAAAGGGTTCATTTTTCAAAATTATTCGGAAGGAGGAGACTCCGGCCGACTTTATTTTTCATTTGAAAACGGACAAAAAATCGATGCTGCGAGGTTTCAGATAGAATCCTGGAAAAATTCAGAAGAAATCGGGCTAAATTTATATTATTTTCTATTGGCTTCCCTTATAGAAAGTGCAGATAAAGTGGCAAATACAGCATCTGTATACGGAGCATATTTGAAAAAAATAAAGCCTTCTGCAGCTAAAATAATGGTGATTGCTCCTGCTCATTTTGAGCTTACCAAAAATTCACACCGGGTATATCAGGAAGATGCCAATCAATTAATCAAGGAAATTGAGGGAGATATCCTTTACCTGGACCCACCATACAACAACCGGCAATACGGCGCCAATTATCATCTTTTGAATACTATCGCCAAATATGATACCTTTGTACCCAGCGGAAAAACGGGATTAAGAGCCTATTACAGATCTAATTATTGCCGTACTGCCGAGGTGAAAAATTCCTTTAAAATGTTGGTTGAAAATGCACGTTTTAGATACATTTTTTTAAGCTATAACAATGAAGGATTAATGCCTGCAGCAGAGATTCGTGAAATAATGCGGGGATACGGGAAATACGATCTTGTTTCAACAGATTATCAACGTTTTAAAGCTGATAAGAGCGAAAACCGAAATCACACGGCTTCAGCGACAAAAGAATATTTACACATTTTAGAAAAAAATAAATAAGCATGTTTTCAAATAAGGCAAATCAAATTTTTAAGGAAGTAATCGAAAAATATCACGAGATAAATACAGTTAATCAGGAGTTTAAAAATCCATACGATAAACAAAATGAACTTCTGGAGCATTTATTATACAGAAAATGCTGGATAGATACCGTACAATGGCATTATGAGGATATAATCCGGGATCCCAACATAGATCCGGTGGCAGCCTTAAAATTGAAAAGGCAAATTGATGCTTCCAATCAGGATCGTACAGATACCGTGGAATATATTGATAGTTATTTCCTTGAGAAATACAAAGATATAACTCCTATAGATCATGCGACCATCAATACCGAAAGTCCGGCCTGGGGAGTAGATCGCCTCTCTATTTTGGCTCTCAAAATATATCATATGGAGGAAGAGGCAAACAGGGAAGATGCCTCGCAGGAACACCGTATGAAATGTAAAGCAAAGCTTGATGTTTTATTGGAACAACGTGTAGATCTTTCCCTGGCTATCGACCAATTGCTTGCAGCTATTTCAAAGGGAGATAAATATATGAAGGTATATAAGCAAATGAAGATGTATAATGACGACGAATTGAATCCCATATTGCGTAAAAAATAATAAAATGGCCGGCCGCTCCTCTAGATTCCAAGACTACGCTCATCCTGTGAATGAGACGCCAAAGTTAGAGGAGGCAGCACATATCCTGGTAATTCGTCTTTCAGCAATGGGAGATGTTGCTATGCTGGTGCCGGTTCTAAGAATTGTAACTGCTACCTATCCCAACTTAAAGATCACCCTGCTTACCAGGGGGTTTTTTGCGCCCATGTTTAAGAATATACCAAATGTGGCAGTTTACGAAGCCGATATCTCTGGTTTACATAATGGATTCGTTGGTCTTTGCAGATTGGCAAGAGAACTCAAAGAACTTGAAATAAATGCCGTGGCCGACTTGCACGATGTTTTGCGAAGCAATGTGCTGAGGTATATTTTTTATATGTACGGAATCCCGGTGAACCAAATCGATAAGGGAAGAGCTGAAAAAAAGGCGTTAACCGCTGAAAATAATAAGGTTTTCAAACAGCTGAAATCCACTCATCAACGCTATGCCGATGTTTTTTCGGAATTGGGTTATCCAGTAAATCTAAAAACACCTTCTTTTCCCTCAAAACAAAAACTTTCTCCTAAAATCCTGGAAATAACAGGGAAAAATATTCTAAAATGGATTGGAATTGCCCCTTTTGCACAACACAATTCAAAAGTATATCCATTAGATCTTATGCAAAGCGTGATAGAGGAGATCGATAGAGAAGGAAAAGCAGAGATTTTTCTGTTTGGAGGAGGAAAATTGGAAACCGAAAAGCTTGAAAAATTAGCCGAAAAATTTAAAAATGTGGTTTCTATAGCCGGAAAACTTTCGTTTGAGGAAGAACTGGCACTAATCTCAAATCTTGATTTGATGCTTTCCATGGACAGCGGAAATGCACATTTGGCAGCCATGTATGGAATTCCGGTAATTACAATTTGGGGAGTAACCCATCCGTATGCAGGTTTTTCAGCATTTAATCAACCCGAGGAAAACAACATACTACCAGATCTTAACAGATATTCAAAAATACCAACCTCGATTTACGGCAATAAATTCCCGGAGGGTTATGAGGATGTTATGAGAACTATTTCGCCACAAAAGGTGGTTGAGAAAATAAAAAACAGCCCCCCACCCCCCGAAGGGGGAGTTTAAAATTCCCCTGGCTTCCTGAAGAGGGGTAGTTAAAAAATATGAGAATTATTGTAAATAAAAAGAGGATCCTAACAAAAGTTAGGTTTTCCTAGTTATTCAAACCCCGAAAAGGGGGAACTTCAATAGTTATTTAGAAAATGTAATGCTCCCCCTTCGGGGGCTGGGGGGCTTATACATCATCATAATCTACTTTTAAAACCTGTGATGTGGGTTGTGCCTGGCAGGTAAGGATCAATCCTTCAGCGATCTCGCCGTCGGTTAATATTTGATTTTTACGCATTACCGCTGTGCCTTCTGTTATCCTGGCGATACAACTGCTGCAAATTCCGCCCTGGCAGGAATAAGGAACATCCAGATCATTATCCAAAGCTACTTCCAGAACTGTTTTTTTGCTGTCCATAGAAAAGCTGGACTCCTCATCATCAACCATAATGGTGAGCTCAACTTCTCCTTCTCCTTCGGCTGCAATTTTGATTTCATCGGATTCTTTTGCTGTGAAAAGTTCAAATAAGATGCTGTCTTGAGGAACACCGTTTTGCTTTAATATTTCAGTAACACTATTGATCATTGGTTCAGGACCGCACAGAAAAAACGTTTTAAAGCTGGTACCATTAAATTTATTTTTGAGAACGTAATTAACAGTGCTGTTTTCTATTCTCCCAAATTGTGCATTTTCTTCCCTTGTTTGGCTATAGATAAACTCAATGAATAGCCTTTCCGGATGTTTTACCTGAAGCTCCAGCAATTCCTTAAAAAATATGGTTTCGTCCAGGGATTTATTTCCATACACCAAAACAAATTTGCTTTCCGGCTCCCTTATTAAAACGGTTTTAATAATTGATAATACAGGCGTAATCCCGCTTCCTGCAGCAAAAGCCGCATAATTTTGCGGAATGACTCCAGGCTCAAAGATAAATTTTCCCTCAGGCGGATGCACTTCCAGGATATCGCCGGCTTGTAATTTATTATTTGCAAGTCCGGAAAAAACTCCTCCTTGAACCTCCTTAACGGTGACTTTAAATTCGTGCGTGTGCGGCGATGAACATAGGGAATACGCTCTTCTTATTTCCTTACCGTCTATATCTGTTTTAATGGTAACATACTGCCCTGCTTTATAGCTAAATTTGTCCTTTAGATCTTGAGGAATGTCAAAGGATAAACTTACCGCCTCCGGAGTTTCGCGGATAATTTCTTTTATCTTTAACGCATAAAATTTATTCATCATCTAATATTTGTACGCAAAAATACAAAGACTTAAAGTTTTTTAATTGTAACAAATGCGTAAATTTCAACACTTGTATAAAAACTTCTGAATATATGTTTAAGCGTTTAATCTGGCTGGAATGGAAATCCTTTTTCAGGTCGGCAAGTATGGGCAAGAGTATTGGCCTAAAAATACTGATGATTTTTTTAGGCATCTATTTCACAGTGATCTTTTTATTATTTGGTATAGGCCTATATCCGCTTGTAGAAAAATATTTTCCGGGAGAAGTGCCGCTTTTTGTGGTAAACAAATTTGTACTGCTTTGGCTGTTGGCTGAACTGGCTTACCGCTTCTTATTACAAACCTTGCCGGTTTTAAACATCAAACCACTTTTAATATTACCGATAAGGAAACGTAAAGTGGTGAATTTTGTGTTGCTGAAATCTCTTTATTCCTTTTTTAACTTTCTACCTTTAATGGTTATCATCCCATTTGGGATCTTCAATATTTACAAGGAGCAATTTGCAACAGGTCCTATTCTAGCGTGGATGATTGGGATGACAGGATTAACCTTTTGTGTTAATTATGCCAATTTCATCATCAAAAAGAGATTTACAGAAAACTTAAAGGCCCTAATTCCGGTTTTGGTCATTGTTTCATGTTTTGCAATTCTTGATTACTTTAAAATCTTTGAGATTAGTGTATGGTTTGGAAAAGGTTTAAATGAGATCCTTTTTTATCCATTTATCGCCATTATTCCAATTTTGTTGCTTTTTTCGCTGTACCTATGGAATCGTAAAAATCTTGAAGGCAAATTTTATCTGGATGCCACCTTAAAAGAACAAACCAAAAATATTAATACCCGCGAGTTTTTATGGACACGCAAATTTGGAGATATCGCACCGTATCTTCAGCAGGATTTAAAATTGATTTGGAGAAATAAACGTCCCAAAACATCCATTTATATGTCCATTCTTTTTCTTGGATATGGAATGTTTTTTTACACTCAGGATACCTATCAGGATCTACCCTGGTTCTTTGTGTTTGTAGGGATTTTTATCACCGGAATGTTTATGATCAATTTTGGTCAATTTATTCCCGCCTGGGATTCCAATTATTATCCATTGATCATGGCTCAAAATATCCCAATGAACAGATATTTAACCGCAAAAGCCGGGTTGATAACCTTTAGTGTTGTTGCGCTTGCAATTTTGGCAACACCTTACGCCTATTTTGGGTGGAGAATATTTTTACTGAATATTATTTGTGCGGTTTACAATATTGGAGTCAACATTCCAATTTTACTTTATGCAGGATCTTTTAACCGAAAACGAATAGATTTGGATAAAAGTCCGTTCATGAATTACCAGGGTGCAGGTGCAGCACAATGGCTGGTAGGAATTCCTTTAATGGTGATTCCTGTATTTCTATTCTGGATTTTTTATAAACTTATCTCATTTGAAAGTGGAATGCTTTTCTTATTTGGCCTGGGCGTCCTGGGGCTCTTTTTAAGAAGCCGGCTTATAGATTCCATCGCACAAATTTATAAAAGGAATAAATACGCTATGATCGAAGGATTTAAGCAACAGGGCGATTAAAATTAAAAAAACAGCTAATGATTACCGCAACAAACCTCAAAAAAATATATAACGGAACTACGGTTTTAAACATTGAACATCTGGATATTCCCACAGGGCAAAGTTTTGGCCTTGTAGGCAATAACGGAGCAGGAAAAACCACTTTCTTCAGTCTTTTACTGGATTTGATTCAACCCACCACCGGAAACATTTTCAACAATGAGATCACCGTAAGCCAGAGTGAAGCCTGGAAAACTTTTACATCTTCTTTTATAGATGAAAGTTTCTTGATAGGATACCTTACTCCGGAAGAATACTTTTACTTTATTGGCGATTTAAGACAGCAAAATAAAGCCGATGTAGATGCTTTGCTGGTCACTTTTGAAGATTTTTTTAACGGTGAAATTTTAAAAAAACGCAAATATCTTCGGGATCTTTCAAAAGGGAATCAGAAAAAAGTGGGAATTGTGGCCGCACTTATTGGAAATCCTAAAGTGGTTATTCTTGATGAGCCTTTCGCAAATCTTGATCCTACTACCCAAATAAGGCTTAAAAAAATAATACGCGAACTTGGTACGTCCCGTGACACTACTTTTTTAATCTCCAGTCATGATCTTATTCATATTACTGAAGTTTGTGAACGGATAGTTGTTATGGATAAAGGAATCCTTGTAAAAGATATCATAACTTCAGAAGCTACTTTGAAGGAACTGGAAACTTATTTTTCCGGAGGCCAAACTGTGGAGCTATAGTATTTCGATTTCAGTTAGAAAAAGAAATGTATTTTTGAATACTAAACACCTGATATTTTAGTTATTTATTACATCAAGAACGTATTGATTTTGAATAGAGTTACCTTCAGCGCTTTGTGCCTTATTCTGGTGATCGTGATCTCGGGATGTTCCCGAAAAAAGGACACCTTCATCAACAGGAACTGGCATGCCGTAAATACAGAGTTTAATACGCTCTACAACGGTAATCTTGCACTGGAGCAGGGAAAAGAACAGGTAGCCAGTTCTTACAATGAAAATTTCTGGGAAATACTTCCTGTGGAACGTATGCAGTTTTCTGAAGAGATTGTCCTTCCGGGCACTAATAGAAATGAATTCTTTCAGGCTGCAGAAGTAAAAGCCACAAAAGCGATTCAAAAGCACTCCATGCTTATCAAGGGAAGAGAGAAAAATCCACAAATAGATGAGGCCTATCTTTTACTGGGAAAAGCCAGGTATTATGACCAGCGGTTTATTCCGGCGCTGGAGGCTTTCAATTACATTCTTTTTAAATATCCCGCAGGAAATACCATTAACCACGCACAGATTTGGAGGGAAAAAACCAATATCCGGTTACAAAATACCAGTCTGGCCATTAAAAACCTGAAAAGGATTCTTAAAGCCGAAACCCTGAAAGATCAGGATCTTGCAGATGCTAATGCGATGCTCGCCCAGGCTTATATTAACATGGGTTCCCTGGACAGCGCTTTGGTGCCAATAAGGAAAGCGGCCGATTTCACTAAAAAAGACGAAGAAAAGGGCAGGTTTCATTTTATAGAAGCGCAACTATACAATCAATTACAAAAAAGAGACAGCGCCAATTTTGCCCTTGAAAAGGTTATAGAACTAAACCGAAGAATCCCCAGGGAATATTTGATTCACGCAGAATTGGGAAAAGCCAGGAATTTTAATTTTTCTCAACAGGATCATTTAGCGCTTTTTGAACAGTTAAAAGAACTGGAGGAAAATCGTGAAAACAGACCTTTTATGGATAAGATCTATTTTCAGTTCGCCGAATACTACAATCATCTGGACTCGATAGATCTTGCGACAAATTATTATAATAAATCCCTGAAAGCATCTTCAACCGATACTTTTCTCCAGTCTGTAAACTATGAGACCTTGGGGAATATCTATTTTGAAAATGCCGATTACCGGCTTGCGGGAACTTACTATGACAGTACACTTACCAAAATCCCAACCTATACAAGGGATTATTTTTTTATAAAGCGAAAGCGTGACAACCTTCAGGAAGTGATCTTATATGAAGATATTGCTGAAAAAAATGACAGTATTCTCAGGCTCGTTACTATGGGCGATGAAGAAAGACTGATTTTTTTCACTTCCTATACGGATGGTTTAAAGGAAGCAGCCATTGCAGAAGCTAAAAAAGGAAACATCCCGGAGCAAGTTCCCATTTCACGCATTCCAACCGGACCGGGAATGCCGCCCGCTTTAGGAGGGCCCAACGCAGGAAGTAATACGTTTTATTTTTATAACCCGGTACGCGTAGCGAATGGAATGCGGGATTTTTTGCAAACCTGGGGTAGCAGAGAATTAAAAGACAATTGGCGTCTGGATTCAGGGAATGCAACCAGCTTAAGCACGGAAGCGCTGGATGATGTTTCAAACCTTATAATAGCCAATAACCCACAATTTGATCCACAAACCTATCTGGAACAAGTTCCCCGGGATCCTAAAATAATAGACAGTATCGCTGCTCAGCGAAATGATGCTTATTACCGGTTAGGATTGATATACAAGGAGAAATTTGGTGAAAATGAATTGGCTTTAAATAAATTTAAGGCTTTACTGGGTTTTACATTCGAGGAAAGATTGGTGGTTCCGTCAACTTATTATTTATATCAAATCTATCTGGAGGAAGCAAATCTTTCCGAAGCTGAAAAATATAAACAGTTGGTTCTAACGAACTATAGCGATTCAAGATATGCTGCCAGCATAAGAAATCCGGGGTTGGCCGTAGAACTTGATGATGAGGTTAAAGATAAATACCTTGAACTTTACGGTTTTTTTGAAGAAGGTAATTATGTTGAGGTTTTAGAGCTGAGCGAAGGCTATTTAGAGAAGTATCGGGATGAAGATATTTTACCAAAAATTAGCCTGCTAAAAGCGATGGCAACAGGCCGTTTATATGGATTTGAAGCCTATAAAGAAGCTTTGTTGCAGGTGGCTACCAATTATCCCCAAACAGAATCCGGGAAAAAAGCACAGGATTTATATAATACATCACTTCCAAAACTGGCGAATAAGGAATTTCAGTTAACTGCTGAAAACAACCTTAAATTGCTTTATATTTTCAATAATGAGGAAAAACCCGAGGCACTTGAGCTGAAAGAAAAAATCGAACTTGCCATAACAGACCTTGGTTACTCCAAACTTTCAACTTCGGTAGATGTGTATTCTGCAGACAGCATTTTTGTAGTGGTGCATAAAGTTGCAGATATTAGCAAAGCAGAAGGATTTTCAGAGTTATTGAGGATCAACAAAAAGTATAATCTTCAGAAAATACCTGTGATTATCGCTTCAGAAAATTACAGAATTGTTCAGCTTCATAAAAATTTAGAAGCTTATATTGAATTAAAAGAAAAACAATAAACCCAAATTTTATGTTTTCAAATCAAAAAAAATCAAAGTTCACTCCGGAAATTAGCAAAGAGCAAAACCGGATCTCTGCAGGAACAATCATTACCGGTGATATTGAAGCAAAAGGGGGATTTAGAGTAGAAGGGACCCTAAAAGGAACCTTGAAAACCTCCGGGAAAGTAGTAATAAGTAAAGGTGGATTTATACAGGGTAATTTAGATTGCCAGAATGCAGATTTTGAAGGGAAATTTTCAGGAAAGCTAACGGTTCATGAGACCCTCACTCTAAGATCTTCCGCAGTTATTGAAGGGGAAGTGATTTCCGGGAAACTTTCGATAGAACCCGGAGCAGCCTTTAACGCATCCTGCGAGATGAAAGGCACTTTAAAAAACATCAAAAAGGATGAGCAAAAACAAAACGAACGATCCGCTTAATAAATACCTGGAATTTGTAAACATCGCTTTTCAAATGGGGATTATAATAGCAGCCGGCGTATTGCTTGGAATTTGGCTGGATAAAAAAGTTCCCAACGATTTTTCCGGCTTTACAATTGGAGTTTCCCTTTTGGGGGTTTTTATTGCGCTATATCAGGTGATACGAAGGGTGATGAAAATGAGCAAGGAAGATTAAAAGAACAATGAAATGAGCACAACGAAAACAATTACTGATAAAGATATGCGAATTGTATATCACCGCTTAAAAAGAATGAATTGCTACATATGAAACAACAACTACTCGGTTTTTTAAAATTATTTATTCCATTTTCAATAGTTTTATTTATAATTCAATTCCTGGTAATAAATTTTGTGCTGGAGGACATCGATTTTTATTACAGCACCTGGGCAATTTACTCCTTTCATATTTTAGCCACTTTCATCATTTATCTAGTGCTTGTTTTAATACATAAGAATTTTAGAGATAATACTGGTTTTGCCTTCATGGGGGGCAGTCTTCTAAAAATGTTAGCCGCAGTGTTGTTTTTACTTCCTATGATGCTAAAGAATCAGGATTATCGTTTCATTAATTTGCTTTCCTTTTTTATCCCTTATTTTCTTTATTTAATTTTTGAAACTATTTATGCAGTACGCCTAATAAATTCCAAATAACTATTTGTGTTTCAAAGCCATCAAAAAATTGTGGATTCAATCAAAAAAATGAGATGTTAGCTTTTAGATAAAAATTAAAAGTATACCTTTGCACGGAAATTTTGAGCACCCATTTATTAAGTTTAACAGAACTATGATAGCACAAAAATCTTTTAAGATTATAGTGGTTTTTGCACTCGCTTTAATTCCTTTATTTTCTTTTTCTCAGGAGGAAGGTAGTATAATTAAAGAAAAAGCAGAAAAATTCAATGCTACCGATATGATTATGCATCATATTGGCGACTCTCATGGATGGCATTTCTTTGGATCTGGAGAAAATTCTTTCACCATTCCACTTCCTGTAATTCTATTTACCGATAATGGGATGGTTTCGTTTATGTCCAGTGAATTTCATCACGATACAGAAGGTGAATATATCGTTGAGAAAGACGGAATGCAATTCGTGAATTACCATGAAAAAATTTACAGGCTTGATGAAGGTGCAGCATCTCTAAATTTTGATGAAGACCATAATGCGGTAAATGCAAGCAAACCCTGGGATTTTTCGATTACCAAAAATGTGGCAGCTATGTTTTTAACAGTTATTTTGATGCTGTTATTTTTCTTTTCCCTTGCTCGCTATCATAAAAAAAATACTGCGGCCCCTTCTGGTTTTAACAATGCGATGGAAGCATTGGTTTTATTTGTACGAGATGAAATTGCAATCCCACAAATTGGGGAGAAAAAATATATGAAGTTTATGCCTTTTCTTTTAACGGTATTCTTCTTTATCTGGATTACGAACATTTTAGGATTACTTCCAGGAGCTGCGAACGTTACCGGAAATATTGCGGTTACAGTATCCCTTGGATTGTTTACCCTGGCATTGATAATAGTGAACGGAAACAGGGAATTCTGGAAACATACCTTCTGGATGCCGGGAATACCTACTTTTGTGAAGCCTATTTTAGCAATAGTAGAAGTGATGGGATTAATTATTAAGCCTTTAGCTTTAATGATTCGTTTGTTTGCAAACATCACAGCAGGTCATATTATTATTCTAAGTTTATTAGGACTTATTTTTATATTGGAAAGTGCAGGAGTTGCCGGAATTTCCGTGCCATTTGCACTGTTCATCACCGTTTTGGAATTGCTGGTTGCATTCCTTCAAGCGTTCATTTTTACAATACTGTCGGCCCTGTTCATAGGGATGGCGGTTGCGGAACATGAACATCATTAATTTTAATTTTTAATTTTTATTACTATGGAGTATTTACACATTGGACTTGCCGCATTAGGAGCTGGTCTTGCAGTTATTGGTGCTGCTATTGGTGTTGGTAGAATTGGTGGATCTGCAATGGATGCTATCGCCCGCCAGCCAGAAGCTTCTGGAAAAATCCAGACTGCTATGATTATTGCTGCTGCACTTGTAGAGGGTGTTGCCCTTTTTGGAGTAGTTGCTGCTTTACTAGGAGTACTTACAGTACCTGCTTAGTCTTAAGTTTTAAGAACCTACTCGTAACGGTTGGTTACGAGTAGGTTTTAAATGTTATTTTGAATTAAAAGGAATTATATATAACAATCATTATGGATTTAATTACTCCTGAAATAGGCTTGTTCTTTTGGCAAACCATCGTCTTTTTAGTATTGATCATCCTTATGGCAAAATTTGCCTGGAAACCAATTCTTGGTGCCGTTAAGACTCGTGAAGATTCTATAAATGACGCATTAGCCTCTGCTGAAAACGCAAAAAAGGAAATGCAGAATTTGAAAGCCGATAATGAAAAATTGTTGCAGGAAGCAAGAATTGAACGGGATGCACTTCTAAGAGAAGCCAGAGAAATAAAGGATAAAATGATTGCCGATGCTGGTGCAGAAGCTCAGGAAAAGGCTAATCATATAGTTGCTCAGGCTCAAACCACCATTCAGAATGAAAAGAATGCTGCAATGGCTGATATCAAAAATCAGGTTGCAAGTTTGTCTATTGAGATCGCTGAGAAAGTTGTTCGTGAAGAATTATCCAATAAGGATAAGCAACGAAAACTTGTTGAAGTGATGTTGGATGATGTTACGTTAAATTAGAGTTATGAAAGGAACAAGAGTTTCTCTAAGATATGCAAAGGCGATTTTGGATCTTGCAAAAGATCAGAATTCCGCAGATGTTGTTAATGGCGATATGCAAACAATCTTCAAAACTATTATCGGCAGTGAGGATCTACAGGATGCACTTTCAAGCCCTGTTATCAAAGGTGGCATTAAAAAAAATGTTTTAAAGGAGATCTTTAGTGATGCACATGCTATTACCCTGGGTTCTTTTGATATTCTTATAGAAAATAACCGGATCGCTATTTTAAAGGCAGTTGCTCAAAAATATACTTTTTTGTATAATGAGATGAACCACGTTCAGCTAGCAACGGTGACAACCGCAATTCCATTGGATGAAGCGCTGGAGGAAAAAATATTGCTCAAGGTAAAAGAACTTACCGGTAGCGGTGCAACTATAGAAAACCTTGTAGATCCATCTATTATTGGAGGGTTTATCCTTAGAATAGGAGATCTGCAGTACAATGCAAGTGTTGCTAAAAACCTTAGTAACTTGAAAAGGGAGTTTAAAAACAACACGTATATTTCAAAAATTTAATTAAAACAGGTGCGCTGTTGCGTACCAATTTTATTCTAAATAATTATGGCCGAAGTAAATCCAGCTGAAGTTTCAGCAATATTAAAAAAACAACTTTCAGGTTTTGAAGCGAAAGCTTCTTTAGATGAAGTAGGAACTGTGCTTACTGTTGGTGATGGTATCGCCCGTATCTATGGTTTAGCCAATGCTCAATATGGGGAATTGGTAGAATTTGAAAGCGGTTTGGAAGGACTTGTTCTTAACCTTGAAGAAGATAATGTTGGGGTAGTACTTTTAGGACCTTCCAAGGAGATAAAGGAAGGATCTATAGCGAAAAGAACCCAACGTATCGCTTCTATAAAAGTTGGTGAGGGAATTTCTGGAAGGGTAATAGATACTCTTGGAAATCCTATAGACGGAAAAGGACCTATTGAAGGAGAAACCTTTGAGATGCCACTGGAACGTAAAGCTCCGGGTGTTATCTACCGTCAACCTGTAACCGAACCTATGCAAACTGGAATCAAAGCTATTGATGCGATGGTACCAGTTGGAAGAGGTCAAAGGGAATTGGTAATTGGTGACCGTCAAACAGGGAAAACTGCTGTTTGCATCGATACTATTTTGAATCAAAAAGAATTTTACGATGCCGGAAAACCGGTATATTGTATCTATGTTGCCATTGGCCAGAAGGCTTCTACCGTTGCAGGTATTGTAAAGGTATTAGAGGATAAAGGTGCTTTGGCATATACTACCATTGTTGCTGCAAATGCATCAGACCCTGCTCCTATGCAGGTGTATGCGCCATTCGCAGGAGCTGCTATCGGGGAATATTTTAGAGATACCGGACGTCCTGCACTAATTGTGTATGATGATTTATCAAAACAGGCAGTAGCTTACCGTGAGGTTTCACTTTTATTACGTCGTCCTCCGGGACGTGAAGCGTATCCTGGTGATGTTTTCTTTTTGCATTCCAGACTTCTTGAACGTGCAGCGAAGATTATTAACAACGATGAGATCGCCGGTCAAATGAATGATCTTCCGGATTGGATGAAAGGAAAAGTAAAAGGGGGAGGTTCCTTAACCGCACTTCCAATTATTGAAACTCAGGCTGCCGACGTTTCTGCATATATACCAACCAACGTGATTTCGATCACCGATGGTCAAATTTTCTTAACCACAGACCTATTTAACTCGGGGGTTCGTCCTGCGATCGATGTGGGTATTTCTGTGTCACGAGTTGGAGGGAATGCACAAATTAAACCTATGAAAAAAGTGGCTGGTACCCTTAAACTGGATCAGGCACAATACCGTGAACTGGAAGCTTTTGCTAAATTTGGATCCGATCTGGATGCTGCAACGCTAAATGTTATTGAAAGGGGGAAACGTAACGTAGAGATTCTAAAGCAAGCTGAAAATGACCCTTATGCGGTAGAGGATCAGGTTGCGATTATTTTTGCCGGAGCAAAAAACCTTCTTAGAAGCGTTCCTGTAGAAAAAGTGAAGGATTTTGAAAGAGATTACCTGGAATATTTGAATGTTAAACATCGTGATGTGTTAGACTCTATCAAATCAGGAAAATGGACAGACGAGATCACTGAAACTCTTACCACTGCGGCAAAAGAGCTTTCAGCAAAATTTAAGAACTAGTATTGAGTACAATAATTGGGTTTTCAGCAACTCTGGCTTGTATTTAAAAAATGATTTATAAAGTATTGAGCAACTGGTTCACAACAAGTGCTCAATACTCAATACTAAAAAAAAATGGCAAACTTAAAAGAATTACGAAGCAGGATAACATCGGTTTCATCAACCATGCAGATTACCAGCGCTATGAAAATGGTGTCGGCTGCAAAGTTGAGCAAGGCCCAGGATTCCATTACCCAAATGCGTCCTTATTCTGAAAAGTTAACAGAACTGCTTCAAAGTTTAAGCGCAACTCTGGATGATGATACCAGCAGTAAATATGCAGAGCAACGCGAGGTTAAAAACGTTTTGATTGTTGCTATCTCCTCAAATCGTGGTTTGGCTGGAGCATTCAATAATAATATTGTTAAAGGTGTTAGACAAATCGCTGCTGAAAAATACAGCGATAAAAATGTGAGCCTTTATACAATAGGGAAAAAGGCGAGCGATGTATTGAAAAAAGGTTTTACCATTTCTAAAACCAACAATGCTATCTACGATAATTTAGATTATGAGCATGTTGCTGTAATCGCCGAAGAATTGATGGAATTGTTTTTGGATGGAACCTATGACGAGATCGTATTTGTTTATAACCAGTTCAAAAATGCAGCGACTCAAATTATAACTACAGAGCAATTTTTACCTATCGAGAAATTTGTTACAGACAAAAATGTAACGTTGGATTATATTTTTGAGCCAACTAAAGTAGAGATTGTTAGGGATTTGATCCCAAAATCTTTGAAAATGCAGCTTTTTAAAGCGATGAGTGATTCTCAGGCATCAGAGCACGGAGCTCGTATGACAGCAATGCATAAGGCAACAGATAATGCTACCGAATTAAGGGATTCCCTTAAATTATCTTACAATAAGGCCCGTCAGGCCTCTATTACCAATGAAATTTTGGAAATTGTTGGTGGAGCTGAAGCCTTGAACAATTAGACGCAGCGGTAGCGGAGTCAAATTTTCACATTCTGAAGCCTTGAACAATTAGACGTAGCGGTAGCGGAGTCAAATTTTCACATTCTGAAGCCTTGAACAATTAGACGCAGCGGTAGCGGAGTCAAATTTTCACATTCTGAAGCCTTGAACAATTAGACGTAGCGGTAGCGGAGTCAAATTTTCACATTCTGAAGCGTTGAACAATTAGACGCAGCGGTAGCGGAGTCAAATTTTCACATTCTGAAGCCTTGAACAATTAGACGCAGCGGTAGCGGAGTCAAATTCTCACTTTCTGAAGCGTTGAACAATTAGAGTTACACAATGTTTACCATATACCGGAAAACCCCTGCAGATGTGCCGGGGTTTTCTTTTGGCATGCATTTTGTTTTATACTTATTAATTATTAAAAAAATTTTATTATGAAATATTTCTACCTCGTATTTAGCACAGTGCTTGCTGCAGTTTTGTTGAACAGTTGTGCAAGCAATAAAGAACTTCAGGAGGGATCACCAGCTCAATTTGATCAATCTTATTTCACGTCAACCTCTAATTCTTTACAGCTCTTTATTCCCGTAAAAGCGATTCAGGCTAACAGGATTAGCCTTGACAGCGTATATTTTCGTGGAATGAAATCGGCGTTGCAACAAGATCCTGAGAATACGGGGGTTTATACTGCTCAGTTTAACACTGGAAACAAAGAACTTATCATGAGTTCGGACCCAGCGGAAGAATATGCTAATAAGGTGCCGCAAATGCCTGTCAAAGTTCCATTTGAGTTAAAGAGCGATGAGGCCTTAGTTGTATTTAAGGAAAATAATAAAAAGAAATATTATAGAATTACGGGAATAAAAGAACGTTCAAAAGAATAGTATTTGCAAATTAAGCTATTCTACAGGCCGGAATTAACCGATTAATTAAGATATTTATACCTTAAACGAAACCCCCTGTTGAGCAGCTTAAAAAACCTTTTTCAGCAAACATTTATCTATGGTCTGGCAACGGTCTTACCTCGAATGTTAAGTTTTTTGCTGGTTCCATTATACACAGAGGTCCTCCCGGTAAAGGAATATGGGGAGATTTCTATTATTTTTTCCTGGATTGTTTTATTTAATGTAATTCTTGCTTATGGGATGGAAACCGCTTTCTTTCGGTTTTTCCATAAAGAAACAAATAAGTCATTGGTAATATCTACCGCTGCCTTATCCCTTATTTTTTCTTCACTATTGTTCTTTATCCTTGCGTATACTTTTTCAGAACAATTGGCTGCGCTATCCGGAATACGTGAAGATTATATCACTTATACATTGTTTGTTCTGGGATTGGATGCCTTAGTGATTATTCCGTTTGCATGGCTTAGGGCGAATGAAAAACCAACGAAATATGCAATCATTAAAATCCTGAATGTAGCCGTAAATCTTGGACTAAACTTATTTTTCCTGGTATTTTTACCCCGGCTTGCAACAGGAACCACTCCGGGAATCTCTTCAGGTATTTTTGAAACCCTCTATTTTCCAGGTTTCGAAATTTCTTACATTTTTATTTCTATGGTAATTGCGAGCAGTATAAGCCTGTTAATGATCTTGCCTTTTTATGCCAAAATAAAATATTCATTCAATGCTACAATTTGGAAACAAATGCTTCGCTATTCCTATCCGGTTTTATTTGCGGGAATTGCTTTTGCTATAAATGAAACTTTTGACCGCATTCTCCTTGATTGGTTGTTACCGGAAAACATAGCAGAAGCAGCAGTTGGAGCCTATGCCGCTTGTTACAAACTCGCCATTTTCATGACCCTGTTTGCAACTGCTTTCAGGATGGGGATAGAACCTTTTTTCTTTAGTCAAGCCGAAGAAAAAAACGCTCAGGAAACCTATGCGCTTATCACCCGGTATTTTGTGGCATTTGGATCGATAATTTTTGTGACCGTCGTGATTTTTTTAGATCCTTTGAAAGTTCTTTTAATTCGGAATAGTGATTATTGGGAAGCTATGAAGGTGGTGCCTCTAATCTTGTTGGCCAATTTTTGTTTAGGGATCTATCACAATTTATCTGTTTGGTATAAAATTACAGATCGCACTAAATTTGGAGCTTATATCTCCATTGGAGGGGCAATCATTACCCTTTCATTAAACTTTATTTTAATTCCTACCATGAGCTATATGGGCTCGGCAATTGCAACAGTAGCTGCTTATGGAACGATGATGTTACTATCCTACTATTTTGGTCAAAAATACTATCCAATTCCCTACAATCTAAAAAAAATAGGTTTGTATCTGGTTAGCTCGATCGCTTTTTCTGCCGTACATTTTTATCTTTTCAGGAATAATTATTTTATAGGAATAAGTTTATGGATAGCTTTTTTAACTTTGATTTTTATTCAGGAAAAAAGGACAATTAAACACTTAATATTAAAAAAATGACAATTAAAATAATCAATAAGTCTACTCATAAGTTGCCGCATTACGAGACAGAAGCTTCTGCAGGAATGGACTTGAGAGCCAATATTACCGAAGCAATTACGTTAAAACCATTGGAACGCATTATTGTGAAAACCGGATTGTTTATTGAATTACCTTTGGGTTATGAAGCCCAGGTAAGACCTCGAAGTGGTCTGGCTGCAAAAAAAGGAGTAACAGTCCTTAATTCTCCCGGTACCATAGATGCAGATTACAGAGGGGAAATTGGTGTTATCCTGGTAAATCTCTCTAACGAAAATTTCACCATTGAAAATGGAGAACGCGTGGCACAATTGGTAATTGCAAAACATGAACATATTTCCTGGCAAGAGGTGAGTGTTCTGGAAGAGACCTCAAGAGGAGTCGGAGGATTTGGAAGCACCGGAACAAAGTAAAAAAGTAAAAATTATTAACAATGAATATTGGAGACTAAAATTTAATTTTCCATAAGCTACCCTCCAATATTCCATATTTTAAATAGAACGCATGAAGATTATAGTACCTATGGCAGGTCGTGGTTCACGACTTCGCCCTCATACCTTAACTGTTCCAAAACCTTTAATTCCTATAGCAGGAAAGCCTATAGTTCACCGTTTGGTGGAAGATATCGCTAAAGTATTGGATGAAAAAATTGAGGAAGTCGCTTTTATTATTGGAGTTGATTTTGGTGAAAAAGTGGAAAAAGATCTTATTAAGATTGCTGAAAGCCTTGGTGCAAAAGCCAGTATTTACTACCAGGATAAACCTTTGGGAACAGGTCACGCGATCATGTGCGCCAAGGATTCTCTGGAAGGTCCCGCAGTAATTGCCTATGCCGATACACTTTTTAAAGCAGATTTCACACTCGATAAAAATGCCGATGGTGTTATTTGGGTGAAACAGGTGGGAAATCCATACGCCTACGGAGTGGTAAAACTAAATGAAAAGAACCATATTACAGATCTTGTCGAAAAACCGGAAGAATTCGTTTCAGATCTTGCCGTGATAGGAATTTATTATTTTAAAGATGTTGCAGTCCTTAAGAATGAATTACAAACCGTTTTGGACGAAAATATTATTCGTGGCGGGGAATACCAAATCAATGACGGAATTGAGGGGATGAAGCAAAAAGGCTTGATTTTTGTTCCCGGACAGGTAGACGAATGGATGGACTGCGGAAATAAAGACGTTACAGTAGAAACCAACGGAAGGATGTTGAAATTTTTGCATCAGGATGGTGAAAAGCTGATGTCAGATTCTGTTAAGATTACAAATTCTGAAATTACCGAACCTTGTTTCATAGGCGAAAATGTGGTGTTGGAAAATGCGAAGATAGGTCCAAATGTATCTATTGGAGATGGTTGTGTGGTGAAGGATTCCACTATAAAAAATAGTTTAATTCAGAATTTTTCTGAAATAAAAAATGCAAAATTGGACAATGCGATGATTGGAAGTTTTGCAAAATTCAACGGGGACTTCACAAGCATTAGCATTGGAGATTATTCGGTTTTAGAATAAATAGCCGCTTTCGGTGCTTTTGATTTAGCGTTAATAATGAAAGAGTGTGAAAAAGAACAGGTACTTAATTATTCTGATAATTTCGGGGATTTTATTTTCTTCCGAAGTAATTGCGCAGGAGATCGAAACCCCTGTACAGGAAGTTAATGTAGATGATCTGGGAACTGTAACCGATGAATTTCAGGAGTATTTTTTTGAAGCTTTAAAGCAAAAGGCCATCGAGAATTATGAAAAGGCGATCGTTGCACTTAAAAAATGCGAAGGCCTGCAACCTGATAATGCTGTGGTTCATTTTGAGCTTGGAAAAAATTACAAGGCACTTGAAAATTACGAACAGTCGATTTCCAGTTTGCAAAAAGCCAATAGATTGCAACCCAACCAGGAATGGGTGCTGGTAGAATTGATGGAGGCCTTTTATTACGATAAGGATTACGAACAGGCTATTTTGATAGCTCAAAAACTGCTTTCTTTTAATTCAAAATACAATGAAAATCTGGCCAATCTTTTATTTGAGAGCCAACAGTATGACAAATTATTAAGCTTGCTCGATACGTTGGATTCAAAACTTGGTTTAACGGAATACAGGACTGGTTTAAGACAGCAAATTTATGCGCTTACCCAAAATACTCCGGCGCAAATACAGGTATTACTGGATGCCATAAAGCTTAACCCTGAGAATGAAAGGAATTATCTCAACCTTATATTTGTTTACAGCGAACAGAATATGCAGAAAGAAGCTTTTGAAACGGCTAAAAATATGGAGAAAATCTTCCCTACTTCAAAAGTGGTTCACCTGGCACTGTATAAATTTCATCTGGATTCCGGTGAAACAAGTGAAGCGCTTAATTCAATGAAACTTATTCTGGAGGCGGAGGAAATTGATCCTGTTTCGAAGTTCAAGGTTTTGAATGATTTTTTGCTTTTTGTAAATGAGAATCCTTCTTATGAGGAGTTGCTGCAGGGAGTTGCTGAGGTGTTTTCAAGATCGGAAAACAGTCCCGAAATCTATCAAAGATTTGGGGAATATTATCTTATAAAAAACCAAAAGGAAAAGGCACTCGGGTATTTTGAGCTGGGCATTGAAAAAAACCTTGATAATTTTGATCTTTTGCGGAAAACGTTGCTGCTGCAACTGGATCTTTTAAAACTCGAAAATGCGCTAAAACTAAGTGAACATGCTATTGAAATTTTTCCTGCCCAACCAATTCTTTATCTAATTCAGGGCGCTGCGTTAAATAAGCAGAAGGAATTTACAGAAGCAGCGGAAATACTTACATTTGGCCTCGATTATTTAATAGATGATCAAAAAATGACAGCCGAATTTTATGATCAATTGTCTATTGCTTACACCGGACTTGGAAACGCTCAAAAAGCGACAGAATTCAATGAAAAGGCCACACAAATTAAAAAAAGTCAAAATTAGATGTATAAGAAAGCATTCACCCTACTAAGCATATGTTTATTGATTATCTCCTGTAAGAGCAGGAAGGAACCTGTTGAAATTGAAGATGCAGCAACCGCAAAAGTTGTTGCCATGCATTACAGCAACGAAGCAGATTTTAAAACCATGAACAGCCGTTTGCGCTTGAAATATCAGGATGAAGACCGTTCACAATCTGTTACGGTGAGTTTTAGAATGCAAAAAGACAGTGTCATCTGGATGAGCGCTCAATTGCTCGGAATTCCATTGGCAAAAGCCATTATAACCAAAGATAGGGTGAGTTACTACGAAAAGATAAGCAAAACCTATTTTGATGGAGATTATAGATTGCTTAGCAAATGGCTGGGAACTCCTTTAGACTTCGATAAATTGCAGAACTTGTTGATTGGACAAACCATCTACGATTTGAGATCAGAACGCTATAAATTAACCGAATCCATTCAGGGATATCAATTGGTACCTATAAAGGATTTGGAGGTAATTAAGAAATTATTCCTGCTGGATGCTAAAAGTTTTAAGGCAATTGCACAGCAATTATCACAGGAGAAAGAAAACAGGAATGTAACCGTTACCTATCCAAAATACCAAAGGGTGAATGGAAAAACTATCCCGGAAGAGATTAGGATCGTGGCAAATAGCCAGGGAAGTGGCACCCAGATTGAGATCTCCTTTAAATCGGTAACTTTTAACGATCCGGTGAGTTTCCCGTTTGAAATTCCTTCAGGATATGATGAAATCGCTCTAGAATAATGATGTTTAAAAACTATATCCCGCTACTATTCCTGATGGTTGTTCTCTATACCGGGAATTTTTCAGTGTATTCTCAAACCAGTCGTGAAGATTTGGAGCAACGTCGCCTGGAACTTCGGGAAGAAATTCAGAGGATTAACAGTTTAAGAACTTCAAATAAAAATAAGGAAAAATCGGTTTTAACCGAAGTGGAAGATTTGGACCGGCAGATAAGAACTACAGAGAATTTGATTAAGGTAACTAACCAGCAGGCGAATTTGCTTACCCGGGATATCAATTCCAACACCAATAAAATTCAGAGTCTTCGGAAGGAACTGGAAAAATTAAAGGAAGATTATTCTCAAATGATCGAAAAATCCTTCAAAAGTAAATCCCAGCAAAGCAGGGTGATGTTTTTATTGTCTTCCGAAAGCTTCTTACAAGCCTATAAGAGGCTTCAATACATGAAACAGTACGCGAACTACAGAAAACAGCAGGGAGACGAAATAAAGCTGCGTACAGAAGAAATGCAGCAGCTTAACGCAAGTTTGATCAAGCAGAAAAAAACAAAGGATGTATTAATAGCTGAAAACAGGGAAACCCGGGGGCAATTGGGAAAAAATCGTCAATCTCAGCAGGTTCTTATAAAGAGTATAAGACAAAAGGAGGGTCAATTTGCTTCGCAAATCAAGAAGAAGCAGCAGGAGATCAACGCTATAGATAAACAAATTGATGAAATAATAAGGGCTTCTATCGCTGCTGCCAATAAAGAAAGCGGTTCAACTTCCCGGGATGTTTATGAATTAACTCCGGAGGCAAAAGCGCTTGCGGCAAATTTTGCAAGCAATAAAGGGAAACTTCCATGGCCGGTTCGTTCTGGGGTTGTCACCACAAGATTTGGTACTCAACCGCACCCGGTCGTGAAATCTATAAGTATCAACAGCAATGGCGTGCGCATTGAAACCGACAAAGGTGGAAAAGCACGGGCAGTTTTTGGTGGAACAGTAAGTGAAGTTCAGGCGGTAAAAGGCGCAAATAAAGCTGTAATGGTAAGGCATGGAGATTATCTTACCATTTATAATAATCTTTCCAAGGTATACGTGAACAGGGGAGATGTTGTTTCCCTGGGTCAGGATATTGGAGAAGTTGCCACCAGTAGCAGCTCAGGCAAAACAACTTTATATTTCCTTATCTATAAAAACATGGATAAACTGGATCCTGCAGAATGGATCTTACGAATGTAAGCCACGAATGAATATTCCTTCATTATGACTAATTCCTGCTTAAAATTGTGGATGGGAATCCTGGGATAATCTAATCCTTAAATAAAGCTTTTAGCTCCGTTGCATCTTTTGGCTTCATTTTTCCGGCAAGGACCAAACTTAGCTGTTTTCTTCTTAATGCAGCATCGAAACGTGATTTTTCAAGTTCTGTTTCAGGGACCAAAGCAGGAACATTTATGGGAGATCCGGTTTCATCTACCGCTACAAAAGTATAAATAGCTTCGTTAGCCTTAGATCGTTTTCCACTTTCGCGATCTTCCACCCAAACATCGATGAAGATTTCCATAGAGCTTTTAAAGGCCCGGGAAACAGCCGCTTCTACAGTAACTACGCTTCCTAAAGGAATGGCTTTGTTAAATGCAACATGATTTACAGAGGCGGTTACAACGATACTTCGGCTATGCCTTCTAGCTGCAATGCTCGCTGCACGATCCATTCGTGCTAATAGTTCACCACCGAATAGATTGTTGAGCGGATTAGTTTCACTTGGTAAAACAAGGTCTGTAAGTATAGTACGGGAATCTGTTGGAGTTCTTGATTGCATTCTGCCAATTTTTTGGCAAAGGTACAAGCCATTCCAGCTGTTTACAAGTTAATGAAGTATTAAAATTCCTGAATTAGCATCCAGGCTCCTTCATTGGATTTTTTGGCTTTTCTCAACATTTCCATGGCTTCCGGTCTGGTTTGAAAACTACCATAAACCACCTGATGAAGTCCAAACTTGTTTTCACCAATATAACGGGCTTTAAAACCTTCAGTCCTTAGCTCGGTTACTTTTTGGTGGGCATTTTCTTCCACACGGAAAGCTCCTGCAACGATGTGATAATCTCCAATTTGTTTGGTCACTTTAAAGGTAATCTCCGGTAGGGGATTATCTATAACGAACGTAGCTTGTTGAATTTGTTGTTGTAATTGAGATTCGGCGGCCTTTTGTTCAGCAACATTATGCTGGTTTACTTGGTTGCTGTAGATATTTAAACCGGTAAATCCGGCAAGACCTAAAGCTATTAATCCTATGGCAGCATATTTCAAATAAGGCCTGCTTTGTCTTGTTTCCGGAGTGAAAAGAAAAGGTACTTTTTCCTCGAGTTCCTGAACCTGTTTCTTATAAGCTTCCCGCTTAACCACAGAAGCCGGGATACTGCTTAACCCAAAGGCCTCAGAAAGAAAATTAGTTGCTTTAAAAGGTTCAAATACTAAGTTTCCTTCAGAAGAAATTGCGAAATTCCCCAAAGTATCTAAAGCTACTTTATTTTCTTTTTCCAGTTGTTGGTTGATTTGCTGAACAAATTCTTCCACCTTATAAACGGCGGCAGGATATGAGATTCCCTGCACATCTGAAACATAGTTTACCAGCAACCCATCGCTTTTCTTTAATTGTGCATTGAAGGAAACCTGCTTTTTAGGCGGGAAAAAAGTTTTGGAAGCTTCGTCGAAATGTGCCGACTCCTTTTGGGTTAAAAATGCGCCAAAACCGGGAAGGATTACACATTCGTATCGGTAAAGTAAATCTGAGATGAAAGTAGCTATCGTCATAATAACAAAAGTAAGATTTTAAGCAACAGCATAAAATTAGCTAAAGATATCTTATTAACAAATGTTTTTTTCAGTATTTTTAGTACTCCTTGAGTGTTATTAATCCTTGAAAATGAATAATTAACAAGAATTTGATCTCATTATTTCGTTTTATCCGGCAAAGCTTTTAAAATTATGGATGTATCTGAATTACTTTATGTGCTGGCTTTGCAAAATATTCCAAATCTTGGGGATAGTACTGCTAAAAAGCTTATCAGGCATCTTGGATCTGCTGAAGCGGTGCTGAAAGCAAAAAAAGAAAGCCTTCTTAAAATAGACGGAATTGGAAGCATTAAGCTGAAAGGATTACACGATGCTGTGCATTTACATGCAGCAGAAACAGAGCTTAAATATATTCAGGATAATACTATTGGATATACATATTATCAGGATCATGATTATCCTGAAAAACTCAAGCATTGTAACGATGGGCCAATTTTGTTGTTTTCCCGCGGAAAAATAGATCTAAAGAATAAAAAAATAATAAGCGTGGTAGGAACCCGAAATGTAACCATTCATGGGACCGCTTTTTGTGAACGATTTATTGAGGAACTTGCTCCTTTAGATCCTGTTATCATTTCCGGATTTGCTTACGGCGTAGATATTACCACTCAAAAGGCCGCGATTAAAAATAAATTGCAAAACATTGGTTGCCTGGCTCATGGCCTAAACCAGATATATCCAAAAATTCATTCAAGATATATTGAACAGGTGGAAGAAAACGGTGGTTTTTTTACCGATTTCTGGTCTACCCAGGCATTTGAACGCACAAATTTTTTAAAACGCAACAGGATAATTGCCGGACTTAGTGAAGCGACGGTAGTGATTGAAAGTGCCGAAAAAGGAGGTTCCCTTGTAACTGCAGATATCGCCAATTCTTATAATCGCGAGGTTTTTGCAGTTCCTGGAAGACCTAATGACTCGCAAAGTCGTGGTTGTAATAACCTGATAAAATCTCAAAATGCCCATTTACTTACAAGCGCCGCAGATCTTGTCTATATCCTCAACTGGGATCTAAACAATGGCCAATCTGTGGTGCAAAAACAGCTTTTTGTAGAATTAGACGCCACAGAGCAACCAATCCATCGCTATTTAAGAGAAAACGGGAAGCAGCAACTGGATACCATCGCCTTAAGCTGTGACATCCCAACCTATAAAGCTGCCGGATTATTGCTGGAAATGGAATTAAAAGGGGTCATCCGGCCGCTTCCGGGAAAATTATTTGAAGCCATTTAGTAACCTAGTTTAGTCCTCACCCTTAAAAGTACTTCGTTGGCTGTTTCAAAAGCTTTTTCCGCTCCTTTTTTCAAAGCAGCATCTATTTCTTCGGTATTTTCCATATAATAGCGATAACGCGCACGTTGCTTTTCAAATTTATGGATTATTAGTTCGTAAAGGGCTTTTTTGGAATGACCATATCCGTAGTTACCCGCCAGATATTTAAAACGCATTTCATCAATTTGTGCAGCCTCTGCAAGGAGTCTGTACAATGCAAAAACATTACAGGTTTCAGGATCTTTTGGATCCTCCAGGGGAGTACTGTCGGTTGCGATGCTCATGATTTGCTTGCGAAGTTCCTTATCTGACAGAAATAAGTTAATCACATTCCCTTTGGACTTGCTCATTTTTTCCCCGTCAATCCCGGGAATGTATTTGGTTTCTTCCTGGACCTTTGCTTCGGGAATTACAAATGTTTCCCCCATTTGAGCATGGAATCTCGATGCTACATCGCGGGTCATTTCAATATGTTGCAATTGATCTTTTCCTACGGGAACTATTTCTGCGTCATAAAGAAGAATATCCGCAGCCATTAACATAGGATACGAAAACAAGCCTGAATTCACATCTTCAAGTCGATTGGCTTTGTCTTTAAAAGAGTGCGCCAGGGTTAAGCGTTGGTATGGAAAAAAGCAGCTTAAATACCAGGAAAGTTCTGTAACCTGCGGAATATCACTTTGCCTGTAAAAAGCGGTTTTTTCAATATCGAGACCAAATGCAAGCCACGTAGCCGCGGTAGAGTATGTGTTTTCCTTTAAAACTGATGCGTCTTTTATTTGGGTGAGAGAATGCAGGTTTGCGATAAATAAAAAGGAATCATTTTCAGGACGATTGGCCATTTCAATCGCCGGAATTATGGCGCCCAATAAGTTCCCCAGATGAGGAGTGCCTGTACTTTGCACTCCGGTAAGTATTCTTGCCATTGAATTATTTAATTTTTACAAAGGTACTTCTTTTATGGAATTGGCTTAATTCATTTTAGTATTTTTGGCTCTTATGAATGTATTCAAAAAATTTCTCATCCTTCTTTGGCGAATCTGGTTCTATGTGCTTATGGGATTACCCATAATTATTATGCTGCCTTTTTTGATCTTTTTCACCTCTTCAGAAAAGTACTATCCGCAGTATTTTGCCTGCGCAAGAATATGGGCGAAATGCATTGTTTACGGGATGGGATTTGTTCCAAAAAAAATATCTTCCGCTCAATTAAAAAAGGGAGAGAGTTATATGTTTGTAGCAAATCACACTTCTATAATAGACATTATGTTAATGTTGACGGTCATAGATCATCCATTTGTTTTTGTTGGAAAAAAGGAGCTTACAAAAATTCCGCTTTTTGGATATTTCTACCGGAGAACCTGTATTTTGGTGGACAGAAGTAGTCAACGGAGTAAATTTCAGGTATTTGAAGAGGCCCAGCGCAGGTTAAAGCAGGGCAACAGCATTTGTATTTTTCCGGAAGGAGGAGTTCCCGAAGATAAAAACCTGGAACTTACCATTTTTAAGGAAGGTGCCTTCAGGCTGGCGATAGATCACCAAATCCCTATCGTGCCAATTACATTTCATGATAACAAGAAGCGATTTTCCTATACTTTTTTCTCTGGAAGTCCCGGGAAAATGAGGGCTAAAGTACACGCAATTATTCCTACCAAAGGAAAAACCCAGGAAGACAAAAGAGTTGTTAGACAGGAAACCTATGATTTGATTCTGAAGGAATTAAGAGATCCTTCTTTGTAGGTTTAGAATTTGAAGCTGAAACCAGAATAAACCCCAAAGAAATAAGGATTTACATTGCTCGTGTTTCCATTGAAAGCATTCATTTGGTATTTGAATATGGGTTCAAGATTCAATTCAAATTTTGAAGAAATATTATAGTCAAATCCTAACCCAATATTTGTCGTAAAACTCAAATTATTAAGATTGTTTGACGCTCCAAGATTGGTGGAAAAGTCTGCAGAATTAAGTGAGATCATATTCCTGTCCAGGAAAAGCGTACTACCCCCTCCAATAATATTGACACCTATTTTCTTATCAATAATCACATATTCAATTTCCAAAGGAACTTCAATAAAACCTATTTGCTGATTTAAATAACCTACTGTTGGAGAAGCCAGGCTTGCCCGGTTAAATTCTGCAGAAGCACTAACATTGCTAAATGGACGCCCCATGGTATTCTCGATTCGGAAATTTGGGATTTTATCACCATAATTAATCCCGCTTAAGGCAACTGGATTAACTGTCGCTGTAAACGCGACGTTGTTAGTGTTATAACTCATATCCACCTTGCTTATACCGGTACGAATCTTAATTTTTTCTGAAATTTGATAAGCAAAATTTATTCCGTAGGAAAGTGTGATCTCACTGCTGTTTTCATTATTAGCAAAACGTTGATCTATTGCATTGCCGCTTCCCATATTATTATAGTAAATAGGTGCGGCCATGGTAGAAACCCTTAATTTTTTTGAGGCACTGGATTTTTCGCTAAGTTGGGACTCCTCATCTTTTGTACTAATGTTTGCAATTGGAAGATCACGTAGTGGTCTTGTTGAGGTTTCCTCTACTTCTCCTATCGCAACTTCAGCTTTTAAAACTTCAAAATCAGAAAATGTATATGCCTCATTTTCCAAATTAACAGAAGCGGTTGTAGTTTTTATACTTCCAAAGGTTCTTTCATTATTGTTTTTCTCACTTCTAAAAAATGCTGCCTGCGCTTCGATGGCCTCCCTGTTTTGGGTATTCTGTCTCAATGCCTGAAGTATTGTGGAAGATCGGATCATATTTTCGGTATAAGCCTGAGACGCCAGACTTACCTCAATAAAATTTTCATCCATAACAGCTGAAGCTGTTTGGGATCCATGAGGAGTATTGGTTTTGAACAATCCGTTGGTGTAACTTATAAACAATGCGAGCACAGCTGCTACTCCGGCCATTCTATACCAAAGAGGCAAAACGCTTTTTTTACGTTTCTTTTGCTGTAATCTGGTGGAAATATTCTTCCAGACTTCTTCTCGCGGACTAGCCTCGAAATCCTTGAATTTTTCCTGATATAATCTGTCTATATGCTTCTTTTCTTCCATTACTATGATGAATACACGGCCAGTTTTTCCTGGCTGGCTTCAATTTTTTCTTTTAATATAATTCGGGCTCTGGCCAAATTGGATTTGGAAGTGCCTATTGTAATTTGAAGCATTTCTGAAATTTCCTTATGAGAAAATCCATCTAATGCATACAAATTAAAAACCTGTCGGTATCTGTCCGGCAATGCGTGGATTATCTCCAGTAAATAATCGATGGACACCTCTTCCTCATCGATTTCAAGAGCAGGCTCTTTGAGCTGTTCTTCATTAACCAGTTCAAAAACAGTTTGTTTCCTGTATTTCTGAAGGGCGGTATTGATCACTATTCGTTTCATCCAACCTTCAAAAGAACCTTTGTCCTGATATTGTAAAATTTTATCAAATATCGTCATAAAACCATCCTGCAGATTGTCTTCAGCCTGCTGGTAGCTATTAGAATATTTTAGACAAACCGCAAATAATTTGTTGGCATATAGCCTATACAATTGCTCCTGTGCTCTTATATCCTGTTTCTTACAATTATGTATGAGCTGATTTAAACTCAAATGTCTGGGGAATTGTTAGTTAATACTACATTCCTGGACGGGTTACGGGGACTTCTACGGTTAAAAACTGAACCTCTCCTGCTGCATTTTCACCCTGCCAGAATTTAAAGATATAAAAATCATCCCTATCTGCAACAAAATTTAATTTTGTGCTCGTATTTAAATTTCCTGTGCTCTCACATGTCGTATTGCTTGTGCGATAACTTGTTACTACACCTACAGTTATTATATTAGTGTTTTTTGAGATATCAAATCCTGAAAAAAAGTCACAGGTGCTTGGGCGCTTATAATTGATTTTAATCTCATATTCCCTGTTATATTCAAAACTCTCGGGTAATTCTACTGTTGTTATAACCGCCAGATTCTGCATCATTCCGCCGTTGTCTTCATCGCTGGAGCAGGCAGTCATTATTGCTGAATAAAATAATAGCAGTAATAATTTTTTCATCTGAAAAATTAACTAAATAAGTAGGTTACACTTATCAGATGCAAATAATGTTAAAGGGTTGCGTGGATAAAAAACAAAAATCCCGCTTTTGCAGGATTTTTGTCAAATGTGAAGCTTATTTTATTCGTTGGCGATCTTAATCGCGGCCTTGATTTTTTCTTCAAGTTCCTCCATAAGCTCTGGATTATCTTTGAGAACAGCTTTTACTGCATCCCGACCCTGGCCTAATTTAGTGTCTTCATAGCTAAACCATGAGCCACTTTTCTTAATGATTTCATAATCTACGCCTATATCTATTATCTCACCAATTTTGGAAATTCCTTCCCCGTACATAATATCAAATTCTGCGGTTCTAAATGGCGGAGCAACTTTATTTTTTACGACTTTTACTTTCGTCTTATTCCCCAAAACATTGCTGTTTGCATCTTTTATTTGAGTTGATCTTCTTATATCAAGCCTTACTGATGCATAAAATTTAAGTGCATTTCCACCGGTGGTTGTTTCCGGATTACCAAACATAACACCTATTTTTTCTCTAAGTTGATTGATGAAAATCACGGTACAATGGGTTTTGCTAATACTGGCGGTCAATTTTCTTAAAGCCTGAGACATAAGTCGTGCATGAAGTCCCATTTTTGAATCTCCCATTTCTCCTTCAATTTCACTTTTAGGAGTAAGAGCGGCAACAGAATCTATTACAATTATATCAATAGCTCCGGATCTAATCAAATTATCGGTTATTTCCAAAGCTTGTTCCCCGTTATCGGGTTGAGAGATAATCAGGTTTTCAAGATCTATTCCAAGGCTTTCAGCATAAAAACGGTCAAATGCATGTTCTGCATCAATAAATGCAGCAATTCCACCCGCTTTTTGTGCTTCGGCGATGGCATGTAAAGTCAAAGTTGTTTTCCCCGAAGATTCCGGTCCATAGATCTCAATAACTCTTCCGCGCGGATATCCACCTACGCCCAAAGCCAAATTTAAACCTAAAGATCCTGTTGAAATCGCTTCCCCTTCATAAATGGGCTGATCGCTCATCTTCATTACGGTCCCTTTTCCGTAAGTTTTATCCATTTTATCAAGGGTAAGCTTTAGCGCTTTTAATTTAGCTTCTTTTTCTTTTTCGTCGACCATAATATTTTTTATCTATTTTTTTAAATGCGTGCAGCTAAAATACTATAAGTTTTGATTCGCTACAATTTAACACGCAACCTTTTGTAAATGTTTGCATCTTATTCTAAAGAAGCAGTATTATGAGGTTTCTTAAAATCAGTTTAATTTTGAATCGATTTGGCGCTGCCACTACAATTTTGTTGAGTTGTAGTAGCAGGGTTGATGGTGGCTAACGTTATTTGTTTTTTTATGATAGTAAGTAAAAAATAATAATAACGAATTAGCCATTCAAAAAAATGCCCTGGGAAGGAATCTCAGGGCATTTTTTCGTTCCTGCCCGAAATGGATTACATTTGCAAAAATTTTTCTTTTAACTTAAAATTGGTATAGCATGCAACTGTACAATAAATTAAGCGCAAAAGAAAGAGCAGCCCTTATTGAACAAGCAGGTGAACACCGCTTAACTCTTTCTTTTTATGCCTACGCCAAAATTGGGAATCCAAAATTATTCAGGAACTATTTATTCCTTGCCTGGGATTCCATGGAAGTTCTGGGAAGGATTTATGTTGCCCAGGAGGGTATAAATGCGCAACTTTCACTTCCAGCCAAAAAATTTGATGAATTCAAAAGCTTTTTAGACAGCATTTATTTCTTAAAAGATGTACGGTTGAACATTGCCATTGAGCATGACCTCAAATCATTTTTAAAACTAAAGGTGAAAGTACGTGATAAAATAGTTGCCGACGGCCTCAATGATGCAACCTTTGACGTAAGAAATATAGGGGTGCATGTAGATGCGCTAAAATTTAATGCGTTGATGGAGGACCCCAATACGGTATTGGTCGATATGCGCAATCATTATGAGAGTGAGATCGGGCATTTTAAAGGTGCTGTCACCCCCGATGTTGATACTTTTAGGGATTCCCTGGATATTATTGAGGAAGATTTGAAGGAACACAAGGAAGATAAGAATCTTCTCATGTATTGTACCGGGGGAATACGTTGTGAAAAAGCGAGTGCATATTACAAGCATAAGGGATTTAAAAATGTATTTCAGCTGGAAGGTGGAATTATTGAATATGCACGGCAGGTGGAAAATTTAGAGGTGGAGAATAAATTCGTTGGAAAAAATTTTGTCTTTGACCACAGGCGCAGTGAACGAATTACAGATGAGGTGATCTCAAATTGCCATCAATGCGGAAAACCATGTGATTCGCATGTAAATTGCGATAATGAAGCCTGTCATTTACTTTTCATTCAGTGTGAAGAATGTGCCAAAGCGATGAATAATTGTTGCTCAACAGCGTGTAAAGAAATAACGGCTTTGCCCTATGAGGAACAAAAAGCACTCCGAAAAGGAATTCCAAACAGCAATAAAATTTTCAAAAAAGGGAGATCTTCGGTATTAAAATTCAAACATTAGGTTATAAAACGTAAGAACTTTGGGTACCAATTAATATTGGTATATTTACCTTTTAGAATTATTTATGAATCTAAAATTCAACAGGCATCAGGCTTGTTAGAATTTCAATATATATAAAGAGTATGGGATGTAGCAGTTGCTCGACCGGGAAAGACGGTCAGCCAAAGGGATGTAAGAATAATGGAACCTGTGGTACAGACGGATGTAATAAATTAACCGTTTTTGACTGGCTTTCAAATATGTCACTTCCGGGAGGGGTAGAGCCTTTTAATTGTGTGGAGATCCGTTTTAAGAACGGAAGAAAAGATTTCTTTAAAAACTCTGAAAAATTAACACTAAGTATTGGAGATGTGGTGGCAGTAGAAGCTTCACCGGGTCATGATGTAGGGATTGTAACACTTACCGGAGAACTGGTGCGTGTGCAAATGAAGAAGAAAAAAGTGGCAATTGATAGCCCTGAAGTTCTAAAAATTTACAGAAAAGCGACTCAACGCGATATTGATATCTGGCAGGAAGCCAGGAACAAGGAAGATAAAATGAAAGTTCGTGCGCGGGAAATAGCCATTAGGCTTAACCTTCACATGAAAATAAGCGACATTGAATTTCAGGGAGACGGCTCTAAAGCAACTTTTTATTATACTGCAGAAGAACGTGTGGATTTTCGCCAATTAATCAAGGAATTTGCGGTAGAATTTAGCACGCGTATAGAGATGAGGCAAATAGGGTTCCGGCAGGAAGCTGCACGATTAGGAGGAATTGGATCCTGCGGAAGGGAACTTTGCTGTTCCACCTGGTTAACAGATTTTAGATCGGTAAATACTTCAGCGGCGAGATATCAACAATTATCCCTGAATCCTCAAAAACTAGCGGGACAATGTGGTAAGCTAAAATGTTGTTTGAATTATGAATTAGATACCTATCTGGACGCCTTAAAAGATTTTCCAAAAACAGAAATTAAGTTATTTACCAAAAAAGGAACCGCTGTATGCCAGAAAACAGATATTTTCCAGGGGTTTTTATGGTATGCCTATGAAGGAGATTGGATGAACTGGCATAAATTAACTCCCGAGCAAGCAAATAAAATAATAAAAGCCAATACAGCACGGGAATCGGTAAACAGCCTGGAAGAATATGAGGTATTGATCGAGAAAGAGGATACTTCTAAATCAGATTTCAATAATGTGGTTGGCCAGGATAGTTTAACCAGATTTGACTCCCCGAAAAGCACCAATAAAAAACGCCGTAAAAATAAACGTCGCAAACAAAATCCATCCAAAAATGAATAGATTGTTCTTATGGATGTTGGTTATAGCCGCAATAGGATTTGTATCCTGCGACTCTAAACGGGTTTATGATGAATACCATTCTATTTCAACAGCATGGAATAAAGATTCAGTTGTTGCGTTTAAACTTCAAAATATAGCTCCGGAAAAGGAATATGACCTGTTCATAAATGTTCGGAATAATAATGAATTTGCTTTCAGCAATTTATTTTTGATAGCAGAAATCCAGTTTCCACAGGGAAAAGTTATAACCGATACCCTGGAATATGAAATGGCAGCCCCTGGCGGGGAATGGCTTGGCACGGGATTTGGGAGCGTTAAGGAAAATAAACTCTGGTACAAAGAGCAGGTGATTTTTGAAGAACCCGGCGAATATGTGGTTTTTCTTAAACACGCTATGCGAAAAAATAACAGTGAACAAGGAATTGAAAACCTGGAAGGTATTACCGAAATTGGTTTTCGGATAGAAGAAGCCCCAAAATAATTTTATTGCAGTTATGGCAAACCCGTCAAAAAAAACAAATTCTAAATCGGTTGAAAAAACTGGTTTTAGAAAATATATCGTAGGATTCTGGACCCTTTTCGGAATTGGTATCTTATCAATTATCATCCTGTTTCTTATGGCAGGATGGGGTGCTTTCGGGAAAATGCCCAAATTTGAAGAACTGGAAAATCCTGAAACAAACCTTGCTACCGAAATATTTTCATCAGATGGGGAAACCCTTGGGAAATATTATAGCGAGAACCGAACTCCAATAAAATATGAAGATTTGCCAAATCATCTCGTTCAGGCACTTGTTGCAACAGAGGATGAGCGTTATTATGAACACGCCGGAATAGATGCTATTGGAACCATGAGAGCCGCAGTTTATTTAGGTTCGCGTGGAGGAGCGAGTACCATTCCGCAGCAGTTGGCAAAACTTTTATTTACAGACAATGTTTCTCAAAATTTCTTCGGAAGGGTGATGCAAAAATTCAAGGAGTGGATTATTGCAATCCGTCTTGAGCGCCAGTATACCAAGGAAGAGATTATCACCATGTATCTTAATAAATACGATTTTGTGTATCAGGCTGTAGGAGTTCGTTCTGCTTCCAAGATATATTTCAATAAAGAAGCAAAAGACCTAAAAGTTCAGGAATCGGCAGTTTTGGTGGCGATGCTAAAAAACTCGGCATTATACAATCCTGTTCGCAGGCCCGATTTGGTAGTGCAACGTAGGAATCAGGTTTTAAAGCAAATGCAAAAAAACGGATTTCTCACCAGCGAAGAAAAAGATTCTTTACAGGCGTTGCCAATGAAAATAGAATTCACTCCTCAGGGACATGACGAAGGGATCGCGACCTATTTCAGGGTGTATCTGCAGGGATTTATGAGAGACTGGATCCAGAAAAACCCGAAACCGGATGGATCTGAATACAATATTTACCGGGATGGTTTAAAGATCTATACCAGTATAGATTCCAGAATGCAGAAATATGCTGAAGAGGCCGTAACTATGCATATGGCTAACCTTCAGAAGGAATTTAATTATCAAAACAGGAATAACAAAACAGCTCCTTTCCGGGATATTAATGAGGATGAAGTGGAAAGCATCATAAATAGATCCATGAAGGTTTCAGACCGATGGAAAAAGATGGAAGCTCAGGGAAAATCCAGGGAAGAGATCGTTAAATCCTTTGATAAGATGACGGAGATGAATGTGTTTAGTTGGCAGGGTATTAAAGACACAGTTATGACCCCACGGGATTCCATCTTATATTATAAATCTTTCCTTAATGCGGGAATGATGTCTATGACTCCGCAAACAGGCGAAGTAAAAGCCTGGGTAGGTGGGATCAATTTTAAGCATTTTAAATACGAGCATGTGAAGCAGGCCAGGCGGCAGGTAGGTTCAACGTTTAAGCCTTTTGTGTACGCTACGGCGATAGATCAGTTAAAACTATCTCCTTGTGATACCTTGCCCAGAAATCATTTTACCATTGAAGCCGGAAATCTTGGATCTCAAAATGATTGGTCCCCTGCCAATAGCGATAATAAATACGACGGAATGCTTACCTTAAAACAAGCGCTTGCACAATCTGTAAACACCATAAGCGCAAGATTAATTGCCAAGACAGGTCCCAGGCCGGTAATTGAGCTACTTGATAAGCTAGGTGTGGATACCAGAGATATTCCAAATGTGCCATCTATTGCACTTGGAACTGCCGATATGAGCGTTTTTGAAATGGTTTCAGCCTATAGCACTTTTGTAAATGAAGGTGTCTATGTAAAACCTGTAATAGTCAATCGTATAGAAGATAAAAATGGAACAGTATTGTATCAGCATGTTCCAGAAACCAGGGATGTTCTTAATAAAGAATCTGCCTATATTACCGTGAACCTTATGGAAGGGGTAACTCAGGGAGGTTCCGGTACGAGACTTCGTGGAACCTGGGCCGGAAATCAGGATCACTACAAAAGAGCGGTCACAGGATATCCGTATGACTTTAAAAACCCAATTGCCGGAAAAACCGGTACCACACAAAACCAGAGTGATGGTTGGTTTATGGGAATGGTGCCAGACCTGGTTACAGGCGTTTGGGTAGGAGGTGAAGATCGTGCCGTACATTTTCCAGGTATTACATATGGCCAGGGAGCAACTATGGCATTGCCTATCTGGGGAATTTATATGAAAAAGGTATATGCAGACGATGAGCTTGAAGTTTCTTCCGGAGCTTTTCCAAGACCTGAGAATTTATCTATCGAGATCGATTGTAGTAGATACAATGGCAAAAATTCCGATCATCAATACATTCCGGACGAACTTGATTTCTAAGAGTTGCTTTTAAGTCGCACTGAAATTCCCTTGTAGAAAACGTTGTAGTAAGATCATTAATTTTGTAAATTTCCGCAAAATGAAATTCAATGATCAAAAAAACTGTAAACAACGTACAGGAAGCAATGAAAGGAGTTCATGACGGGATGACTTTTATGCTTGGGGGATTTGGCCTGAGTGGAATTCCTGAAAATGCAATTTCAGAATTGGTACGTCTTAATCTTAAAGACCTCACCTGCATTTCCAATAATGCTGGTGTAGACGATTTTGGCCTCGGTCTCTTGCTTCATAAAAAACAAATCAATAAAATGATCTCTTCCTATGTGGGAGAAAACGCCGAATTTGAGCGGCAAATGCTAAGTGGAGAACTTGACGTAGAGTTAACACCGCAGGGTACACTTGCAGCAAAATGTCAAGCCGCTCAGCAGGGATTTCCTGCTGTTTATACACCAGCTGGTTATGGTACCGAAGTAGCTGAAGGCAAGGAAACCCGCGAATTCGACGGGAAAATGTATGTGCTTGAAGAAGCCTATAAAGCAGATTTTGCCTTTGTAAAAGCCTGGAAAGGAGATGAAGCCGGGAATTTGATATTTAAAGGAACGGCCCGAAATTTTAACCCTCTAATGTGTGGAGCTGCAACAGTAACTGTGGTCGAGGTTGAAGAACTTGTGAAACCTGGAGAACTCGATCCAAATCAGGTCCATATCCCGGGAATTTTTGTGCAGCGTATTTTTCAGGGAAAGGATTATGAGAAGCGTATTGAGCAGCGAACAGTTAGAAAGAAAGAGTAATTTAAAACCTTAATTTCAGGAACCAGGAATTTTCAAATCTTCAAATTAATAAAATGTTAGATAAAAACGGAATAGCAAAACGCATTGCGAAGGAAGTAAAAGATGGCTTTTACGTGAATCTTGGAATTGGGATCCCAACTTTGGTAGCCAATTATGTAAGGGATGATATAGAAGTGGAATTTCAGAGTGAGAACGGGATTTTAGGAATGGGGCCTTTTCCATTCGAAGGTGAAGAAGATGCCGATTTGATCAATGCAGGGAAACAAACAATTACAGCCTTGCCCGGTGCAAGTTTTTTCGACTCTGCTATGAGCTTCGGAATGATTCGGGGACAACACGTAGACCTTACCATTTTAGGCGCTATGGAAGTAGCTGAAAATGGTGATATCGCAAACTGGAAAATTCCGGGAAAAATGGTGAAGGGAATGGGAGGAGCTATGGATCTTGTTGCTTCTGCAGAAAATATAATTGTAGCAATGATGCATACAAACCGTGAAGGGGAGTCAAAATTGCTTAAAAGATGTTCCTTGCCCTTAACCGGAGTAGGATGTGTAACAAAAGTAGTTACAAATCTTGCAGTGCTGGAGGTTACCGATAAAGGATTTAAACTTTTGGAACGCGCACCGGGAGTAAGTGTAGAGGAAATTAAAAATGCTACCGAAGGAACTCTTTTAGTGGAAGGAGATATTCCTGAGATGCAATTAAATTAGATTCTTCCTTTCCTGCTATTGAAAATGATGCTTAATTAGAAAACAATAAAAGAATCACAGCATTTCAGTAAAGATAATACTGTGATTTTAGATTGAAAAAAGATTCAGAAATAGAATTTTATTCAGTTAAAGAGGTTGAATGCGCCTCAATGTTTATCAAATTTTGAATAACAGTAGGCATTGGGATCATTTCTCCCCGGGCATTCACCTGGGAAAAATAAGTATGCCAGCCGGAATCTGCCACTGCTTTTTCCAGTTTTTTTACATCATTTATAGACGGTAATTTCCAAACTGCCATATAGCGGTAGTCGCTTCTATAGGGTGTGTGTTCATCATTCATCGCCCAACCTGTCACTTCCGCTCCGCTATCCATGATCTCTTTTACACCTAATTCCATTTTATCAAAAAACTCCCGTCTTTTATCTTTAGAAAGTTTCATCCATGATTCTGTCACATTCCACAATTCTACGTATAAATACATAATTTTAAATTTTTTGGTTAGATTTAAAAAATTAAATTCCTTCTGAAGAAGGATCTTTTCTAAAGGTACTAAATAATTGAGAATAAACTAAATGCATTAAAAGTTGGTGAGAGTCCTATATGAAATTCCCATAGCTGCTGTTCAGCTATTCAATCGAATAATATTCTTAAAATTTTCCGGATCTGTGTCTCCTTCGGTAGAGTAAAAAAGCAGTCTCGAATCAGAGTTAATATTGAGCGCTTCCTTTAAATTCCTAAATTGGGGATTCGTCATTAAAGCGATAAATCCGGCAAGTCCACCTGCACCAGATTCTCCGGAAATGACCCTTTTATCATCGCCGGTAGGATAATATAATTTCCTGATGGCTTTTGCTGTAAAGGTGTCTTCGATTGCTATTGAGGCATCTGCCGAATGTTTTAAAATTTCCCATGCGGTTAAGGATGGAATTCCGCAGTTGAGTCCCGCCATCATAGTTTTAAAATTCCCCTGAGGTTTGGTGCGTTCCCCTTTTTTAAAGGATGCCAGGATTCCTGCAGCTTCTATGGGTTCTACAAGTACGATTTTTGGTCTGATTATTCCATACCGGTTTAGGTAATACCAGGCCGCTGCTGCGGGCCAGCTTCCCACTCCAGTTTGTAAAAACACAAGGTCGACCTTTGGTTTTGGTAAATTGTGGAGGCTGTCTTCCAGTTCTTTAAAATGAGTAAAATAACCAGCCTTGATATAGGCGGGGATCTCTTCATAGTTCTGGCTGGCGGTATCTTGAACGAGCTGCCAGCCATTTTCCCTGCTCTTCTTTTTAGCAAACTCACAGGTTTCATCGTAATTGGCATCTACTTTTTCTACTACTGCTCCCTCTTTTTCAATAGCCTCAATTCGGGCCTTAGTAGTGTCTTTGGGAACGAAAATTTTTGATTTTTTTCCAAATAGTTTAGCCGACCACGCTACCGCACGGCCATGATTTCCATCTGTTGCCGAGCAAAATGTCTCTATGTCCGGATCCTTTTCCAGTATCCTGGAAATTGCAAAAGAAGCCCCTAAACCTTTGAAAGCATTTAAGCCGAAGCGATAGGATTCATCTTTTACAAAAATATTCTTTACTCCAAAGGATTTCGCCAATTCGTTTAATTCTAACAGTGGGGTAACTGTGTAGTTTTTTAAAGATTGATGATATTCCAACGGATCATTGCTTCTTAAAATTGAGTCTGTAAGCCCTTCCGGCAAGATATTATCAGGCTTATTAATGTAATAGGGTACTTCCTTCATAACTGATAATTTAGGATCTCCATTTAAAGGATTTTTCGTCAATTGCGCGCATAGTGCATAGAATTCCATTTAAATGATCATATTCATGTTGTAAGAGTTCTGCCAGGTCATTCTCAAGTTTTAATTTCTGAGGTTGCCAGAATTCATCCAGGTAACTAATGGTGGCAGTCTTATGCCGCTTTACTTTTACCAGAAGGTTAGGGAAACTCATGCAATCATCCCAAACTTCAAACATTTCATCACTTAAAAAGTTAAATTCAGGATTTATAAAAATCACAGGTTTTTCGATGTTCATATAGATAAGCCGTTTCATAATCCCCAACTGTGGTGCGGCTATGGCACGACCAAAATGGTACTTTTCCCGTATCTCTTTCATAACATTATCCAGATCTTCCACCCAAGTTGTTACCATTGGTAATTCTGTCCTGAGAACAGGATCACAGGCCTCATAAAGTCTTGGATCTCCAAGTAGCAAAAGGTCGTTGAGGTTTTTCATCTTTATTAATATTATTTTTAAAAAGCAATGAAATAAATCTAAAAAGTAATAATAAGAAATAAAAACATCTTAGTAATTTTCTTTTGCTAAAACCAATTGTTTGGAAGCAAGTTTGTAAATAAAATTAAAGGAAGAGAAATCTAAAATTTTTATGAAAACATGCCCAAACGGGATGGCGGGCATCTGGGATTAAGTCCAATAAAAAACCCGCCAAAAGAGCGGGCTTCATATATTTTATTCTAGATTGTCAAAATAAATTACCTGAGGGTATTTATATCCACTGGCGGTTTTAAAGCCTTCCATTGGCACCCACCCATTTAAATTGGTGCTGATCCTGTGGTATTGAAATCCTGCTTGCAATTCTGGTCATTCGATCCGGAAGAGCCATTAAATAATCCCTTGCTTTTTCGGCTTCATCGGTAAGGGAAGAGTACTTGTCAATTTCCCAATAGTCATTTAACTTTTTAAGAATATCTATATAATCATACGTGGTATAAACACCAAGTCGTTGAGCTGCATTGGAGAAATTTTCAAAAGCGGATGCGATATCATCTCCCGATTCTCTCAAAAATTGTGCAGGCATCACGATCTTTTTCTTCATCATATCCTGGAAGGCGAGCATCATCTCACTTGGATCATAATCAAAAATAACTTTTACAAATTCCCGGTATGCCAAATGGTGCCTCATCTCGTCCCCGGCAATAACACTACACATTTTAGCGAGCATTTTATTGCCTTTTTTCTTTGCGAGTTGTCCTACCCTTTTGTGTGAAATATTGGTAGCCAATTCCTGAAAACTGGTATATATAAAGTTCTTATAAGGATCTCTTCCGGTTCCAATATCAAATCCGTCACTGATTAGATATTGAGTAGTTTTTTCAATTTCTTTCATATCAACACGTCCGGAAAGATAAAGATATTTATTAAGAGTGTCTCCGTGTCTGTTTTCTTCTCCTGTCCATTGGCGTATCCATCGTGCCCATCCATTTTGTTGACCATGAGAAGCTCCGTGTTGCTCGACGCCTTCCATGTCCATCAACCACGATTCGTACGTAGGCAAGGCTTCTTCAGTAACCATATCGGCTACGAGGACAACCCAAAAATCATATCCTAATTCCTGAGCTTCTTCCCGAATCTGCACAATTTCATCCATGTAGTTATCGTTCTGAAGATTTGGCAAAAGATCTGTAGGTTGCCAAATCTCCTCGACAGGAATTAAGTATTTATCTATAAAACCATCTACAGATTTCTCGACGGTTTTCATAACTTCTAATCGTATATTATCTAAGGCCATAGCTTTTTATTTTTAGGGTTTTCCATACAATACAAAATAATTTTCTGTAAAGCGGTGCCTATTTTTTTTGTATTTATAATCAAAAATTGTGCAACTAAACAAAACCTAGCCTCAAAGATAAAAAGTTATTAAGATTTATTTCTAAAATTTATATTAATTTCTACCTTCCTCCTCGGGGTAAAGCTTATAAACAGGTTGACTTTGCCAGACATTTTTAGAATCCACATCTATCCCGGAAAGTTTACCTTTAAATGCGGCACCTGTATCTACGTTCCAAACATTTGCCATTTTTACGGGCTTTTTTTTATCTATTCGGGAAACCGGCGTATGACCAATGAAAATTTCTTTAAATAATTTTAAGCGTGTTGGATAGAACTTATGTGTAGTTGGCATGCTTTTATCAAGTGATAAGGCTGTTTCCCATAAAGTTCGATCCCAATAGAATCTACTCTCATGATATTCCTGCTCCGGTCCGTGGAGATTTGTAAAACCGGCATGAACAAATAACCTGTTTTGCTTATCTATGTAATAGTTTAGCATCTGCTCAAAAAAAGTCAGATGATTTTTGATTTCTTCTGAAGTAAAACCCCGGTAAGCATCAATGCTTGACTGGCCTCCATGTTGCAGCCATTGTTCGTTTAATTCGCCAGTTTTTAACCACCGATAGGTAAGGTCATCATGATTTCCGCGTAAAAAGATGCAGGAATTTTGTTTTGCAAGTTCAATTAAGTAGCTAACAACATTTGCTGAATCTTTCCATCCGTCTACATAGTCCCCCAAAAAAATAAGGGTATCCTCCGGGGTGATATTGATTTCTTCAAGAAGTTGTATCAAAGCCTTTAAACCGCCGTGAATATCTCCAATTGCAATAGTTCTTTTCATGGTTAACTGTATTGTACTTTTCTTAAGATCCGCATACTTTCTTTATAAGACTGATAAATCTTTTCGCTATGCTTCTTTAAAACTTCTTTTGCCGATTCCAGTTTCTGTATGGCCATTTCAAAATCATTGAAATAGCAAATCAAATACGTGGCAGGAAGATTTAAAAGGTCTTTTTCTTCATTTTTATTAAGAGCTGCTCCATTTTTCAGTTTGGAAATGAGGGCACTGTTAGAATTATAAATATGATATAAGATCTTTTTATCAAATTTGGGAGGATCAAACAAAAGCTTACTTTCTATCTCATATCCAGCGTTATCCTTGAATTTAATTTGAACTTCCTCCAATGGATAATACTGAAATTTATCCTGCAGTCCTAAATGCACGTATTCTACGATCTTGAAATAATCCTTATCAATGCTAATGCTCACTTCATCCAGGTCTGAATAAAAGAGTTTCACCTGTTCATTGATCAACTCAATATCTACCCTGGAAAAATAAATTTCATTTTTGATCTTTTTAATTTTTCCGGCCCAACATACCACAAAATATTCCTTAAAGACTTTATATTCGGGGTTATAATCCTTTCGTTTTCTCATAAAATCAAAAACTCCATCCAGAGTGAGCTCAATGTTGTTTTGGGCGTGTTTCTCTATCGCCTCCACGATTTTCGAATTCACATCCTTGATCTCTATTCCAAATATTTTGGGCATACTGATGCTTCCTTCCCTTATAAAAACCGAGCCGCCATAATATTTCCAGATGTTTTTACGCAACGAGCAAATTTTACCAAAATTTGGCCGGATTGTCACCAAACCAACTACCAGATTATCTAATAAGTGCGGAAAAGGAATGTTTTCATAGGAAACCATCGGTGGATTAGAAAGGTATGCGTTTACAAGATTCTGGATCTTGCTGTCATCAAAAAAATCTACCCCGGTAATACTATTGTCTTCATCCTCTACCCCAATGACAATATAGGAATTGTTGTTAGGATTGGAATTTGCAAGCGCACAAACGTGTTTTAAAAACTTTGCTTTTCCTTCTTTTTGGCTAATATTAAGTAACCGCTTTTTGTCATAAAAGCTGTTCTCGTCATTATGCGCGAGCAGGTTTTTAATTAAAAGCCGTTTGTTGATCATCTTTTGAAATTATTGATATTTCTCCGGGGTTTTTCGTTGTTCCCTCTTCCTTTTTAGTCTTTATTAACAATGGTGCTGCTGGCCTGTGCGCTGGGCATCACGGTAAGATCTGCAATGTTCACGTGATACGGTCGTGTAACCACAAAACGAATAACATCTGCAATATCTTCTGGTTTTAAAGCCTGGAATCCCTGATAAACTTTTTCTGCCCTACCAGTATCTCCTTTAAACCGAACTTTGCTGAATTCCGTTTCAACAAGTCCGGGATTAACCGCTCCCACCCGGATCCTTGCTTTATTAAGATCTATTCTCATTCCCTGGTTAATAGCGTCAACAGCAAATTTACTCGCACAATATACATTTCCGTTGGGATATACTTCCTTTCCGGCTGTTGAGCCTATATTGATGATATGTCCGGATTTGCGTTCCACCATTTGGGGAATTACCGCTTTGCTCACATAAAGCAGCCCTTTTACGTTGATATCTATCATGGCATCCCAATCATCTATATTTCCATCCTGAATAGCGTCCATACCGTGCGCATTTCCCGCATTGTTGATGAGAATATCGATCTTTTTAAATTCCTGGGGAAGACTTTCTATTTGTTTGAATACTTCGGTTTTATCACGAACATCAAAAGATAAGGTCGTAACTGAAACTTTTTTTGATAATTCTGCCGCAAGTTCTAAAAGAAGCTCTTTCCTTCTCCCGCATAGGATCAAATCAATATTTTCTGAAGCAAAAGCTCGCGCAGTTGCTTTTCCAATTCCGCTGGTGGCACCGGTAATAAGGGCGATTTTATTCATGATTTTTAAGTTGAATTTTTAAAGTTCCTAAGGTATTAAATGTATTGCTTGCACGGATGTTAAGATTATAAAAGCACGGTTAAGGGATGTTAAAAAACGTTAATTGTGCTTTAATTTATAATGTATTGAACAATGTTGCGTTCTTAACCCCGAACCCAAATTTAATTAAATATGAAAATGTACTCAAAGAAGTTTAGCCTAAGAAAAATTACAACAATGTTAATCGTTGCAATGGCAGTTACAATGTTTTACAGCTGCGATGACGATTCTGATGCTGAAGGAAAGGCAAGAGTTAAAGTTAGTATGACCGATGCCCCTGGAGATTATAAGAATGTTTTTATTGATGTTCAGGATGTAAAGGTGAAATCCAATATTTCTGCCGATGAAGAAGGCTGGGTAAGTTTATCCGGAGTTGAACCGAGAATCTATGATCTTTTGGAATTAACAGGTGGAGTAACACAGTTGCTTGCCAATTCTGAATTAGAAACAGGAACTTTAGGACAAATTAGAGTGATTTTAGGACCCGATAATACTTTAGTCCTTAATGATGGTTCGGAGGTGCCGCTTAGCACTCCTAGCGCACAACAATCTGGATTGAAACTTCAGGTAAACCAGGAACTGCAAGCAGGAATGGAATATGAGTATCTTTTGGATTTTGATGTAGATCAATCTATTGTACGTTCAGGTAATTCAGGAGGTTATATTTTAAAGCCCGTTATTCGTCTTGTGAATTTGGAAAGCACAGGAACTATTGAAGGAGAAGTACAACCTTCTTTAAGTCAGAGTGTGGTGAAGGCTGCAAATGCTAACCATAACATTACTGCTTATGCTGCTACAGACGGAAAATTTTCGCTTAATGGAGTTCCTCCCGGTACATACCAGGTAACTGTTACTCCCGCTATTGCATCTGGATTAGAGGTAAAAGTTATTAATAATGTTCAGGTTTCTTCCGGCGCGTCGGTTGATCTTGATGTCATTTTTCTTAATGAACTATAATAATTATAACTAATCTCTCAAAAAAAGACTGTCTAAAAAGGCGGTCTTTTTTTGTTTTTGTCCAATTTTGGTTCAATAATTGCGTATTTGCATCGTTCGTAATTTGTGAATATCTTCACATTCTTAAAAAAATATTCCATGATTGAAAATAATGCTTCAGTAGATATTTCAAGCTTAAATGAAAAAATAGAGCGGGAAAGCGCATTTGTAGACCTGCTTACCGGAGAAATGAACAAGGTTATTGTAGGCCAAAAAGATATGGTAGAACGTCTTTTAATTGGTCTTTTAGGCCAGGGGCATATTTTGCTGGAGGGTGTTCCCGGTTTGGCCAAAACCCTTGCTATCAATACCCTTGCACAGGCTGTTCATGGAACTTTTAGCAGAATACAGTTTACACCCGATCTTTTGCCGGCAGACGTTGTGGGAACTATGATCTATAATATGAAGCTAAGTGATTTCAGCATTAAAAAAGGACCTATTTTTGCCAATTTTGTACTTGCAGATGAGATCAACAGGGCGCCTGCAAAAGTGCAGTCGGCTTTGCTGGAAGCGATGCAGGAAAAACAGGTAACCATTGGTGATGAAACCTTTATTTTAGACAGGCCATTCCTGGTAATGGCTACCCAAAACCCAGTAGAACAGGAAGGAACCTATCCGTTGCCTGAAGCCCAGGTGGATAGATTTATGCTGAAAACAGTGATAAAATATCCTTTGATGGCCGATGAGCAACAAATTGTGCGCGCCAACTTAAGAGGTGGTTTCGAAAAGGTGAACCAGGTGGTGACCCTGGAACAAATTGCACGGGCACAAGCAGCTGTGAGAGAAGTTTATATGGATGAAAAAATTGAAAAATATATTCTCGATATCATATTTGCAACCCGAACTCCGGAAAAATATAAACTGGAAGAATTAAAACCACTTATAAATTTTGGAGCTTCTCCAAGGGGAAGTATCAACCTTGCGATCGCAGCTAAATGTTATGCATTTATAAAAAGAAGAGGTTATGTGATTCCTGAAGATGTTAGGGCGGTAGTTTACGATGTTTTAAGACACAGAATTGGAATTACCTATGAAGCCGAAGCTGAAAATGTAACTTCTGAAGATATTATAAGCAAAATTATAAATGAGGTAGAAGTACCATAAAAACGCCCATAATTCCTCTGAAGGGGGACATCTTGTTAAAAAAATAGTTGGTTCCTTTTCTCATCGGGAAAGACTCAGGAAACGTAAAGAATGGATACTAAGGAATTACTCAAAAAAGTTCGAAAAATAGAGATAAAGACCAAGCGCCTGAGCAATCATGTGTTTGGAGGGGAATATCATTCTACTTTTAAAGGTAGGGGAATGACCTTTAGCGAGGTTAGGAGTTATCAGTTTGGAGATGATGTTCGAAGTATAGACTGGAATGTAACGGCCAGGTATAATGAACCTTTTGTTAAAGTATTTGAAGAAGAACGGGAACTCACGATGATGTTGCTGGTAGATGTTTCCGGCTCTGAACTTTTTGGAACCGGAGATCAGTTTAAAAAAGAGATCATTACCGAGGTCGCTGCTACTTTGGCATTTTCTGCGACTCAAAACAATGATAAAATAGGACTTTTGCTCTTTTCAGATCAGTTGGAGTTGTTTATTCCACCCAAAAAGGGAAGATCTCATGTATTGCGCATTATCCGGGAACTTATAGAGTTCGAGCCTAAGGGAAAAAGCACCAATCTAACCGAAGCGCTTAAATATGCGACGAATGTCCTGAAGAAAAAAGCCATCATTTTTGTGCTTTCAGATTTTATCGATGATGGATATCAGCATAGTTTAAAGATCATTAGTGGAAAACATGATGTTACCGGGATTCGCGTTTATGACCGTAGGGAGGAAGAAATTCCTAACATTGGTTTGGTACAAATGCTGGACCGGGAAACGGGAGAATTAATGATGGTGAATACCGGCTCAAAATCTGTACGATATGCTTATGCCGAATATTTCAGGGATCGTGAAAATTACTTCAGGGAGAGTTTTACCAGGAGTGGCGCCGGAAGTTTTAGCACCCGGGTGGATGAAAGTTACGTCAAAAAATTATTGGAGTATTTTAAAACAAGGGGATAAGGAAAAAAATGACCAAAAAATATTCAAATTTAAATACGTTTATTATAAAATCGAAGCTACCTGAAATGTTCAGATTTCCCGAAGTTGCAACTGCTGCGTTTCAGAAAATTCTTATTTCGACTATTTTAATAGCTGCTTCATTTTCTGTTTTTGCTCAGGAAACAAAAGTTTCTTCTGCCGTAGATTCTACCCGAATAAAGATTGGGGAACAAATTATATACAGCATTCAGGTGGAAACAGATTCTACCAATTTGGTGGTTTTTCCGGAAGGCCAAACCTTTAATCCACTCGAGGTTGTTGAATCCCTTCAAACCGATACCTCCAGGATTCAAAACCGGTTTCGTCTTTTTAAGGAATATGCGCTAACTCAATTCGATTCCGGCAGGTATACCATTCCGCGGCAACAGGTTCTTGTAAATGACACGCCATACTTTACAGATTCCATTCTTGTGGAGGTTGCAAATGTTGTTGTAGATACCACCAAACAAAAAATGTATTCTATTAAACCTGCGATGGAAGTTCCTTCAGGATTTCAAATTCCAAATTGGGTATGGTGGTTTCTTGGGATTTTGGTGGTGATAGGTTTAGGATATTATTTCTTGAGAAGAAGGAAGAAAAAACAGGAGGCGGCCAAACAATTACCGCCTTATGAAAGAGCTTTGTTTGAATTGCAGCAATTGGATCAATCCCAGTTTTTGGAAAACAGGCAAACAAAAGAATATTATTCGAAGTTAACCGAAGCGGTTCGCCGTTATCTGGAAGATGAGATCCATTTACGTGCGATGGAAAGCACCACTTCAGAACTTATCCATGACCTCGAGATCAAAATGGAAGCCGGACAGCTGAAGTTAAGCCGTGAAACCATCGATGAGCTTAAGCGTATTTTACAACGAGCAGATCTTGCGAAATTTGCCAATTCCAGACCGGATATTATCACTGCCAAAGGAGACCGGTCTAAGATAGAGCATGTAATAAATGATACAAAAGCTGCTATTCCGGAACCTACGGAAGAAGAACTTTTAAAAGATGAGGCTTATAGAATTGAGCGACTTAGAAAACGAAAACGCAAAAAAATAATCTATGGCGTTCTGGCTGGTGTTCTTTTGATCGCAATAGCCGTCACGGCACTTATTACAACAAAAGGCTATGACTACTTAAAAGATTCCTTACTTGGGAATAAGACCAAAGAATTGCTGGAAGGCGAATGGATACAAAGTGAATATGGAGATCCCCTGGTTTCTATCACTACCCCAAGGGTCCTAACCCGCGGAATAATAGACAGACCGGACGAGGCAAATGAAATGCTGGTTGGGGATGAAACCTTTATAGACGGAAGCCTGGAAAAGGATCTTTATGTGGTGGTGAGCACTCTAAAATTTCAAGAGGGAGCAAAATTCGACCTCAATACTGTTGTGGAAGGTGTATATGCAAATCTTGAGAAAAAAGGCGCGAAAAATATTATTGTAAAAGACGAAAAATACAGCACAATTCAGGGTGTTGAAGGTGTAAAGGTTTTTGGAACACTGGAATTGGAAGACCCGGCTTCAAAGCGTGCTGTAAAAAAGGAATATATTATTTTGAATTTCGGAGTGAACCAGGGTTTCCAGCAAATCACTGTGATCTTTGATGAGCAGGATCCCTTTGCTGAAGAAATAGCGAACCGCATCATGAATTCGGTTGAATTTGAAAATCCCACGAATTAATGTTTGATAACTTCACATTTGAAAGCCCTCAGTTTTTCTGGTTACTGCTTTTACTGCCAATAGCCGCAGCCTGGTATTTCTGGAAGCGAAACAGGCAACAGGCAGAACTAAGGATTTCCAGTATTCGGGGATTTAAGAGTAAAAGAAGTATCCTGCCGGTTTTAAGGCACGGACTGTTCTTGTTGAGATTGATAGCCCTTGCATTATTAATAACTGCGATGGCAAGACCGCGAACTACCGATGTTTCTACAAGAACGAGCTCAACCCAGGGAATAGATATCGTGCTGTCCATAGATGTTTCAGCAAGTATGCTTGCCCGTGACCTTAAGCCAAACCGGCTGGAAGCATTGAAAGAAGTAGCAGCCGAATTTATTAAAGGCCGCCCTTCAGATAGAATAGGATTGGTGGAATATGCCGGAGAAAGTTTTACAAAAACCCCGGTTACCAGTGATAAGGCCATCGTTCTTGCATCCCTTAACGACATAGAATACAATACCGTTATACAAAGCGGTACTGCCATAGGAATGGGACTTGCAACATCTGTTAACCGATTAAAGGATAGTAAGGCAAAGAGTAAAGTGATTATTTTACTTACAGATGGGGTAAATAATTCCGGGTTTATAGATCCAAAAATTGCCAGTGAACTCGCCATAGAATTTGGAATCAAGGTATATACCATAGGAGTTGGAAGCAATGGGATGGCATTATCTCCAATTGGAATACTTCCCAATGGCCAGTTTCAATACGGAATGGCCCGGGTAGAAATAGATGAAAAATTACTGGAGGAAATAGCTCAAACGACCGGGGGAAAATACTTTAGGGCTACCAATAATGAAAAACTTGAAGAGATCTATGAAGAGATAGATAGCCTTGAAAAAACGGAGATCGAAGAATTTAAATACACCAATTATGAGGAAAGGTTCCGGCCATTTTTATTGTTAGCCGGACTTTTGTTGATTTTGGAACTTTTTTTGAGGTTTACTGTTTTCAGAAGTTTTATTTAAATTTAAAAATAGCAAGGCATATTTCTTCGGAAGGAATATCGCAATTGAACAATAAAGGAACATTTAAATGTATATTTTAGAAGAGGAAAAATTTTTCTGGTTATTGCTCATCGTTCCGGTGTTGCTCCTGTTTTACTTATTGCAAGTATTCTGGAAAAGAAAAAAGCAAAAGCAATTTGCAAAACCGGAAATGCTAAAGCAATTGAGTCCGGATAAATCCAGGTTTAAGCCGGGTCTTAAATTCACCTTTTTGTTGGTTGCTATAGTGGCGATGGCATTTGCATTGGTAAATCCAAAAATCGGGACCAAAATGGAAACCGTTACAAGGGAAGGCGTAGACATTGTTTTTGCGCTGGATGTTTCTAAAAGTATGGAAGCAGAGGACGTAGCACCCAACAGGCTGGAAAAATCAAAACAACTGGTAACTCAGGTCATCAATAATCTTGGGAGTGACAGAATTGGACTGATTGGTTATGCCGGAAGTGCTTTCCCGCAATTGCCTATTACCACAGATTATGCTTCGGCAAAAATGTTCCTGCAGTCCATGAATACCGATATGGTTTCATCACAGGGAACGGCCATAAGCGAAGCGATTAAACTGGCAACAACCTATTATGATGATGACAGCCAAACCAGTAAGGTGTTAATTATTATAAGTGATGGCGAAGATCATGAGGGAGATGCGCTGTCACTAGCAGAGGAAGCTGCCAAAAAGGGGATACGCATTTTTACAATTGGTGTGGGAACTCCCAAAGGCGGACCTATTCCTATAAAAAGAAACGGAGTGATTCAATCCTATAAAAAGGATCAAAATGGAGAAACCGTGATCACAAAGATGAACGACCAAACTTTAAAAGACATAGCAAACGTTGCTAATGGAAATTATATGCAGGGGAATGTTACTTCTGAAGTAACGGGAGAAGTAGCAGAATTTCTTCAAACATTGGATCAAACAGAATTCGAAGCAAAACAATTCGCAGATTATCAATCTCAGTTCCAATGGTTTTTAGGATTGGCTATTTTGTTGTTGCTGGCAGATATTTTTATGCTGGAACGAAAAACTGCCTGGGTGAAAAAATTAAACCTGTTTAACGAAAGAGGAAGTAAGTAATAAGATGAAAAACATACCAAAAACATATAATTTTTTTGTGTACTTATTAATAGGTGCAGCCTTTTTATATTCGGGTACTTCATATTCCCAAACTATGGAGGAGGAGAATAAAAAGATAGAAAAGCAAACAAATAAATTCTTAAAAGAGGCTGAAGAAAAGTTGGGTGAGAATGATTTTTCTTCTGCAGAAGCTTCTTATAGAAAGGCGGTTGCCAAGAACCCAGACAGCGAAGTTGCCCGGTACAATATGGCTAATATGTATTACAGCAAGGAAAAACCGGGAAATGCAACTCAGCGTTATAAACAAGCTGCTGCAGTTTCTGAAACCAAGGATTCCAAACATAAGATCTTCCATAATTTAGGCAATACCTTTATGGACCAGAAGAATTATAAAGAAGCCGTAGAAGCCTATAAAAATGCTTTAAGAAGCAATCCATTGGATGAGGAAACCCGTTACAATCTTGCTTTAGCCAAGAAAATGTTGGAAGAAGAGGAAAAAGAAGGCGGTGGCGGAGACGATGATCAAAAAGATAAGGACGAACAGGAAAAAGACGGGGAAAAAGATCAAAAAGGAGATGAGGGAGAAAAAGATCAGGATAAAAAGGATGGAGAAGATAAAGAAGATCAGGGAGGTGATAAGAAAGATGATTCTCAAAAAGAACCTGAAAAAGAGGATAAGAATGGAGATCCTAAAGATAAAAAGAAAGACGAAGGAAAAGACGGGGAGCAGGAACAACCTCAACAACCACAGCCCCAACCAGGACAACTATCTCCTCAGCAAATAAAAAGTTTGCTGGAAGCGATGAATAATGAAGAGAAGAAGGTTCAGGATAAAATAAATGCGCAAAAAGCACAGGGAGCTAAAACCAGGACAGGGAAGGACTGGTAGAAAAGCCTCACCCGGAATTGCTGGAAAAGCAATTCCGACCTCTCCGAAGGAGAGGTGAAACAAGAAACAAGAAACAAGAAACAAGAAACAAGAAACAAGAAACAAGAAACAAGAAACAAGAAACAAGAAACAAGAAACAAGAAACAAGCTGTTTAGATTAAAGAATATTTAGGACAACAGGATTAAAATAGAATGAACTTAAGAATATTTATATTGTCATTTTTTTTATTTGTCTCCGGAATTGGGCTGTCTCAGGTGAAATTTGTTGCCGAGGTTAGTAAAAATAAACTGGGGATGAATGAACGTCTTCGGGTAGATTTTGAAATGAACCAGGATGGCGATAATTTTAAAGCGCCCTCCTTTAGCGGATTTACAGTAGTTGGCGGACCAAACCAGGCAGTAAGCAACAGCTGGATCAACGGGAAGCGAACCTATTCAAAAACATACAGTTATTTTTTGGCGCCAACTTCCAGAGGAAAATTTACTATAGGACAGGCAGAGATAACCATTGACGGGACAACGTATAAAACCTCACCGGTTCAAGTGGAAGTTACCGCTGCGGTAGATCAACCTACCGATGGAAATAATTCTGATTTTGTTGCATCCGAGAATCTGCATTTGGTTGCAGAAATATCTAATTCCAATCCCTATCTCAATGAAGCCATAACGGTAGTTTATAAACTTTATGTGAGCCCCAGGGTTAGTGTGAGCAACTGGAGGGAATTGGATAATCCTGTTTACAGTGATTTCTGGAGTCAGAATATTGATATTCGCCAGCTTAAAATAGAAAATGGAGAATTTCAGGGAGAACCCTACAGGTATGTTATACTTCGAAAAACGATTTTATACCCTCAAAAAATAGGGGACCTGGATATCGAGCCATTAACGCTTTCGGTCTCTGTAGATGTTCCCAGTAACCGTAGGGATATTTTTGGAGGTAGACTTTATGAAACAGTTGACAAGACCGTAGCTGCAGGAAAAAGGATCATTAACGTGAAAGCTTTGCCAGATGCCAATAAACCGGCAGGATTTGCAGGAGCAGTTGGAAAATTCGACTTTAAGGTAAAACCCGGCAAAACAGAACTCGCGGCAACCGAATCCTTAACTGTGGAGGTTGAAGTAAGCGGGAATGGAAATTTAAAATTATTTGAACTTCCGGAATTGCAGGTACCGGCTTCCCTGGAAAAATATGAGCCGGAACGCAGTGAAAATGTTCGAACAGACCTTAATGGAACCCAGGGAAGTGTGACTGATAATTATACCATTGTACCTACTCAAAAAGGGAAATTCCCAATTCCCGGACTTTCATTCTCTTATTTTGATTTAAACAGTAAAAGTTACAAAACCATCACTTCCAGCGAGATCCTGCTGGATGTTGCTGCCGCACCGGCAGGAAGTTCTGTAGCATCAGGAGGCTTGGCGACCGGAGTGAAACAACCTGTAGGAATCGTGGAAAATCAATTTAAGTATATAAAATTAAATCCCGGCTTGCAACCTATTGGTTCCGGGAGCTTTTTTGGAAGTTGGTCCTTTTGGACCCTTTATCTTTCTCCATTTCTTCTTGTTGTTTTGGGTATTTTGTTAGTTAAAAAGCGAACAGAACTGGCAAATGATGTTGCTGGAAACAGAATTAAAAGAGCGAACAAACTCGCGCGGAAATATCTTTCAGAAGCAAAAAAGAACCTTGGTGATCAGACAGCTTTTTACATTGCTTTAGAAAGAGCACTGCACAATTACCTTAAAGCCAAGTTGCATATACAGACCACAGATATGAGCAAGGACAAGATCATAAATCTTTTGGAAGAAAGACAGGTAGATAAATCTACCATTATGGAATTTATGTCAATCCTTAAAAGTTGTGAATTTGCACGTTATACCCCTTCTTCAAGTGTTGCTATGCGCGAGGACTACGAGAAGGCCGCTACTACAATTTCAGCTTTAGATAAACAGTTATAACTTATGAAAAGCTTACTTCTTTATTTTTTAATGCTAGGCTGTATTCCACTAATGGCTCAAAACGAAGCGTTATTTGAGGAAGCAAACGCCAATTATAATGATGGGAATTATCAGGAAGCATTAGAAAATTATCAACAAATTCTCACCAATGGAGAAACTTCAGCTGCCTTATATTTCAATCTGGCCAATGCGCATTATAAATTAAATAATATTGCACCAGGTGTTTATTATTATGAAAAAGCACTTCAGCTAAAACCTAATGATAAGGATATAGAAAACAACCTTGAATTTGCAAGGAATATGGTCATTGATGATATTGAAGAAATTCCCGAAACAGGTCTATCCAAAATGTTCAACAATACGATTTCTAAACTTAGTTTTGATGGTTGGGGATGGATGGCAATTGTAAGTTCTATAATTTTTGCAATTTTATTCCTGCTGTATTACTTCAGTGCTGGAACAAAATTTAAAAGACTCTTTTTTGGTGTTTCAATGCTCTTTCTAATTGTTTCCTTAGGCTCTGTAGGTTTTGCTTATCAGCAGCAGTTATCGATTCAAAATAGTCAATATGCCATCATATTTTCTGAAGAGGTTCCAGTGCGAAGTGAGCCTAATCTTAGAAGTGATGAATTGTTCCTCTTACATGAAGGGACAAAACTAAAAGTTTTGGAAACATTTCAGGATTGGATTATGCTTGAATTATCAAACGGAGCTCAGGGCTGGATAACAAAAAATGAGGTACGATTTTTATAAATAGTTTTTATTGATGTTAACCTTAGTTTAAATTATCGCTTTAAGTTTTGATAAAGCTGAGTAAATGCTATTTTTGCACTGATGAAAAAAATAGCTGGCATTCTGGCCTTTCTCTTTGTAAGTTTTCTTTTATGCCCGACGATAGTGGTTATAATTGATAAGCATTCAGATGTGTCCTATGTTTTTTCCATGACTGAAGAGGAACAGTCTAAAGAAGGTAAGACTCTTACAGAATTCACCTTCCACGAAAATTACTCAAACCACCTTAGTATTGATTTCCTTTCAAATAAGAAAGTTATAGGCTATAAGGTTAAAAAAGATCTTGATTTGTTATACCCTGAAGTGATATCCCCTCCTCCGGATTTCGCTTAATACCTCCAATTTTAAAGAATATTTAGTACGCGTAAACGAATTTTAAATTCGGAGTATCCTAAATGCCCTCCTGGGCCTTTAAGGGTATATAATTTATTGCTGTTTCTGAAAATTCAAATTCAAATTATTCACAAATTTTCTGATTGTTAGAAGCAACTTTCTATAATTCAGGTTTAACATTAAATCTGAAATTTGGAAGCGCTTTAGGATCGTCCAATTTTACGTAGTATATGTTTAAAAATTTTAAAAACGACTTGCCTGCAAGTTTAGTAGTATTTTTTGTTGCCTTACCATTATGTTTGGGAATAGCCCTGGCCAGTGGAGCTCCTTTATTTTCTGGAATTATAGCTGGAATTATTGGAGGTATAGTGGTGGGTTCCATATCTGGATCTTCCCTTGGAGTTAGTGGGCCTGCGGCCGGACTGGCAGTAGTGGTTTTAACCGCAATTTCCGATTTGGGGAGTTATGAATTGTTTCTGGTAGCTGTAGTAATTGCCGGATTGCTTCAAATTCTTCTCGGGTTCTTAAAAGCCGGAGTTATTGGTTATTTCTTTCCCTCCTCAGTAATTAAAGGAATGCTATCTGCAATTGGGATCATTATCTTTTTAAAACAAATTCCTTTGGCGCTTGGCTATGAAGATGGGGAAACGCCTTTTGCCTTTTTTGAAACCACCGGATTTGATATTTATACAGGGCTTGTAAATATGTTAGATTCTGTGGCGACTGGAGTGGTAGTAATTACCTTAATCTCACTAGCAATCTTATTGATTTGGGATAAGGTTCTTTCAAAAAAGCACAAGGCTTTTAAGCTTATTCCAGGTCCTTTGGTGGCAGTAGTTGTTGGTATTATTTATCACCTTATTTTTCAAGGTAGCGGCTCTGCGTTTGAAATAACAGGAGCTAATTTAGTAACCGTTCCGGTGCCGGATAATGTATCGGAATTTTTAGGCCAGTTAACATTCCCTGATTTTTCTCAAATAGGAAATTCACAAGTATATATAGTTGCTATCACTATTGCTGTGGTTGCAAGTTTGGAAACCTTGCTAAGTGTGGAAGCAACAGATAAGCTGGATCCTGCAAAAAGGGTAACCCCCACCAATAGGGAATTGGTAGCCCAGGGTATAGGGAATACTTTTTCCGGTCTTGTAGGTGGTTTACCTATAACCCAGGTAATTGTTCGAAGTTCTGCCAATATTATGAGCGGAGGAAAAACCAAAGCTTCTACTGTTATGCACGGTCTTTTATTGTTGTTAAGTGTAATCCTAATTCCGCGTTTTTTAAATTTGATACCTTTGGGAGTTTTAGCGGCAGTGTTGTTGATTATTGGCTATAAGCTTGCAAATCCAAAGCAATTTATTCAAATGTCAAAACTTGGAAAAACTCAGTTTCTGCCTTTTCTGGTAACTGTTATAGCGATTGTTGCAACCGATTTATTGGTAGGTATATTATTAGGTTTGGCTGTGGGAATCATTACTATATTGATAAACAGTTATAAAAACTCTCACTTTCTTCATATTGAAGCTAAATCCAACGGATTAAACACGATTAAAATGGAATTTGCAGAGGAAGTAACCTTTTTGAATAAAGCAGCCATCCAAAGGGAATTATATGCATTGCCAAAAGATACCTATCTTACCCTGGATGTAAGGAAAACAAAATCGCTTGACCAGGATGTTCTGGAAATTCTTGATGATTTTTCCATAACGGCTAAGAGTAAAAATATTACCATCAAATTAATTTCAGAAAGGGGTGTGGTTGAAAACCCACCTAGCTATCGTCAATTTTTTGGTGTAGATGTTTTTGAAGGAGCACATTAATTAATAAAAATAGAATACTATGAGTACTTTTTATAAAAATCTTTTAGAGAATAATAAAAATTGGGTAAAGAGTAAACTGGACCTCAATCCGGATTATTTTGATAAACTTTCCAAAGGACAACAGCCTCCTTTATTATGGATAGGCTGTGCAGATAGCAGGGTTCCTGCAAATGAAATAATTGGAGCAGAACCGGGAGAAGTTTTTGTCCACAGGAATATAGCGAACATGGTTGTCCATTCTGATATGAACATGTTGAGCGTGCTGGATTATGCTGTGAATGCATTAAAGGTGAAACACGTAATTGTTTGCGGGCATTACGGATGTGGTGGCGTAAATGCGGCCATGACAAACCAATCTATTGGTTTGATAGATAACTGGATTCGTCACATTAAAGACGTTTACAGGTTACATAAAACAGAACTGGATGCTATTGAAGACCAGACTCAACGCTTCAACCGATTTGTAGAATTAAATGTTACAGAACAGGTTTTCGATCTTGCCAAAACCTCCATTGTGCAGGGAGCGTGGAATAAAAACCAGGAGCTTAGCCTTCATGGTTGGGTTTATGGAATAGATTCCGGGATTATTAAGGATCTGGGTGTCAACATAAGCAATGATTCTGAACTGGATGATGTATACCAACTTAATTTCTAAGTTAAGATTTATATTTCCCTAAATTTGTTTGATTTAGGAGCCAAGGGACCGGTTTTAAAAGCGGTCCTTTTTTTATACCTCAAAATCTTCTTCAAGAATATTTATCTCTTTTGCTTCCCGAATAATGGTTGGCAATAAAATAGGCGCAATGGATTGTACGTGCGGAAATAATATGGAACTTTCGATGGTTTCCTGCTCTACAATATTTATATCTTCGTTTGTTTCACCAAAAAACATAATGACTACGCTTATAATAAAGGCGAGTTTTATCAATCCAAATCCCGCACCTGCCAGCTTATTTATAATTCCCAGGGCAGCAAAATTCATTAAACCGGTTATAAATTTTCCCGCAAGGGAAATCAAAAAAACAATGAGGACAAATGTGATTGCGAATGCTATTAAATTAACAAACTGAATGTTCCAGGAGACTTTATCTATAAGGTAATCGCTTAAAATATGAGAGAAATAGACAGCAACGTATATTCCGGCTACAAATGCCACCAACGAAGCAAGTTCAGCAAAAAAACCTCTAAAAAATCCCCGCACCAATCCATAAAGCAGGATGATGGCAAGAATTATATCAATTATATTCATGTTTTAAGGATAGCAATTACATCTTCTAAGATACGTATCTTTGCCCAATGGCAAGAGACGAACAATTAAAAGAACGGTGGACACAATTACAAACAAGGATTTCCAATCAATTTGCAGATGGAGATATGCTGGATTTGGATGCGATAATTTACCTTATTGGAGTGCAGGAACTTGGAAGACCTCATGAAAAATTCAAAAAAGATCAAAAATTAGATCTTATGCACATAGCGATATGCCGTTTGTTGGCACCTTATGGGTATTATGAATTTGATTTCGTAGATGAAGAGGGTTGGCCTCATTATAAGGTGCTGGAAGTTCTGCCCAGTTTAAAAGCAGGAGAACAATCGGTGTTGATGAAAGACGCCATTGTACAGTATTTCCTGGAAACCGGATATATTCAATAAGATTTTTAAATTGCAGGGTAAAAGTACATTTTTAGTAAATTTGCCGTTTAAAGAAATGAATTCATGATTGATAAGATAAAGGAGCATATTGCAATAGTGGCGGGTTTTCAGGCTTCAAATAAGGAAGAAGTTGAAGCTTTCAGGATCAAATACCTCGGAAAAAAGGGATTTTTGAATCAGTTTTTTGCTGAATTTAAAAATGTTCCGAATGATGAGAAAAAGGAATTCGGTCAGGCAATAAATACTTTAAAAACCACCGCTCAGGAAAAAGTTGCGTTGTTAAAAGATGCTTTTGAAGGTGCCCAGGAAGAAAATGGAGTTTATGGAGACCTTTCCCGCCCTTCAGAACCGGTTGAGATTGGATCCAGGCATCCTATTTCCATCGTAAAAAATCAAATTATAGAGATCTTTTCAAATATAGGGTTCAATGTTTCTGAAGGACCTGAAATTGAAGACGACTGGCATAATTTTACAGCATTGAACCTTCCGGAATATCACCCGGCAAGGGATATGCAGGATACCTTTTTTATTCAGACAGATCCCGATATTTTATTAAGGACACATACCTCCTCTGTACAGGTAAGGTATATGGAAAATAATCAACCTCCCATACGCACGATTTCACCCGGGCGTGTTTTTCGAAATGAAGCTATTTCGGCACGATCTCATTGTATCTTTCACCAGGTGGAAGGGCTGTATATCGATAAGGATGTTTCCTTTGCCGATTTAAAACAAACCTTACTCTATTTTACAAAGCAGATGTTTGGGAAATCCAGGATCAGGCTTAGACCTTCTTATTTTCCATTTACAGAGCCTAGTGCTGAAGTGGATATCTACTGGGGACTGGAGACAGAAACCGATTACCGCATCACCAAAGGAACCGGCTGGCTGGAAATAATGGGTTGTGGAATGGTAGATCCAAATGTGCTTAAAAATTGTGGAATAGACCCCACCGAATATAGCGGATTCGCTTTCGGAATGGGAATAGAACGTATTGCGATGCTTCTCTACCAAATTGGAGACATCAGGATGTTTTATGAAAATGATATTAGGTTTCTTGAACAATTTAAATCAACTATATGAAAAAGATTGGAATTATTATTTTAGCGGTTATTATTTTAGCTGGGATAGCAGTACTTACACTGGTATTTCAGGTTATTGAATTTTTTGTAGGCGCTATTCTGTTCCTGGTGGTCATCTTCTTTCTGGGTTATTTGTTTAAGAAAGTAAAGGACAAGCTGGATTAATTGAAATTGAGTTTGCTGAAAAATTAGAATTGTTATGATGGGTCTCTCATTGAGAACAGCATGAATCATTGCAATATCTTCAGATATCACTCGTCTTTTTCTATTTTAACATCCGGTTTAAAATACCTCCAATATCAAATCATATAAAAATAAAATTCCCGGGAATATTTCCCCCGGGAATTAATAAAAATTCTTGCTTATTTAACCTGAAAGGTTTCTCAGGGAGGACATAAAATTGCTTTTAAACCTATAAAACACCTTGATCTAACATTGCATCGGCAACTTTTATAAAGCCTGCAATATTCGCCCCTTTTACATAATTAATATATCCATCCTCGTCTGTTCCGTATTTGGAGCAAACTGTGTGAATTGAAGACATAATTTGATTTAATTTGGCATCCACCTCTTCGGTAGTCCAGTTTATTTTCATGGCATTTTGGGACATTTCCAACCCGGAAACTCCTACACCTCCTGCATTTGCGGCTTTACCAGGAGCAAATGGCAATTTGTGTTGATGAAACAGTTCAACCGCTTCTGGTGTGCACCCCATATTGGATACTTCCACAATATATTTTACGCCATTAGCAATTAATATTTTAGCATCCTCCCCATCCAATTCATTTTGAATTGCACTTGGCATTGCAATATCCACCGCAACCTCCCAGGGTCTCTTACCGGCAATAAATTTGGCTTCCGGGAATTCTGTAACGTAGGGAGAAACTATATCGTTGTTAGATGCTCTTAGCGATAAGAGGTAGGCTATTTTTTCAGCATTTAAGCCGCTCTCGTCATGGATATATCCATCTGGACCAGAGAGGGTAACTACTTTCCCTCCAAGTTCTGTAACTTTTAAAGCCACACCCCAGGCTACATTGCCAAATCCTGAGACAGAAACCGTTTTGCCTATAAAGGAATCGTTTTTGGTTTCCAGCATTTCCTTTGTGAAATAAGTTGCTCCAAAACCTGTAGCTTCAGGTCTTATAAGACTTCCTCCCCAATTTAAACCTTTACCCGTAAAAACACCGGTATTTTCAAATTGTAGTTTTTTATACATTCCGTACATAAAACCAATTTCTCTACCTCCTGTTCCAATATCTCCTGCCGGAACATCTTGATTAGGGCCAATAACACGCCATAATTCCCACATAAAGGCCTGACAAAAACGCATGATTTCTGCATCGGATTTTCCCTTCGGGTTAAAATCTGATCCTCCTTTTGCGCCACCCATTGGTAAGGTTGTTAAGGCATTTTTAAATGTTTGCTCAAATCCTAAAAATTTAAGAATACTTAAATTCACGCTTGGATGCAAGCGAATTCCTCCTTTGTAGGGGCCAATTGCATTGTTAAATTGTACCCTGTGACCTAAATTTATCTGAACCTCTCCTTCATCATCTACCCAGGAAATTCTAAAGGTCAAAATGCGATCTGGTTCAACAAGTCGTTCAATTATTTTTGCTGCTTCGTATTGAGGATTTTCATCATAAATGGTTTGAATAGATTCCAACACTTCGTGAACGGCCTGTAAATACTCTTTTTCTCCGGGGTGTTTGGTTTCCAGGTTATTTAATATGTCTTTTACATTCATAATAGTATGATTTAAACGTATTTAAAATTATTAGAGGATATATTCTTCAGTTTATTATTTGGGAGCAAAATTACACATATTAAACCGTATTTTTATTTAAAAACCCCTCAGTTTTTAATCGCAAAATTGGGTTTAATTCCCCGATCTCCGCCCGTTGCGTTTGGGTGGGATATCTTCAAATTTCTGGATAGTTCTTCCTTTATCTTACATTTTGAGCTTTCAGATTCTTTGATAATTTTTATTCGAATTTTTAGACTTCTCTACATAAATCCTTCAGGAGGGAGCTCTTCGATGGAAACTCCGGGTTTATTAGAATTTTCTGTTTTATGTCCTTCCTTGAAAATTATGGCTTTACTGTTTTTCCCGTCAATAATTATATTTAAAGGTTCTTTAAAACGAATATGCCTTAAATACTCATCTTCATATTCCGCAACTTGTTCATTTAAGTACGATAGATCAAAATATCCATCATCTATAAATGGATTTATGGTTAAATAACCAATTTTAAATGAGGTTAGGTTTTGAAAAAAATGAGTTCCCTGGCTGGGTTCAATTCTATAATCATTTAGACCAGCTTCAATAATAATTTTAGCCGATGCTATTTGTGGCCAAATAACGGGAATACCCAACCACGGATCGCTGGAGCCCCATCTTCCGGGGCCTATTAAAATATAGTGCTCATCCAGTTTGCTGAATTTTTTGTTTATACGTTCCACTGCAGCTGCTATTTTCCGGGTATTTGCGGAGTTGAAGGTTTCGGGTTTTACATAGACAAGATCCTGAATATTTCCATAGTTTCCATTTCCAAGGGCAGACTCGGAATAAACTATAGTGTCCTTAACATCAAAATTCTCTGGAATTTTGTTCATTGTTTCAATGCTTTCAACAATAGGTCTTATTTGTAAAAAACTAAATTCCTTTGGATGACCTGAAGGAACATCAAGCTTTACGGCAAATTCAATTTCTATTGGATTTCGCATTTCCCGTTGCCCAATTCGTAACAATTCCTTTAGAATTTCTGCTAATGGAAAGTTGTTGTATTTCAACACATTATCAAAGGTTATAACCCGGATACCATCTTGCAGAACTCCGGGCCTAATGGTGTTGTTTTGAATATCGTAGGTTGAAGCAACAAATTTTAAAGAGCCATGTTTTTCGGCATTTCTTATGCTTATCTTTTTCTTATTTATAGCTTCACTGGTGGAGACCTGATAGCTTTCCGGATCCATATCCAGCCCATAGAAATCTTGTTGAGTCTCCCGTTTGGTGGATTCTGGAGAAGATAGCTGGAGAATTTTTTTAGGATGATAAGGGGAAAATCTAAGGGTTTGTCCTCCGCCAACAATAATTTCCCCCAATCCCAATGCTATATTAGCAATTCCCTCATTGGGCAATTCACTCCCAAGGGGATAAAAATTTATGGAACGCGCTACTCCTGAAATATTAGGGTAGTACACATCATCATATTGTTTCCCGGTGACCTCTTGTAAAATAACCGCCATTTTATCCTCTTCAATACTATGGGAAGATGCTTTTAAGTAAATTTTGCTCTGTTCAAAAAAGGCTGAAGCCATCACCGATTTAATTGCATTGGAGATCATGTGCAACATTTTCTCCTTTGAGGAATTTGGAATCATATAGGTTGCAAATACCCCGGCAAACGGAATATAATGCGAATCTTCCAATACACTGGAAGAACGAACTGCGATAGGTGTTTTTGCTACATTTAAAAAGGATTTTATATCTTCCAGAACCCAGTTGGGTAGTGGTTTTGAAATAAATTCGTTCAAAATTGTATCATCATTATCGCATTGTGCAACAAAGCGTATAAGCTTATGTTTTTCCATAAATTCGTCAAATACTTCCGTGCTTAAAACCACTGTACGAGGTATTGAGATGGAGATATCTTTGTATTTATTGAACAATTTATGACGTTTTAAAAAGGAATCAATAAATGCCAGCCCAAGGCCTTTTCCTCCCAGGGAACCTTCTCCTATTCGCGCAAATCCCAAATACTCATCGTATTTATCTTTGTCAAATTTTGCAATAACTCCTCTTGACCTATATAAACGGTATTTTTTAATGGAGTTTATTAAAAATTCCCGGATTTGTTCTATATCGTCAAAATCCTCATATTCTACAGTGCTAAATAAATTAGCCAATGGGAAAAGTGCCCTGGATCTTAGCCATTTAGAATATTCACTTCGCTTTGCGTGGTATTGTATAGATTCTAAACTTACGTTATTGAGCGCTCTTTGAAAATTATTCAAATCTTTTACCGTTGCCAAAACTTTCATTTGAACAGGATCCCAAAACTCAAAATCACCAAATGAAAAGTATTTATTGATATAGTTTTTAATTTCCTCTCCCAGTACTTCAGAATGTTTATATAAAAACTTTCCTTTTAGCTCCAGGGTTATTTTCTCGTTGTTTTTATCGGAAGATTGAATTAGAAATGGAAAATAGCGTTTCAGGCTTCGTACGTATTTAAGGAACTCGAATCCCGCATTTGGATCCCTTTTACCGTCTTTAAAATAATTTACATCAGAAATAACTCCTAAAAGGTTGTGTTTATATTTTTCGAAAAGCGAAAGTCCTTCTTCGTAATTTGTTGCCAGTAAAATTTTTGGACGTCCTCTCATGAGCATCATAGTGCGATGCTCATTCAATCCTTCAGACATAAAGGAGTGCGTTTGTTTTAAAATGATCTTATAAATAATTGGTAAATACCTTGAATAAAATTTCAGGGAATCTTCTACCAGTAAAATCGCTTTCACACCAATCTCATTGATGTCTTTTTCCGCATTCATCCTATCTTCAGTAAGTTTGATAATTGCCAGAAAAATATCAACATTCCCGTTCCAATGAAAAATCAGATCGATAATCCCGGTGTTTTCACTCAGAATTTTTTTTCTCAATTCAGCAGAATAAAGGCTAAGAGCAGCAATTGGGATGGATGGGAAAGCTTCTTTTATTTGCTTTGAAGTTTCAAAAGCCTGTGCATTTCCAATATCAAGCCAGGTTATTACCAGGTCTATTTTATCAGATTGCATGGTGCTTATTGCCCTCTTGGCAGAATTGGCGTGCGTAAAACTTGGAGGATACCTAAGGTTTAATGCTGTATATTCATTAAAAATACGTTCATCTATTCTCCCATCCTCCTCGAGCATGTAATAATCATAGTTAGAACATACAATAAGAACCTTATTAATCCTGTTTTGCATTAATTCTTTAAATGCAAATTCTTCAAATTCGTATGTTTTTAAATCGGGGAGTGTTCTTTTATCCATTTTTCTGAATGCCTTTATTAACCTTAGCAAGATAATTATTCAGGAATCAATCTTAAAGCTTTTAAGGAGGTGTTTTGCTTAAAGTAACAAAATTCAGTGGTTTTAAATAGCTTCTGTAGGTTTCATATTAATAGCTGAATTGATCCTTACAATTGCTTTAGCAAACATTATATTTGTGGCTGCGTTTTTGTCTAATTTGAAATAAACGTATAAGTAAACTGAATCAATTTTGAAAAAAGACATTAAAATACCGAAGTCTGCAGGAATATACATGGGCGTAGCGAGGGAAAAAAGTGAAGAATTTCAAACGATGGAGTGGAATGCCTATTTAATAAATGACCGGGATATTGCAATTGAAATGGTCTTGATAGTTAGCAAGGGCTTCGATAAAGAAATAAAGACGGCTACCATGCGGCATTCTGTAAAAGTACTTGCGGCAAAATCCTTTGCTAAAATCGAATTTCTACAGGAGGAGCTATTACAGCTTACCAATGAATTCGCAGTAACCTATTTTGCCGATGGGAAAATGTATGAAAGGACCTTTGTTTTTTCTGAAAATTCAATTAAGGAATCCGGATTGGTGGAATTGCCAATAATTAAAACCCCGGGAATCCTTTGCAAATAGCGAAGAAGAAGTGCTTTTTAAGGTATTCCATAAAACCAATAGTAAGGTGGCGCTCTATTCTAAATTTCTGTTGAATCGGGGTACATTCATCACCACCACTGCGATAAGAATGATTATTATTCCTATCCATTGTTGGAGATTAATCACTTCGCTTAATAAAATATAGGCCATTAACACCGCTACCGGTAATTCTATTGAAGAGATAATAGCGCCAAGTCCCACATTTATTTTTGGCATTCCTTTGGTGAATAATATAGGAGGGAGAATTGTACCAAAAAGAGCCAAGATCAATCCCCATTTCTGAAAGATTTGCAGGTTAAATTGTTCCAGCAAAAATGGAGCAGAAATAATACTTACTATAACCGTTCCGCCCAGCATCATCCATAAACTTCGCCTTAAAGAGTGAAGTTGATTGGCAACCGTATTAGAGGAGTAAATAGTAACGGTGTAGGAAATCGCAGCCAGAAGCCCCCAGGCAATTCCCCGCCAGTCCAGTTGAATGGAGTCAAGGAATATATTGGTGGAAAGAACTGTTCCCACAAGAATGGCGATAACCGCGATAATTTTATTTCTGCCAGGTTTTTTCCGGGCTATAATGGCCTCCAGGACAACCCCTAGCCATACACTTTGCATAAGCATCACGATCCCAATTGAAACAGGGATATAGCGAACAGAAATATAATAAAAAATACTGGTAAGGCCTAAAGAAGTCCCTGCCGCCATCAGTTTTAGGATACTCTTTAATTTAGGCTCTGTGGGCGCTTTTTTCTTTCCTTTTACAAATAGTAAGTTTATAATAATGAGTCCGAATAAACCAAGGATCATTTGTGAAAAGGTGATTTCGTAGGATGTGTAACCTTCAGCATACGCCATTTTAACGAAGGTTGTGAGCATTCCATAACTGGAAGCTCCCAGTGCAACAAGAAGGCTGCCTTTAAGAACAGAGTTATTCATTTACTTCTGAAAAAAGCAGTTAAAAAACCGCAGTTGAAATTAGATTTGAGGGTGTTTATGCTGAAAATTGGTCAGTCTAGTTTTTCAGCTAATTTGTTGAAGACTTTTTTAGGATTTTTACCTTCATAAAGAATGCTATAAACAGCATCGATAATAGGCGTTTTTGCAGCTTTCTTCTGGTTAATCTTATAGGCGCTTTCTGTGGCATAATAACCTTCGGCAATCATACTCATTTCCATTTGAGCGCTTTTTACGGTGTAGCCTTTCCCTATCATGTTCCCAAACATTCGGTTGCGGCTAAAAACAGAATATCCTGTTACCAGCAAATCCCCTAAATAGGCAGAATCATTGATGTTCCGTTTCATTTTATGCACTTGCTTGATGAATTTTTTCATTTCCCTAATGGCATTGCTCATCAATACACTCTGGAAATTATCGCCATATCCAAGTCCGTGAGCAATTCCGGCTGCAATAGCGTAAATATTTTTCAACATCGCCGCATATTCGGTTCCGGTTACATCATCGCTGGTCTTACAGGTAATGTAATCGCTTTGAAGATGATTGGCCATAATTGTGGCTTTTTTCTCATCCTGGCACGCAATGGTTAAATAAGAAAGTCTTTCCAGGGCTACTTCTTCTGCATGACAAGGGCCTGTGATCACCCCGAAATTTTCATCCAGAACGCCATATTCCTTATTAAAATGTTCCCCAACTATGAGGCTTGTTTCAGGAACGATCCCTTTAATGGCAGAAAATATAACCTTGTCTTTTAGCGGAATAACCAACTTATCCAGTTCTGCCTTCACAAATGCAGAGGGGATGGCAAATATCAAATAATCTGAATTTTTTACCACCTCATTAATATCATTGCTTAACCTAAGTTGTTTTACATCAAATTCTACAGAACTAAGGTAATTGGGGTTGTGGTCTTGGGTCCTTATATGTTCTATTGCAGTTTTGCTGCGCATATACCAGTTTATTTCATCCAGATTTTCACTAAGCATTTTTACAATAGCAGTCGCCCAGCTTCCGCCACCAATGACACCAAATTTCGGAGAGTTTTCCATAGTTTATTTTATTACGGCAAAAATACATAAATTTATAGGAAGTGAATTATTCCTTCTTTTCTTGGGGAATTTACAATTGATATCTCTTTTCTGCGTTTACAGTATAGGAAGAGCAAAGTTGCTTTTTCTGGAACTAAATTATATTAGTTTTTTGGTTGGTTATTTTGGTTGAAAAACAGCATCGGGTCTTTAAATACCTGGTGCTGTTTTTCTGTTTAACCCCGTACATCTCGCTGGGGTAGGATTTCGTCGAAGTGCTGAATTTTTTTTCCTTAGACATAACTCGTGCCTTTGTTCCGGGCCATTGATTTTATTCTAACAAAATTTTATAAGTTAAAAATATTTCAGTTTTCAAGAGAATTCGTATCTTGATTAAACAAATAAGTGAAAGAAAAATCATGGGTCTATTCAAATTTATTAAGAGCGCAGGAGCAAAAATTTTTGGTGCCGATAAAAATTCCAGAGAAAATTCCGTTAAGGTTTCCGGAGAGCAGGAGCATTCAGAAGAAATTGAAAATGAAAAGGCTGCAAGTAAACTTGAAGAAACCATACGAGATTTAAACCTCAAGGTTGAAAATCTTAAGATTACAATAAAAAATGAACTGGCCCGGATATCCGGAAAAGCAATAGATCAAACCACACGTGAAAAAGTGATTTTAGTGGTTGGAAATGTGGAGGGGATTGCACAGGTAGAGGATAATATGGTGGTTGATAATAAGGAACCTGAAGCGGTTTTCCACACGGTGGAACGAGGGGACTCATTAAGTAAAATTGCAAAGGAACATTATGGTTCCGCAAATAAATATCAAATAATTTTTGAAGCAAACAAACCAATGCTTACAGATCCCGATAAGATCTATCCGGGTCAGGTATTGCGAATTCCAGCTTTAAAGGAATAGAAAAGTAAAAGAGGACTGTTTATAAGAATTGAGAGTATTACATTGAGCGCAGTCGAAGTGCAAGGTTTATTGTTCCACCATGAAAAAAGTAGGATCTTTTAACCACCAAGAATATTCAAAAGGATTTTTAAACAGTCTTTTTTATTTATAGAAATTCATCAATTCTATATATTCCCAAACCTTTACGGGTAACATCGCCGTAATATTTTTCCCATCTTTAATCGCATTCCTTATAAAGGTAGAAGAGATCTCTATTACCGGAGCATCTATTCTTGTGATTTTTGGATGATCTTTAAATTGATTTTCCATCGCACCTTTAGAGATCCTGGGATATACATAAATAGAATGTCTTTCAAGAATGACCTCGTAATTTTTCCATTTATGAAAACTTTTTAAATTATCCTCCCCCATGATAAGGGAAAAAATAACATCGGGATGATCCTCTTCCAGTTTAGCGAGTGTGACGGCGGTATAATTGGGTTGCGGAAGTTTGAATTCTACATCACAGGGTTTTAATCTCTCGTAATCTTCACAAGCCTTATAAACCATTTCCAGTCGGTGATGGTTATCGAGCAAGCTGCTTTTTTTCTTAAAAGGGTTGTGAGGAGTAACTACCAGCCAAACTTCGTCCAGATTTGAAAATTCAACCATATAATTGGCAATAATTATATGCCCTATATGAATGGGATTAAAAGTTCCAAAATATAGACCAACCTTCTTTTTCATTCCTACTTTTTATCTGCACCCACATATTTCGATACTAGCTCGTAGGCTTCATTTAGTGCCGTTTGCAAGTGTTTATTCTCTATTATAAAGTCAAACTGAGGAGCGGTTGCGAGTTCGATAGAGGCCTTTGCAACTCGCATGTTGATCTTATCTTCCGACTCGGTTTTTCGCTTTTTTAAACGGATCTTCAATTCTTCAATACTTGGCGGCTTAACAAATACAGCTAAGGTTTCTTCGGGATAAATATGCTTTATATCCAAACCTCCTACAACATCAATATCAAAAATCACATTTTTACCTGATTCCCAGATTCGTTTAACTTCAGATTTAAGAGTGCCGTAAAAATTATCACGATAAACTTCTTCCCATTCCAGGAATTCATCGTTTTTTATCTTGCTTTTAAAATCTTCCAAAGAGAGAAAATAGTAATCTTTTCCATCAACTTCTTCAGGTCTTGGTTCCCGGGAAGCTGCGGAGATAGAAAAATCAAGTTTCAGTTCCGGTTGAGAAAGCAGGTGTCTAACAATAGTAGTTTTTCCAGATCCCGAAGGAGCCGAAAAAACAATAAGTTTTCCGGTTTTCATTAAAGCACGTTTAAAAGTTGTTCTTTTATTTTTTCAAGTTCATCTTTCATTTGGACTACCAGCTGCTGCATAGGAGCATAATTGGATTTACTCCCAATGGTATTTATTTCCCTGCCCATTTCCTGAGAGATGAAAGCGAGTTTTTTTCCGTTGGAATCTTGAGAATTTAAAGCTTCCTTAAAGTAAGATAAGTGATTGTCAAGGCGTACTTTTTCTTCAGTGATATCGAATTTTTCAATGTAAAAAACAAGTTCCTGCTCAAACCGGTTCTCGTCAACCTTTTCCTTGAGATCTGCCACTCCTTTTTTAAGGCGATCCCGAACTCCTTCTATTCTGTCCGGATCCATAGTGATGATCTCTTCTAAAAGTTTTTCTATGCTCGTGACTCTAAATTGCAGGTCCTTTTCCAGTGCAAGACCTTCATCGGTTCTAAATTTGTTTATTTCCAATAATGCTTCAGAAACCGCTTCTTCAATTCCTTCAAATTCGATTTCATCAATTTCATCACGTTCAGTCTTAAGAGCATCAGGCATTCTAACCGCCATTTTCAATAATTCGGTTTCATCTCCGTCTACGATCTCTTTTAACTGCCTGATGTAATTTTTAACCACCGCGGGATTGATTGCCGCAGTAGTTTCTTCTCCGGTAACTTCTACGTGTAAGGAAAAGTCCACTTTTCCACGGGTTAGAGAATTTGCAATGAGGGTGCGTAACTGCAATTCTTTTTCCCTGTACTGTCCGGGAATGCGGGCATTGAGGTCAAGGCTTTTGCTGTTTAAGGATTTTATTTCTACCGTTATTTTCTTGGATGGGAGCTGTAAAAGACTTTTTCCAAACCCCGTCATTGATTGAATCATGTTCGATTTTTAAAAGATTGTGCAAAGGTAATCAATTTAGTGAAACCCTGCCTAAACTGATCCTGCCTTGAAAGGATCCATTTCATCCGGAAAAGGAAGTTATAAATTCCAGGGAACGTTCTTCTGCATAGGTTTGTTCTTTCTTTTGAATAAAGCCTACATGCCCGCCATATTCAGGCATTTCAAGATGAAAGTTAGGATTGGATTGTGCGATCTCTATTGGAGAAGAGTTTTTGGATAGAAATCCATCATTTTTTGCATTTATTAGTAAGGTTGGAATTGAGATTTTCTTTAGAAACTGAAGGGAACTGCTTTTCTCATAATAATCCAATGCGTTTTTATATCCGTGTGCGCGGCTGGTGTAGAGTTCGTCAATAGCAAATAAACTGTTGCAGGATGCTATCTGATGTTTTTCCAGGTCATCTGGGAAATGGGCTTTGCGATTATATAACTGTGTTTTGAGCTTTTTTACAAATCTTCCGGAGTAGATTCTGTTTCGGGATTCTTCCAGTTTTTTTAACGACAAATGAAGGTCGCAGGGAGTAGAAATGGCAACCGCCGCTTTCAATTGGAAAGGAAGCTTATTGCCTTCTCCAACGTACTTCAGCATTAAATTTCCCCCAAGGCTAAATCCATTTAATGCGAGGTTTTCATACCTGTCTTTTGAAAGAATATGTGAAACTACCTTTACTAAATCCTCACTGGCACCAGCATTATAAGACCTGTACAGGCGGTTGATCTCGCCACTACATCCCCGGAAATTTATAGCAGCAACATCCCACCCTTTCTGGTTAAAATATCGTGCCATTCCAAGCATATAGGGACGCTGGGCGTTGCCTTCAAGTCCATGGAGGAGGATAAGTACGTTCCCCGATTTCACCGAAGTGGAATAGCTCCAGTCCAGATCCAAAAAATCTCCGTCTTCGAGCTCAAGCCTTTCCCTGCTTTGAGCCACCGGAGAAACTTTTCTTAAAACCGAAGCGTAGATTGTAGAAATATGGTAATTTTTGAATAGTACCGGAGGACGATATGTGCTTTTTATAATGGGCATAGAAACAAATTTCGTAATTAAATTGGAGCTATTAAGCTTAAAAAACATTTTAATCTTACCAGTGTTTAATTCTTCGATGCCGGTCCATTCCTTTCTAGCAAGATGTCGTGCAGATCCAAATATTTATTCCCCTGGCATAGTTCGCGAGCTAACTCCGGGCATTTGATTATATTATGCACGCATATTAATTATTTGTAGTTTTACCAAAAATTAAACGCTATGTACATAAAAGAATTTGATATACGATGGAGTGACATGGATGCCAACCGGCATTTGGCAAATAGTGCCTACATCAATTTCATGAGCCACACGCGGATGGGGTTTTTAATGGAAAACGGATTTGGCCAAAAGGAACTTGGAAAGCATAATATAGGGCCGGTAGTATTTTATGAGCACATTTACTATTTCAAAGAGATTTTTGCCGGAAAACCTGTAAAAGTGAGCCTTCAGTTAAAAGGACTTTCTGAAGATGGCATGTATTTTGAATTTATCCATAATTTTTACGATCAAAAAGGTGAGAACTTTGCCAGTTGTGAGATGATGGGGGGTTGGATAGACCTGAAGGAAAGAAAACTTATAAGTTTGCCTTCAGAATTATATAAAAATCTCAATAGCCTTTCCCATACGGACGATTTCAGAATTCTAACAAAAGCAGATACCAGGAAATTCAGTAAAAAACCTCAGGATTTAACAGAAAATTAAATTCTTGCAGGCTTTGCTTTTCGGGATACCATATAAACACCCACAAATACCAGAAGAGCTGCGGTAATCTTGACAGTATTTAGCGTATCTGCACCAGTTCCTACTGCAAATGCGATCGCTACAAGTGGTTGTAAATAGATAAATGCACTTATTGCGGAGGCGCTTAATTCTTTCAACGCGAAAATATTTAGTAGATAGGTGGCAAAGGTTGTTCCCACAACCACAAACGCCATTTTCCAAATAACAGTTATAGGAAGAGAAGTCCATTCCACCCTCGAAAACTCAGAAATAGTGATTGGAAAATTGATTATTATAGCAAAAAGGAACAGCCATTTCATCAACGTAAAAGGATGGTATTTGGCTGTTAGAGGTTTTACGAGAATGAGATATAATCCGTAGGAAAAAGCATTGATAATAAAGAGGAGATTTCCCAGAGGAATATTGGGGGCATTAAATGTTGTTTCCGTACTAAAAAGCACCAGGGTTAACGCTCCTGCAAGACCGGTTACAATCCCAATAACTTTTAAAGGTGTGATACGCTCTTTGATAAGAATTGCGGCCAGTATCAAAACCAGGATGGGCGAAACAGTAATGATCACTGAACTGTTGATGGGCGTAGATAAGCTAAGGCCTTTAAAGAATAAGAGCATGTTTATAACCATTCCAAAGATGGTACATCCCACAATCCTGGGCCAGTCGCTGGTGGCGATCTTTTCTTTTGGTCCCCAGAAACTGATGATCCAGAACAAAATAGCTGCTCCCGTAACCCGTAATAAAATAAACCCGAAAGGTTCTATGTAGACCGGCATAAGGCCTTTGGCAATCGTGTGGTTGATGCCGTAAATTGTACTGGCACCGGTCGCTGCCAGAATTGCCAGAAGCCTGTTATCCATGAATAGCTGTTTTGGCTTCCTCCACGTTTTTTTTCGCATTACCGGCAAATATCTGGTCATTGTATATGATGACCGGACGCTTCAAAAAAGTATAATGTTCCAGGATTAAATTTTTGAAACGATCCTCGGTTAACGCTTCATTTTTAAGCTCTCGTTCTTTATACAACCTTGCTCTTTTGCTGAATAATGCCTCATAATTTCCACTCAATTCCTTCATTTCTTCAAGCTGAACTTCCGTGATGGGTTCTTCCTTTATGTCCTGAAGAATAAAAGAAGAAGGAACATCCAGTTCTTTTAAAATTTTCTTGCAGGTGTCACAGGTTGAAAGATGGTAGATTTTTTTCATTTCCAGGATTTTTATTACAAATTACGTCATTGCCTAAGAAGAATTACTTTCTTTAAATTAAAGTATTTTTATAAACTCTTCAACTTCTTCCAGCGGGATTTCCAGTTGAATGCCACCTTCAGCATAGGAAGCTACTTCGTATGCATTGTACCTAAGTATGATTTTATTCTTGAGAAAACCAATGTTTTTAGGCAATTGAAAGGTATCCTCTTCAAAAAAGAATCCGGTACTGTTAATAGGGCCATCTTCAGGGATACTATTCTTTTTTCTGAAAATTTTCTCAGCATAACTATTGAATCCGGTGGTAAACAGATCTTTATTGGAAAAAACCTCCCCGGTTTCCGGGTTAAGATTCAGGAAGCTTACACTGGTATACCCATGGGCACCTCCTGTAAATAAACCTATTTTGTATTCCAGGGATATAAGTTCCGGAGAGTTATGCACAATTCTACCTTCTACCGAAGCTTCCCAGGGAATATTATATTCCGGAAATTCTTCTGCCGAGGCCTCGTAATCGTCAATAAATCGTTGCGCAAGTTCTTCCAGGGATCCTAAATTCTTCATTTCCTGATAATCCACCATGCCAAGTATATGTTCCTCGATATTTTGGTTGATGGTTCTACTCCGCGGTCCTACATCCTGAGCAAACGGAGTATGAATACTTATAAAAGCACAGTTTTCTTCCTCGAAATCACAGTCGGTTTCAGAGACTTCCTCTATAAAAAATTCCTCAAAATTCAACGCTTCATCTTCATTCTTACAGCCCACCAACAATACGATGATTGTTAGGGGTAAAAGCAGTTTTTTCACAATAAATTCTTATATTAAATTAGGGATAAAGGTACATGCTATTTTGCCAATCAACAATACGAACAGTACATTTGCTTCAACGAATGTTTTATGAAAAAAGCGTGAACGGTAATTGGTGAAATATGGAAAAACGGCTAGGCTTTTGGACAGGATCCTGGCTGCTTTCAGAAGACATATAAAAACAAAAAATTCAGCGAATGAAATTTAATACTAAAACGATTCATGGTGGGCAACACAATATAGATCCGGCGTACGGATCGGTGATGCCACCAATTTATCAAACAAGCACGTATTCTCAAACCACTCCGGGAGGACATAAAGGCTTTGAATATTCCCGCAGTGCGAATCCTACGAGGACCGCGCTTGAAAATTCCCTTGCAAGTATAGAAAACGGAAAATTTGGTCTGGCCTTTGGCTCCGGCCTTGCAGCCATTGATGCAGTGCTTAAACTCTTCAAACCCGGAGACGAGATTATCTCAACCAGTGATCTTTATGGTGGCTCCTACCGCCTTTTTACAAAGATTTTTGAAGGTTTGGGATTGAAATTTCATTTTGTTGGGATGGAGGAATCCGGTAAAATTGAAGAATTCATCAATGAGAATACAAAAATGATTTGGGTGGAAACCCCTACCAATCCTATGATGAGCATCATAGATATTGAAGCGGTTTCAAAAATATCCAAAAAGCATAAGCTTCTTTTGGCCGTAGATAATACGTTTGCCACGGCATATTTACAGCAGCCATTAGATCTTGGCGCCGATATCGTTATGCACTCTGCAACAAAATACCTTGGAGGTCACAGTGATGTGGTATTGGGATCTTTGGTGGTTATTGATAAGGAACTTGCGGACAAATTATATTTTATTCAGAATGCCAGTGGCGCTATTTGTGGTCCAATGGATAGTTTTTTGGTATTAAGAGGAATAAAAACTCTTCATATCAGGATGCAACGGCATTGTGAAAACGGAGAAAAGATAGCGAGATTCCTAAAAACTCATCCTAAAGTAGCTAAAGTTTACTGGCCTGGATTTGAAGATCATCCTAACCACGAGATTGCTAAAAAGCAAATGAGCGGATTTGGCGGAATGATCTCTTTCACAACTTTGGAAGGTACTTTGGAAAGTGCTGTTAAGGTTGTTGAAAAGTTAAAGGTCTTTACTTTAGCCGAATCTCTGGGGGGCGTTGAATCCCTTGCCGGACATCCTGCCAGTATGACTCATGCATCCATCCCTGTAGAGGAGCGTGAAAAAACAGGAGTAGTAGATTCTCTTATCCGCCTTAGTGTGGGTATTGAAGACGATGAAGACCTAATCGACGACCTGAAACAGGCTCTGGGTTAGAAGCTTAAATAAAAATATATAGAAAAAGAGCCTCAGCGATCGTTGAGGTTTTTTTGTTTAATAATTTATATAATAAATGTAGCCTACGTTAACCCAAAAAACCAGGTCGTTGAACTTATTTTGTGGTCCCTGTACATTTAGTCCTTCCAGCCAATCTGTATCATAGTATTGCCAACGGGCTTCCAAATTGAGGTCACTAGAATGTCCAAGACGAAACCTTGTTCCTGCAATCCCAACGATGGCAAAGGTAGAACCGCTGTCTAAATCTACACCACCATTTCTAAAAGTGGGGAATAAATTATTTTCATCGGTGATAGGTCCAAGGTCTGAATATGCATTGGGAAAGTAATTTACATAGTGAACCCCAAGGCTAATAAAAGGCGAAAAAAGATGCGAAAATGCCCGGTAATCCCGTATGCTACGTGGATAATACTCCAGGCCTGTTCCAATTTCCAAGGTTTGGGTCTCCCCATGCATGGCTCTTAGTAATATCCCTCCAACCGATTTGGGTTTTGCCGCTATAGGTCCAAAATGCTCAAGTTTTGTTCTAAAGTAATCTATTTCGGTGCGTATTTTAAAGTGATCATTGAAATAAGTTTCGCGGGCATAACAGTTACAATCTGCCCGATAAGCAAAATTCATATAGTGCACGATTCCAATTCCAAGCCCGGCATTATTAACATTATTCTTGAAATTATAACGCTCGCCATAATCGGTGAAAAAAGCGGTGGGACCAACCAGTATTCCGACTTCATGAGATAATCCCAACTGGGCAAACACGCTTCCTCCGGAAAGGAAAAGCAGCCAGATAATAATTAATACGGAACGCAAATCTGCCATATACCACGCGGTGAAGGAATAACAAATATATAAAATAGAAGTTAACAAAATTATTAGTAAAACTGTTTCCAAAAATCATTAATTAAATTGGACGTTAATATTATATCAAAATGCAAAATATGCGCTTGATTCAACATATAACTTTTATATTTACAATAAAATTCAAAATTATTAATAATTAAATACCCTAAGGACTACATTATGGAAAAAAATGTACAAGATTTTTTGGACATTGTCTCTAAAAGAAACCAAAATGAACCTGAATTCATGCAAGCAGTTCATGAGGTGGCCGAAACGGTGATCCCATTTATTGAAGAAAATAAAAAATATCAAAATGTAATGCTGTTGGAGCGCATGGTAGAACCAGAAAGAGTTATCATGTTTCGTGTTCCCTGGATTGATGATAAAGGTAAAACTCAAATTAACCGTGGATTTAGAATACAAATGAATTCGGCAATAGGACCTTATAAAGGTGGATTGCGTTTTCATCCTTCCGTAAACCTTAGTATTTTGAAATTCCTTGCATTTGAGCAGGTTTTTAAGAATAGCCTTACAACATTGCCCATGGGTGGTGGAAAAGGAGGATCGGATTTTGACCCTAAAGGAAAGACAGATAACGAAGTAATGCGTTTTTGCCAAAGTTTTATGACTGAACTGGAACGCCATATTGGCTCAAACACCGATGTGCCAGCAGGCGATATAGGGGTTGGAGGTCGTGAAGTTGGATATTTGTTTGGACAATACAAACGCCTTAGAAATGAATTCACCGGAATTTTAACCGGGAAAGGGCTTTCCTACGGAGGTTCTTTAATTCGGCCTGAAGCTACCGGTTATGGGAATGTGTATTTTACTCAAAATATGCTTCAGCTAAAAGGGGATAAAATAGAAGGAAAGACCGTTTTAATCTCCGGATCCGGAAATGTCGCACAATATGCAGCAGAAAAGGCGACTCAACTGGGAGCAAAAGTGATTACTATGTCCGATTCCGGTGGATATATTTTGGATGAAGAAGGAATAGATTCAAGGAAATTGGAGTTTATTATGGATCTTAAAAACGTAAAACGTGGAAGGATAGCCGAATACGTAGATGAATTTCCAAACGCTAAATATTTTGAAGGTGAAACTCCGTGGGAGGTGCCTTGTGATATAGCAATGCCTTGTGCCACTCAAAATGAATTGTTGGTTGAAGATGCCAAAATATTGGTAAAAAACGGGTGTATTTGTGTAGGAGAGGGGGCAAATATGCCTTGTACTCCGGAGGCTGTTGAAGTTTTTCAGAATGCAAAAATCCTTTTTTCTCCGGGAAAAGCATCTAATGCCGGTGGAGTTGCGACTTCAGGCCTTGAAATGTCTCAAAACTCAATGAGATATAACTGGACTGCTGAAGAAGTTGATAAAAAACTTCATGAGATCATGAGAAGTATTCACGATAAATGTGTGGAATATGGTGGTGGTCAAAATGGTTATGTAGATTATGTTAAAGGAGCTAATATCGCTGGTTTTGTTAAGGTTGCAGACGCCATGTTAGCCCAGGGAGTAGTTTAAAATTTTCAGTCCCCGGATTATATAAATGCCGCTCCCAGAGCGGCATTTTTTATACATTCCTTTTTGAGAATTATTCGCAAAGGTTTGGTAAGAAGATTTTTATCCTTAATTTAGTTTTAACATCTTTCGGTTCTTTAACTTCGGGGAATCAATTTTTCTTTGAGTTTGAAAATCTAAAAAGAATTTAATTACCCTAGCAGCCCTAATCAAGCACATATGAAATATCCCAATTTTCTTAAAAAATATAAACTTCTTTCTCTAATTTTATTTTTACTGATTCCCCTTAATCAGGTTCAGGCCCAAAAGGTACAGCAGGAAACCTTAGATTCTACAGTGTTCCAAACAATGGATTACAGGGTTGCAGGACCATACCGTGGTGGTCGTTCCACAGCCATAGCAGGTCATGCAGACCGGATTAATGAATATTATTTTGGTGCAACCGGGGGAGGCTTATGGAAAACTACCGACGGCGGATTCCTGTGGAAACCGGTTACAGATAATCAGATCAACTCCTCATCTGTAGGAGCAGTTGATGTGGCAGACAGCAATCCGGATATTGTATACATAGGAATGGGGGAATCCCAATTCAGAGGGAATATAATGCAGGGAGACGGAATCTATAAATCTATAGATGCTGGTAAAACCTGGGAAAATGTTGGATTGAAAAACTCTCAAACCGTTGCTCGGGTGCGGATACATCCAACAAATCCTGACATTGTCTATGCGGCTGTTCTTGGTCATCCCTTTGGTCCTAATGAAGAACGCGGTGTTTTTAAAACTACAAATGGAGGAAAAAGCTGGAATAAAATTTTATACAAAGGACCAAAAGCAGGTGCTGCAGATTTGATCATTGACCCCAACAATCCTGAAGTAATTTATGCTTCTATTTGGGAAGTGTACAGGAAACCATGGAAAATGTGGGGCGGTGGCGGAGCTTCTGGCCTGTTTAAATCTGTGAACGCAGGAGAGACCTGGGAAGAATTGACCAATAAACCAGGCATGCCTCAAGCTCCTGTCGGGAAAATAGGAATTACTGTTTCTCCGGTTGATTCCAACCGGGTTTGGGCCATTATAGAAGTTAATGAAGGTGGAGTTTTTCGATCTGATGATGCAGGTAAAACCTGGACCAGGACCAATGAGGACAGAAAACTTCGGCAACGGGCGTTTTATTATACCAGGATCTATGCAGATCCTCAGGACAAAGAAACCGTGTATGTTTTAAATGTAGATTTTTGGAAATCAACAGATGGAGGTGAGGAGTTTGATACAGAAATCAAAGTTCCTCACGGAGATAATCATGACTTATGGATTGATCCAAATAATCCTAAACGTATGGCGGAAGCCAATGATGGAGGAGGAACGGTAACTGTAAACGGGGGCGAAACCTGGACAGATGAAGATTTTCCAACTGCGCAGCTCTACCATATCACAGCAACAAACGATTTTCCATATTTTATAGCAGGTGCCCAACAGGATAACAGTACAGTTGCAGTACCAAGCGAAGGTTGGGATTTCCTTACCGCAAGGGGAAATACTATGAAAGAAAATGTTCCATCTTATTCAGTTGGAGGAGGAGAAAGTGGGTATATCGCTCAGGATCCTAATAATCTTGATATTTTTTATGCAGGCAGTTACTCGGGGGTTTTAACCAGGATCAATAGAGAAACCGGAGAAAGGAGAAGGATTGAGCCTTATCCAAGATATTTTATGGGTAATGCTGCAGAAACTCTTCCGGAAAGAGTACACTGGACCTATCCAATCGTGTTTTCTCCTCTTGAAGACAGGCTTTATGTAACGAGTCAACATGTTTGGACCACAACGAGTGAAGGCCAATCCTGGGAAAAAATAAGTCCGGATCTTACCTATGCAGATCCTGAAACTATGGGTGTAAGTGGAGGCGAGATTACTTTAGACATGAGTGGTCCCGAATTATACGCTACTGTTTACGCACTGGCGCCATCTTACCACGATGTGAATACCATTTGGGCCGGGTCTGATGATGGTTTGATCCATATAACCAGAAACCATGGCAAAACCTGGGAAAATATTACACCTCCCGGTTTACAAAAACATTCAAGGGTAAGTATAATAGACGCTTCCAGGCATAAACCAGGAACGGCTTATGTTGCTGTGAAGCGATATCAAATGGACGATCGGGCCCCTTATATTTTCAAAACCAGTGACTATGGGAAAACCTGGAAAAAGATCATCAGCGGCATAAAAGAAGGCGATTACGTACATGTAGTTCGGGAGGATATCACCACTCCGGGAGTTCTATACGCAGGAACCGAGCATGGGGTGTATGTTTCCTTTAATGATGGTGAAAACTGGAATTCTCTTCAGCTCAACCTGCCAGACGTTGCCATTAGAGATCTTGCGGTTACAGAAAAGGATATTGCAATAGCTACTCACGGAAGGTCAATGTGGATCCTTGACGATATTGCGCCAATCAGGGAGTATAGCAAAGAAGTTGTTAATAAAAATCTCCATTTGTACAAGCCTTATTATGCTGTAAGGAGGGTTCAAAATGCCGTTTTTCATTACAACCTCGGGAAAGATGCAGAAGAGGTGAAAATTGAAATCTTAGATCCTTCCGGAGAAATTATCCAGACTTTTATTTCTGAAGAGCCAAAGCCTGAAGAAGAAAAGAAACCTGAAGATCTTGCAGCAAAGACTGCTAAAAAATCTGATGCAGAGATTGAGGAAGATGAAGTAAAAGAGGACAAAAAATCAGCAAACGGATATACACCACCAGAGCCACCTACCAGTAAAAAAGGATTGAATACTTATAAATGGGATTTACGATATCCCGGTTCTACGGTATTCGATGGAATGATCCTGTGGTCTGCCCGTCCTGAAAGAGGGCCACTTGCAAAACCCGGAATTTACCAGGTAAGAGTCACTGCAAACGGGAAAACGGAAACCAAACCATTTGAGATTAAACTTGATCCAAGGCTGGAAAATGTTTCGGAAGCGGATATTAAAGAACAGTTTGATCTCGGGATGAAAATTCGGGAAAAAGTAAGTGAGGCCAATGAAGCTGTAATTAAAATAAGGGAATACAAAGAAAAGATGGGAGATAACATAGATCCTGAAGTTTTGAAAAAGCTTAGTTCTATTGAAGAGGCTATTTACCAGGTGAAAAATGAAAGCAGCCAGGATCCTTTGAATTTTCCAATAAGGCTTAACAACAAAATTGCCAGTCTGGGTATGATTGTCGATAGTGGAGAGGCTAATCCTACAGATGGTTCCTACCAGGTTTTTAATGAACTTTCAGAGGAACTTTCTGTTCTTATTAATGACATGGAAACTGTTTTTTTAAATGCTGAAAGGACAAATTCTGTGGAAAAGTAATATTAAAGTGCTAATAGGATAACAACTGTAAAAAAACCTTCTTTTCTTCAGTTAGAAGTACATTTATGCCTAAGATCAAATTTATATAAGCTTTGAAAATGCCGCTCCCCGAGCGGCATTTTTTAATTATCTTCGTGCAAACTTATCAAAATGCTTGTTAATACTAATGCCATCGTCATAAGTGCTTTAAAGTATGGGGAAGCAGATTTGATCGTGAAATGTTTCACCCAAAAAAGCGGACTCAAATCCTATCTCCTGCGTGGTATTTTAAAATCTAAAAAAGGAAAATTCAAAACCTCCATGTTTCAACCGTTGTCTCAACTGGAACTGGTTGCAAAGCATAAAGACAAAGGCACTCTGGAATATTTACAGGAAGCAAAAATGCTTAGTACCTATAGAACATTGCATACAGACGTGGTGAAAAGTGCCATGGTATTGTTTATTTCTGAAATACTGCGGAATTCGATTCAGGAGGAAGAAGAAAATGAGGCTTTATACCATTATCTGGAAACAACGTTAAACTGGCTGGATCATCATGAGAAGTTCGCTAATTTTCACTTGCTTTTTATGCTGAAACTTACCAGGTACCTGGGTTTCTATCCCGATGATTCCAATACTGATCCTGACTATTTTAATATGTTGGACGGGGTGTTTCAGGATGTGGAAACCAATAATTACTGCATAGAAGGCCAAAACTCCTTGGTTTTAAAACAGCTGCTGGGCATAAATTTTGATGAGTTAGAACTACTGAAATTAACCAAAACCAACCGAACCCATTTCCTTGAGATGTTATTACTGTACTATCAACTACATATAGACGCATTTAAGAAACCAAAATCCCTGGCGGTTCTTCACGAAATTTTCAATTAAATGCGAGTTATTTTAAGCCTACTTCTTTTTTTATTTTTTAGCCATTCCTATGCGCAGGAAATCACGGTTCTGGATCGTGAAATGAAAATTCCGCTTAGCAATGTGGCTATTTACAACCAGAGCAAAACCATAAGTACACTTACCAATTTTGATGGAAAAGCATCTATTTCTAAGTTTTCTAAAAATGAGCTTCTTTTTTTTAAGCATGTGTCCCATCATGAACTTCGAATCAAAAAATCTGACATCAAATCAAATTATAAGGTTTATTTAATCCCGGATGAGAATCAGCTTCAGGAAGTAGTAGTGTCTGTTTCCAAATTCGCGCAAAATAAAAGAGACCTGGCAAGGCAGGTAGTGAGTATTTCGGCTGAAGACATCAAATTTTCAAATTCTCAAACCGCTGCAGATCTTCTGGAAAGCTCGGGCAAGGTATATGTTCAAAAAAGCCAATTAGGAGGCGGGAGCCCAATGATTCGCGGGTTTTCTACCAATAGATTGCTTATCACTATAGACGGGGTACGAATGAATAACGCGATTTTTAGAAGCGGAAATCTTCAAAATGTGATCTCTATAGATCCGTTGGCGGTGGAACGGGCAGAGGTTATTTTAGGTCCCGGATCTGTAATTTTTGGGAGTGATGCGGTGGGAGGTGTTATGAATTTTTATACTTTGACTCCCAGGTTTGCGATGGGACGGAATACTGTCCTTTCCGGAAATGCCTATTCCCGGTATGCCTCTGCCAGTAATGAAAAAACCCTTCACGCCGATTTTAATATAGGTCGAAAAAACTGGGCCTTTTTAACAAGTGTTACCTACTCTGATTTTGGGGATTTGAAAATGGGAAGTCATGGCCCCGAAGAATACCTTAGGAATGAATATGTGATTAATAGAAACGGGAATAGTCTTATTGTTTCAAATGAAGATCCCCGAATTCAAAAACCAACCGGTTACAATCAAATCAATTTATTGGAAAAGATCCGGTACATGCCAAATGAAATCTGGGATTTTAGCCTGAATTTGATGTACAGTACCACTTCCAATTTTCCCCGGTATGACCGGCTAATTCAAAAAAGGAATGGGCAGTTGAGGTCGGCAGAATGGTATTATGGCCCACAAATCTGGTTTATGGGCAATTTCAAGATTGATAAAAAAGGAAATGGAGCGGTTTATGACAATGCTCAACTAACCACCGCCTATCAACATTTCAAAGAGAGTAGAAACAACAGGGATTTTGGAAGCGAACTGCTTTTTAATTCTGAAGAAAATGTTGATGCTTGGTCGGCAAATCTGGATTTTGAGAAGAAATTTGAAAAAAATAAATTGAATTACGGACTAGAATATGTGTTGAACGAGGTTTCTTCAGAGGGCCGAAGGATAAACATAACTACCGGTAACTCAAACAGGGATATGCCTCGTTATCCCAACGGATCCTCCTGGCAATCCCTTGCTGCCTATTATGGATTTCAATGGGAACTCCACCCGGAATTAACCCTGCAAACAGGCGCCAGGTACAACCATATATTTCTGAATGCCGATTTTGAAGATGCGGTATATGAATTTCCATTTAAAAATGCCGATCTCAGCACCGGGGCATTAACAGGTAGTGCGGGGCTGAGTTGGAATCCTTCAGAAAAAATTAATTGGAAATTAAACTTTTCAACAGCTTTTAGAGCTCCTAATATAGATGATGTGGGAAAGGTTTTCGATTCTGAACCCGGCTCGGTAGTGGTTCCCAATTCCAATTTAAAACCCGAATACGCCTACAATGGTGAAATTGGTGTATACTGGAAAATTTCCGAAGCCATACGTGTTGATATTGCTGGTTTTTATACACATTTGGACAATGCTCTAATAAGGAGAGATTTTAGCCTCAATGGAGTTGAAACAATAGATTTCCAGGGAGAACCAAGCAAGGTACAGGCAATACAAAATGCCGCCAGCGCTTACGTATACGGATTTGAAGGAGGAATTGTTGTTAAATTTAGTTCATCGCTACTTCTCAATTCTCAATTGACCATTACAGAAGGAAAAGAAGAACTGGATAATGGTACAACCGCTCCTTTACGACATGCGGCTCCCCTTTTTGGGAATACGCATTTAGTGTGGAAGCGCGATAAACTAAAACTCGATCTTTTTGGAGAATACAACGGGCAGTTCGATTACGAGAACCTCGCTCCATCAGAACAAGGGAAAGCATATTTGTATGCCATTGACCTAAACGGTAATCCTTACTCCCCATCCTGGTATACCATTAATTTTACCGGTCAGTATGAAATTTCATATAACTGGCAGGCAACGGCCTCACTCGAAAATATTACCGACCAACGTTACCGCACCTATTCTTCGGGTATGGCCGCTCCGGGAAGGAATTTGATTTTGGCGTTGAAGTATAGTTTTTAAACTCGACTTCCTTCTTTACCCCGGAAATGAATCTAAATGAGGTAATCAACCATCGCTTAAAAACAACTCAGTTTATCTGCTTTTTTGGTTGGAGGGCATCGCATTATAATCTTGTAAAAAAAATCTTTAAGAAGATATAAAGTTTTCAAATTGTTTATGTCGGTGTTTTTACCTTTTGAGTTCTTCTCTTTTGCTAAAAATGTTTAATTTCGCAGCTCATTAGAAATTACTAGAAAATGAGCACAAAGTTCGCTGAATATAAAGGACTTGACCTTCCAAAAGTAGCTGAAGAAATTCTGGGCTATTGGAAGGAGAATGATATTTTTGAAAAAAGCGTAACTACCCGTGAAGGAAAGGAGCCGTTCATATTTTTTGAAGGCCCGCCTTCAGCAAACGGTTTGCCCGGAATTCACCACGTGATGGCCCGTGCCATTAAAGATATTTTTTGCAGATATAAAACCCAAAAAGGCTATCAGGTAAAACGAAAAGCCGGTTGGGATACCCACGGACTTCCAATAGAGCTTGGAGTAGAGAAGGAACTCGGAATTACAAAAGAAGATATTGGAACCAAGATAAGCGTAGAAAAGTACAACGAAGCATGTAAGAATGCCGTAATGCGCTATACCGATGTCTGGAACGACCTTACCGAAAAAATGGGATATTGGGTAGATATGGAAGACCCATATATCACGTATAAATCAAAATACATGGAAACGGTGTGGTGGCTGCTTTCTGAGATCTATAAAAAAGGCCTTATTTACAAGGGATATACCGTTCAGCCGTATTCCCCAAAAGCCGGAACAGGATTGAGTTCTCACGAATTAAACCAACCGGGAACCTATCAGGATGTTACCGATACCACAGTTACGGCCATGTTCAAAATAGGCCCCCTAACCCCCAAAGGGGGAACAGCCGCGCCAGGGAAGTTAGAGGGAACTGTTAGTTTAGAGGGGGCTTATTTCATCGCCTGGACCACTACTCCCTGGACACTTCCGGCAAATACAGCATTAACGGTAGGACCAAAAATTGAGTATGTAAGTGTAAAAACCTACAATCAATATACGTTTGAACCTATCACTATTGTGGTTGCAAAAGTTCTTGCTGAAAAACAATTCGATAAAAAGTTTGTAAAGATTGAAAATGAAGAGGCACTAGAAGTTTTTACCGAAGGTGATAAGATCCCGTATTTTATCGATAAAAGTTTTTCAGGAAAAGAGCTGGTGGGGTTGAAGTATGAACAATTAATGCCGTATGTGCAGCCGTATAATAATCCTGAGAACGCGTTTCGTGTAATTGCTGGAGATTTTGTAACCGTAGATGAAGGAACCGGTATTGTACACACGTCTCCAACCTTTGGGGCAGATGATGCCATGGTGGCAAAACAGGCAACTCCTGAAGTTCCGCCATTGCTGGTAAAAGATGAAAATGACAACCTGGTCCCAATTGTGGATTTGCAGGGGAAATTTATAAAAGAGATTGGTGAGTTTGGCGGGAAATATGTTAAGAATGAATATTATGAAGACGGGACAGCACCGGAAAGGTCTGTCGATGTTGAAATCGCCATCAAATTAAAAGAGGAGAACAGAGCGTTTAAAGTCGAAAAATATGTTCACAGCTATCCAAATTGCTGGAGAACCGATAAGCCTATATTATATTATCCGCTGGATTCCTGGTTTATCAAAGTAACCGAGTTTAAGGACCGGATGTTTGAATTAAACCAGGAGATCAACTGGAAACCAAAATCTACCGGGGAAGGACGTTTTGGGAACTGGCTTGCAAATGCCAATGACTGGAATCTCTCCAGAAGCAGGTATTGGGGAATTCCATTGCCTATTTGGAGAACTGAAGATGGCAAAGAAGAAATCATCATTGGTTCTATAGAAGAATTAAAAGCTGAAATCGTAAAAGCTATTAAGGCTGGAGTTCTTGAAAAGGATGTTTTTGAAGGTTTTGAAGTTGGAAATATGAGTGAAGAGAACTATAGTTTGGTAGATCTTCACAAAAATGTTGTAGACCAAATCACTCTGGTTGCTGCTTCAGGAAAACCTATGAAACGTGAAGCAGATCTTATAGATGTTTGGTTTGATTCCGGTTCCATGCCGTATGCCCAATGGCATTACCCATTTGAGAATAAGGATAAAGTCGAGAATGGAGAAAAGACTGCCGATTTTATTGCTGAAGGGGTAGACCAGACAAGAGGCTGGTTCTATACACTTCACGCCATTGCTACCATGATCTTTGATGATGTAGCTTATAAAAATGTTGTTTCCAACGGACTGGTACTGGATAAAAACGGTCAAAAAATGTCCAAACGTCTTGGCAACGCCGCCGATCCTTTTACAACTTTATCAACCTATGGTGCAGATGCCACAAGGTGGTATATGATCTCCAATGCAAATCCTTGGGATAATTTAAAATTTGACCTGGAAGGCATCGGGGAAGTGAGCCGGAAATTCTTCGGAACACTTTATAATACGTACTCCTTCTTTACCTTGTATGCAAATATCGATAAATTCGATTATTCTGAAGCTGAGATTCCCCTAGAGGAACGCCCGGAAATCGACCGGTGGATACTATCAGAATTGAATACATTGATAAAAAAGGTTGATAAATTTTATGCAGAATATGAGGCCACAAAGGCAACAAGGGCAATTTCAGAATTTGTTCAGGAAAATTTAAGCAACTGGTATGTTCGCTTGAGCCGAAGAAGATTTTGGAAAGGGGAGTACGAGCAGGATAAAATTTCTGCCTATCAAACCCTGTACACCTGTATGCTAAGCGTTGCGAAGTTAAGCGCCCCGGTTGCTCCATTTTTTATGGAACAATTGTACAGGGATCTAAACGCAGTAACCGGGAAAGAAGCTTTTGAATCGGTTCATTTAGCCGATTTTCCAACCTTTAACAGTGCTTTTGTAGATAAGGACCTGGAACATAAAATGGAAAAGGCCCAAATCATTTCTTCCCTGGTGTTATCCCTTCGGAAAAAAGAGATGATCAAGGTGCGTCAGCCTTTGCAACGTATTATGATCCCTGTGCTGGATGAAAAGCAAAAAGCTGAGATACGGGCAGTGGAAGATTTGATAAAATCTGAGGTGAACGTAAAGGAAATTCAGCTTATAGATGATGCTTCGGGAATACTGGTAAAACAGGCAAAACCTAATTTTAAGACATTGGGTCCAAGGTTTGGAAAAGAAATAAAATCTGTTGTGAATGTTATTAATCAACTAACTTCAGAAGATATCGCCAGGCTGGAGCGGGAAAGTGAATTAACTGTTGAAGTTAACGGAAAAATGACTAAATTGGTATCCGATAACGTAGTGATTACTTCCCAGGATATTGAAGGGTGGCTGGTTGCAAGCAATAAGAATATTACCGTTGCTTTAGATGTTCATATTTCTGAAGCGCTAAAGAAGGAAGGAATAGCCAGGGAGTTAGTTAACAGAATTCAGAACCTTCGAAAAGATTCCGGATTGGAAGTGACAGATACTATAGATGTAACCCTACTGAAGGATAGCGTTGTCGAGGACGCTGTCTTAGAAAATATAAAGTATATAAAAAACGAAACACTCACTGCAAATCTCGAATTTGCAGACGTGGTTGCAAACGGAACCGATATAGAATTCGACGATGTGACTACCAAATTGTGTATTAAAAAACATTAGACCCATGTCAACAGAAATCAAAGAACGTTACAACGATGCCGAATTAGCAGAATTTAAGGAATTGATCAAAGGGAAAATTCAAAAAGCCCAGGAACAATTGGCCCTTTACAAAAGTGCTTATGTAAACGACGGCAATAATGGCACAGATGATACTTCCCCCACTTTTAAAGCATTTGAGGAAGGAAGTGAAACCATGAGTAAGGAAGCAAATTCTCAATTGGCCATTCGCCAGGAGAAGTTTATAAGAGACCTTAAAAATGCACTGGTTCGTATCGAGAGCAAGACTTTTGGGATTTGCAGAGTTACCGGTAAATTAATTGCAAAAGAGCGTTTAAAGTTGGTGCCACATGCAACCTTGAGTATAGAAGCCAAAAATTTGCAGCGCTAAGCGTTAGTATATAGTATTATTAATTATAAGTACGCTCCAATTTGATCTCATTCATCTTGGAGCGTTTTTTTATATCCGTTAATTGGATGAAGTTTTATGTTTCATTTTTGATATTTATCAGTGTCGTTTTAAGCGGTTTTTCCCAAAAGGATATTTCGGGAACGTATGATGCTCAAAATATTGAAAAGCTCTATATTTTTACGGATGAGGTATTCAAAATCAATTTAAAAACTTCAAAGACAGATAAAATCATTCTCACTTCTCATTCTGAAGGTGAATATTTCAATGATATATTCCTAAATATGGAACTGTTGCAGGACAGGATGATTCTAACTACTCAATTCCGGGAAATCCTTCAAAGCGGATATGATAAACTAAGTGCTCACAAGGTTTTTTCCCTGGAAATCACCCTGGAAATACCTGAATATCTTGAAGTGTTTATAAAATCCAATATAGCCTCTGTATCCGGCATCGGAACCTATGAAAATTTAGAAATTGAGTTGAAATCAGGATCCTGTGAACTGAAAAATTTTCAGGGAAATGCACTTGTCAATATATACAAAGGTTCCATTGATGTGCAAACTCAAAATGCAGAGATCACTGCAATCTCAAGAAATGGGAAGGTAGTAGTTCCCCCGGCAATGACCGGAAAAAACAAAATTGAGCTCACAACTATTAATGGAAATATCAGGGTGCGTGAATACTAAATAAATTTAGTATTTTTGTGCCGTTTAAACACACACCTTTCAATGTCCTTAAAAAAAGCGAGCATCATTATCATTCTGATCTTACTGATAGATCAAATTTCAAAATTTTACATCAAGACCAATTTCATGCTTGGAGAAGAAGTTAGAGTGTCTAATTGGTTTCGGATACTGTTTGTTGAAAACGAAGGAATGGCCTGGGGGGCAAAAATCCCTGGAGAATATGGAAAATTACTGCTTACTTTGTTCCGTTTAGGAGCTATTGTAGGAATAGGATATTGGTTGTGGGATTCGGTTAGAAACAATGGTTCCAGAATACTGATTACAGCCATTGCATTCATTTTTGCGGGTGCATTTGGGAATATAATAGATTCTGTGTTCTACGGAATTATATTCGATGACAGTTATGGTCACGTAGCCTCTTTTATGCCTGAGGGTGGTGGTTACGGCACTTTGTTTCACGGGAAAGTGGTAGATATGCTTTATTTCCCTTTATACGATGGAATTTTACCGGAATGGATCCCTTTTTGGGGCGGTGAAAATTTCCGATTTTTTGAGCCGGTTTTTAATGTTGCAGATACAGCAATAAGTACAGGTGTTGTGCTTCTTTTATTATTTAATAAAAGAGCTTTCCCAAATAAGGATGAAGAAAAAAATGAGTAAGAGGATCAGGCCACGTCTCTGTCAAAGATCTGTTCAAACTTTTTCAGTTCAATAGGTTTTATCAAATAATCGGTTACAAGATTAAAGGATTTCGCCCTTTCAAGATCTCTTGGATCTATGGAAGAAGAAACCACATAAAGGATGATCTTCTTATCGAAGTTGTTCTTAATTTTGATGAATTCCCCCAAAAACTCCCATCCATCCATTACAGGCATATTAAGGTCCAGGAAGATGATATCCGGCAGTTTGTCTGCGGTCATATTGGTTAGGATCACTTTAAAGTAATCTAAAGCCTCAAGACCGTTTTTAAAGATCAGTAAATTTTCAGAAAGATGTTTAATCTCAATGATTTTGCGCACTAAGTTCACGTATATTTTATCATCATCGATAATACACGCCAATTCTATTTTTTGCCCCATTTTAATCTAAAATTTAATTTTAAAAGTAGTCCCAATATTTACGGTGCTTGTAACCGAAATTGAACCTCCCAGGGTTTCTACCTGGTTTTTAGTGATAAACAAGCCAATTCCTTTTGCATCGGAATTTCGATGAAACGTTTTATACATCCCGAACATTTTTTCCCCAAATTGATCGAGATCTATTCCCATTCCATTATCGCTTATTTCCATAAACGATTTTTCATTAGACAGATAGGTTTGAATGAAAATCACGGGTTTTCTACCAGGCTGTTTATACTTTATTGCATTCGTTATTAAATTTAGTAAAATACTTTCAAGATATTCAGGAATATATTGAATTTCTTTCAGGGCCTTAAAATCGGAAATAATCGTGGCGCTCTCCCTTTTTATAAGTGAAGAGACAGAAGCCATAACCACATCCAGCGCATTGCTGAAATCCGTTGTTTTTCGCTCTTTTGTCAATACATCCTGATGTGTCACTATTTCATTTAGTTTAGAGATCGCGACGTCCAGGTTTTCAGAAATATCAGAGATATTATCCAGCAACTCCATTTTATCTTTTAAAGGCTGAGTTTCAGAAAGCAACTGAACTACCAAACTAAGGTTGCTGCTGTGAGACCTTAAGTTATGCGAAACGATGTGTGCAAAATTGAACAACCTTGAATTTTGTGCAGCAATGATATCCAGGGAGTTTTGCAAATTAAGTTCATTGTTTTTATTTTCATCTATATTTTGAAAAACTCCACGAATTCCTATGATTTCCTGTTCCTCATTATAAACAGGCTTTCCTGTGGCCCTTACCCAAAATTCTCTTCCATAGAGGGTGCACATTTTTATTTCAGTTTTAAAGGGAATTCCGTATTTCTCACATTTGTTAAAAATAGAAAGTGCCTTTTCCTGATGATCGGTAGAGTAAAAACGCATACGTTCATCATAATCTACCTGATAATCACCAGGGCAATCCAGGATCTTTTTTGTGACATCATCCCAGTAAATTGCCTTGTGGAGGGTGTCTATGTACCATCCCCCGGTAGAGGTCATCTCTGCGGTTTCCCGGTAATAAAAAAAATTCTCCTCAATGGTGTATTGATCTCGTTTGCTCTGATGGATATTTACGAAAAGTAAAACCGCAGTGTCTTTATTGCTGTTTTCCTTACTTTTTAAATTTCGGCATTCAAACCAGCGGTATTTATCATTTTGGAGCTTTAATTTTATTTCCTGGCTAATTTCCGGAGAGCCGGAAGTAAGACGCTCAAAGGCTTCCCTAAAGTCATATTTATAGTCTTTATGGAGAATATTATTCAAAAAATAGTTGAAAATTGAATCTTGAGTGGAAGGTTTTCCTACAAGCGCTTCAAAATGCTCTGACCACGTAATTTCATTTGTAAGTATATTGATTTTCCAGTAGGCAATATCAAAATCTTCCAGAATACTGTTTAACTGAAGGTCGTTGAGCATCAATTATATATATAGAAAGTTTAAATGTAGGACAATGTTAAAAATAATGCAAATATACTTACTTATTTTTTGAACTCATAGATATGATTTGGGCTTACGCAGTAGTCTAAGGCTACGTCACTGCTCAAAATCCCGGGAATCTCGTCTTCCGCTTCAAAAAGTGAAAGTCCTATTTTAATCACATCTTTTCTGCAATTGGCAAGGAATATGTCATAAAACCCTTTTCCATAACCTACCCGGTGGCCGGATTTGTCAAAGGCAAGTAAGGGTACAAATACCACATCTATTTTAGAAGCAGGAACTTCAATACCGTCTACAGGTTCTGGAATGTCCCATTTGTTTTTCTTGATAAGGGTAGTATCTGTGAGAAGAAAATTCTGCATTCTTCTCGTTTTAAAATCGCTTTTGGAAAGAACGATATTTTTATCTTTTCCCTGTAAAATATGAAGTATGGGATCTGTGTGGATCTCTTTTTTTTCTGAAATAGTTAAAAACAGATGGTAGAATTCATACTCCCAAATTGGAAGTTTAAGAAGGTTGTTGGCTATTTCCAGACTTTGAGTTTCAATATCTTCATAAGTCAGCGCCTCCCGTAAAGTCTTATATTTACTTCTCAACGAGCTCTTCATCCTGAATTTTTGGTGGTAGTGTTATATGAAAAATGGCATCTCCCTGGTACACAATAGGAGATTCATTTACATTTATTACATGGCCGGTGTGCGGGGCGAGAATTTTATGCCTGAATTTCCCGTAAGGATCGGTAATCGTTCCAAGATATTCTCCTTTTTCAATGTGTTTTCCACATTCGATCTTTATATGGAGGAGTCCACTATATTTCGCACGCATCCAGGTACTATTTTCAACTATAATACTTGGGATAAAGGCTTCAGGACAAACAAACCTGGGTTTTAGCATCCCAAGGTGGCTTAAGATACGCATCGTGCCGTCTACCCCGTGTTTTGCGATTTCTTTATTGCTGTCCATGGATTTTCCGCCTTCAAACAGTAGCACCTTTTTTCCTGCCTTATAACAGGTTTCACGATAGGATTTCGCAATGGTTTTAGAATACATGGTGAAAGGGGCATTAAAAATCCGCGCATATTTCATACTGGTTTCATCACCTTTATAAACACGCACCTGTGCTGCGTTAAACCTGCTGGAGCCACCGGTATGGAAGTCCAGACAGAAATCTGCAACGGGAAGAATTTTTTTCGCAAACTGAAATGCAAATCTGCTGGCCAGCGATCCATTTTTAGTTCCCGGAAATACCCGGTTCAGGTCCCGGCCATCGGGAAATTCCCTTGCCAGGTTTAAAAACCCAAAAACGTTTACCACCGGAATACAAATGATCGTTCCTTTTACCGGTTTATTTATATTTTTTGAAATGATTTGGCGAACAATTTCAACGCCGTTTATCTCGTCGCCATGAATTCCTGCGGTAATTAGAATTACAGGACCCGGTTTTTTAGAACGTTCAATAATAACAGGAACTTCAACCGATGTAGTGGTATATAATTTTGCCATGTTCAAATTGATCACAGCTCCCTTTCCGGGGTGTATTTTTTTACCTAAAATTTCGAGTACATCGTCCTTGTCAATATGAGCCATAAACTAAACGTTTCTTTCTATATATCGTATAATTGTTTTTGCTATGTCCTTTCCGGTTGCCGCTTCAATGCCTTCCAATCCGGGGGAGGAATTCACCTCTAGGATAAGGGGTCCCCTGGCACTTTGCAACATATCAACCCCGGCAACTCCAAGACCCATAGCTTTGGCTGCTTTTATAGCCGCAGTTTCTTCCTCATCGGTTAATTCTATTACAGTAGCAGAACCACCACGGTGAAGATTGGATCTAAACTCTCCTTCTTTCCCCTGTCTTTTCATAGCTCCTACCACATGACCATCAACAACCAGCGCCCTAATATCGGCTCCACCGGCTTCTTTTATGAATTCCTGAACAATTACCCGAGCCTGAAGGCCATTGAAGGCTTCAATTACAGACTCTGCGGCATTTTTTGTTTCGGCTAAAACAACTCCAAGACCCTGAGTTCCTTCCAATAATTTTATAATTAAAGGTGCCCCTCCTACATGGTCTATCACTTCGCCTACATCCTTGGAGTAATTGGTAAAAACCGTTTTAGGCAAACCAAGTCTTGCTCTGGACAACACCTGTAAGCTTCGTAATTTGTCACGGCTTCTTACCAGGGATTGAGATTCGGTAGTGGTAAAAACTCCCATCATTTCAAACTGGCGTACCACCGCGGTCCCATAAAAAGTAACTGAAGCTCCAATCCTTGGAATAACGGCATCGGTTTCAAGAATCATTCGACCCTTGTAAAAAATAGACGGTTTCCGTTTCTCTATGATCAAATCACATTTTAACGGATCTATTACTTCCACATGATGATGTCTTTTCTTTGCGGCTTCAATTAGCCTTTGCGTGGAATAAAGATTGCTATTCCTTGAGAGAATTTTTATGTTCATCGTTTTTTAAATTGTATGATATATCTATTAACTCGGGATCTACTATAAATTTTTTGGTGAGGAACTTTCTTCCTATCAATACCGGATATCGCATCTCTTGCCGAGCAGACAAAGAAAGGGAAATTTTAAAAACCTTTTCAAAAATTTTTATGGTAGATTGAACCTGAAACCGCTTTTGTATCAAACCATTACTACTTTTTACAAATACAATGTCATAATCTTTGAAAATGAATTCTTTTCCATTGTAAAGCGGATGTTCTTCATCCAAAAAAGTGCAGTGAAGAAAGCCCTCTTTTTCAAAGATATTATCACAGTGGATGGATGAGGTATAAGCCCCTGTATCAATTTTAACAGAGATATCCTTCAAGTGTAATAATGGGAAATCAGCCTTATCAAATCTGCCTACTACTGTTTTTTCCATGAGCGCAAGGTACTAAAATGATTAATTAAGGTATCTTATAGACACCTTAAATTATTGAAAGAAAATACAAAGAAGCTCCGTTTTTAGATTTTGGTTTTTCTATTCTGAATAAAATTTTAACATTAGTTGTTAGCGCTTATTTTAACGCTCCCGGGAATATGTAATATCTTTGGAGTAATGGAAACACCTGCATTGGAAATACAGTTGCAAACTTTACCCCAAAGTCCCGGAGTATATCAGTATTACGATAAGAATGGCCGGATCCTGTATGTGGGAAAGGCTAAAAACCTGAAGAAAAGAGTTACTTCTTATTTCAATAAAACCCATGACAATCATCGCACAAGCGTTATGGTTAAGAGAATCCATGATATTAAACATATTGTGGTAGCTTCTGAAACCGACGCTTTATTGCTGGAAAATAATCTGATAAAAAAATATCAGCCACGCTTCAACGTGATGCTGAAAGATGATAAAACGTATCCATGGATATGTATTAAAAACGAACGCTTTCCCAGGGTTTTTCCTACCAGAAGATTGATAAAGGACGGAAGTGAATATTACGGACCTTTCACCAATTTTAAAACTGTAAATACCCTTTTGGATTTGATAAAAGGTCTCTACCAGTTACGCACCTGTAATTACGATCTTTCTTCAGAAAAAATAAAGAATGGAAAATACAAGGTATGTCTGGAGTACCATTTGGGGAATTGCAAAGGACCGTGTGAAGCTTTCCAGGAAGAAAAGGAGTATAATGAAAATATAGAAGCCATCAGGCAGATCGTGAAGGGGAATTTTAAGGATTCCCTGCAGCAATTCCGTCATCAAATGAAGGCTCATTCCGAAATAATGGAATTTGAAGACGCACAGCGCATCAAGGAAAAAATTGATGTTTTGGAGAACTATCAGTCAAAATCTACAGTGGTAAATCCAAACATCAATAATGTAGATGTTTTTTCCATTGTAAGCGATGAGGGTTACGGATATGTAAATTTTCTCCAGATCTCTCACGGTGCCATTATTCGTTCCCATACCATTGAAATGAAAAAGAAACTCGATGAAAGCGATAAGGAATTGCTGGAATTGGGGATTGTGGAGATCCGGCAGCGGTTTCATTCAAATTCAAAAGAAGTATATGTTCCTTTTAAAGTGGATGTTGGGGAAGATGTTGTTATTCATATTCCGAAATTGGGCGATAAAAAGAAAATCATCGATTTTTCTATCAGAAATGCCCGTTACTACAGGCAGGAGCAATTTAAACAGATGAAAATTGTAGATCCGGACAGGCACGTAAACCGCATTATGGCTCAAATGAAGGAGGATCTTAGGCTAAGTGAGGAACCCAGGCACATTGAATGTTTCGACAATTCAAACATTCAGGGAACCAATCCGGTCGCGGCCTGTGTGGTATTTAAAAACGGAAAACCAAGCAAAAAGGATTATCGTAAATTTAATATCAAAACTGTGGAAGGACCCGATGATTTTGCCTCTATGGAAGAGGTGGTTTTTAGAAGATACAAAAGACTGCTGGAAGAAGAGGAGCCTTTGCCACAGCTCATTATTGTAGATGGTGGAAAAGGCCAGCTTTCTTCAGGTGTAAAAGCGCTGGAAGCGTTGGGATTAAGAGGAAAAATAGCGATAATAGGGATCGCGAAAAGGCTGGAAGAATTGTATTATCCCGGAGATTCAATTCCGTTATACCTGGATAAGAAATCGGAAACCTTAAAAATAATTCAGCAATTGCGAAATGAAGCTCATAGATTTGGGATTACCTTTCATAGAAATAAGCGAAGTAAAACTGCTCTAAATACGGAGTTAGAAGCAATAACGGGGATTGGAGATAAAACAGTCGTAGAATTGTTAACGCATTTTAGGTCCTTAAAAAGAATTAAAGAAGCATCTCTGGAAGATTTGTCCAATTTAGTTGGCCAGGCAAAAGCAAAGATTATTTACAATAACTATCATCGTGAATAAATGAAAAAATTAATCTGTATTTTATTTATAATCATTTCTTTCCAGGGATTTTCTCAGGAAAAAAATGATGTAAAAGTGGGGTTGGTTTTAAGTGGGGGTGGTGCAAAAGGATTGGCTCATATAGGTGCTTTAAAGGTAATTGAAGAGTCGGGAGTAAAGATAGATTATATTGGAGGCAGTAGTATGGGGGCTATTATTGGGGCGTTATATGCCTCGGGATACAGCGCGACCCAATTGGATTCTCTTTTTCATGATATCAATTTTAATATTCTTATTCAGGATCAGGTTCCGCGAAGCGCTAAAACTTTTTATGAAAAGGAGGATACTGAAAAATATGCGATAACCCTTCCTTTTGACGGTTTTAAGGTTTCTTTTCCTTCCGGACTGTCCAAAGGACAGAACATCTATAATTTAGTATCACGACTTACCTTACATCTGGGAAATATTCGGGAATTTAAAAATTTACCAATTCCATTTTTTTGTGTTGCAGCAAATATAGAAACCGGGGAGCAGGTAATTTTAGATAGCGGTTCTCTGGCTAAAGCGGTTTCTGCCAGCAGTGCAATCCCTTCGGTTTTCAACCCGGTAAGGATAGATGGAAAACTCCTTACCGATGGTGGAGTGGCAAATAATTATCCTGTTGAGGAACTCAAAAGAAGAGGAGCCGATATTATAATAGGCGTCGATGTTCAGGATAGTTTGGTGGATAGGGAACAGCTAAAAAGCGTTTTTGAGATCTTAACACAAATTAGCAATTTCAGGACTATAAGTGACATGCGTCAAAAAATAAAGATGACAGATCTCTATATTAAACCCGATATCGCCAAATTTAATATATTGTCTTTTGATAAGGGATCTGGTATAATAGACTCCGGGGAAGTGGCAACACGAAAAAAAATGGAGGATTTGAAGCGAATCGCAGAGAATCAAAATGGAACTCCTATAAAGCTTGAAAAAGTTAAACCAATTGACAGCATTAATATTAGTTCACTTACAATTGAAGGCAATAATTCGTATCCGCGTGCTTATGTTCTGGGAAAGTTAAGGCTAAAATACAGACAGGGATATACCATGCAGGATCTCGCAGATGGTATTAATAACCTTTCAGCCACAGGAAATTTTGATAGGATCAATTACAATCTAATTCCCTTAGACACTTCATATACGCTGGCTATTCAGCTTGAAGAAAGCCAGAATAAAACCTCCTTAAGGTTGTCTCTTCATTATGATGATCTTTATAAAAGCGGAGCATTGATTAACCTTACTAGAAAAAGTTCCCTTTTTACGAATGATGTTGCATCCCTGGATGTTGTTTTGGGAGATAATTTTAGATATAATTTTCAATATTATATCGATAAAGGGTACTACTGGAGTTTAGGAGTTAAATCGAGGTATAATAATTTCAATAAAGGAGTGGCCTTTGATTTCGCCAGGGAGAATGCCGGTATTGAAAATTTGGGGATCAACAGGATAGAGGTGGATTATAAGGATTATACCAATCAATTATATGCGGAGACATTTTTTAAACAGATATTTTCCCTGGGAATAGGTGTGGAACACAAACATTTAAAGATTACCTCTGAAACCCTGCTTGAAAATCCTGAGATTGACCGCTCCTCTGCTGTTTTTGAGAATAGTAGCTATTATAGCGCATTTGGGTATCTAAAACTGGATAGTTTCGACAATAAATATTTCCCTAAAAAAGGCGTTTATTTTGACGGGGATTTTCATCTTTATTTATTTTCTTCAGATTATAATAACAATTTTTCTGAATTTTCTATCGCTAAAGGCAAGGCAGGATATGTGTTTTCGATGCTTCCAAAGCTTACCGGCAAGATATTTTCTGAAACAGGTTTTAGGATAGGTTCCTCCGGAAGCAACACCCTGGATTTCTTTTTGGGCGGCTATGGGAATGATTTCATTAACAATTTCATCCCGTTTTATGGGTATGACTTTATAAGTATTTCCGGAGATAGTTATATCAAGGGTTTGGTAGAGCTGGATTATGAAATCTTTAATAAAAACCATATAAGTGCCAGTGCTAATTTTGCCAACGTAGAAAATAATTTATACACTACCGGAAACTGGTTTTCTACCCCCGATTATACGGGATATGCGTTAGGATATGGTTTGGAAACACTGTTGGGTCCTGTAGAGGTGAAATACTCTTTTTCCCCGGAAATTAAAGGAAGTCAATGGTTTTTTAGTTTAGGGTTTTGGTTTTAAGAAGTATCAATCTGTCTAAGCAATTTACCTTTTAAGATATTTATGGATGAAATCCCTTCAACCTTTGGGGCGGCAATGGAGCATTAATACTTCATTGAGGGTTTAACCCGCCTGACCGTCGGGCAGGTTCCCCGCCCCAAGGTTCTTTATTCTTAGTGGTGGGATTAAATAAACCGGGTTAAAAATGCTATTTTTAACCTTTGAAAAAATTCAGCAAATGTTAGACGAGTTAAAAAAAGCTTATTCCGGTATTTTTGAAGATGCCCTACTTGAAGAGATTTTAGAAACAGGAATCCTAAAAACCTTTCACGAAAACGACAAGATCATTGATTATGGGGATTACGTGAAATTTCTTCCATTGCTTTTGAGTGGTGCCATCAAGATCCTGAGGGAAGATAAAGAAGGCGATGAATTACTGCTCTATTTCCTGGAAAGCGGGGATACCTGCGCGATGACCCTGTCTTGTTGTTTAGGGCAAACCCGAAGCGAAATACGTGCGGTTGCAGAGAAGGAAACTCAACTTATCATGATCCCCATCCAAAAGATGGAAGAATGGACTTCCAAATATAAAAGCTGGCGCAACTTTGTCTTCGACAGCTATCATTCCAGGCTTACCGAAATGTTGGAAACTATAGATACCATTGCATTTTTAAATATGGATAAACGCCTTATGAGGTATCTTCAGGATAAGGCAAAGATCAATCAAAACGAATTGGTGCAAGTCACACATCAGGAAATAGCCTACGATATGCATACATCCAGGGTCGTAATATCAAGATTGTTAAAAAAACTTGAACTCGACGGAAAAATAGAACTACAGCGAAATGCTATTAATGTATTAGACCTTTAAAAAGGTGAATGATTTAGTTGGTCGTGCATTGATAATCTAAGCTATTTAGCAGGATTAAATGCCTGCATCGTGATTAACAAATCTTTTATATTTTATGAAGCTAGCAGGGAAAGATTTCATTTACGTGGTGCTTCAAATACTCTTGTTTTTCGCCTTTTTATTAGATATGGAGCTGTTTTCTTTTCGAAATAGCTCATTTTTAGAATTCCTTTCGGTTTTAACTGGAAGTATTGGCTTAGGTCTTGTTATAATTGCCTTTTTTCAACTCAATAAAAACCTGTCTCCTTTTCCAACTCCAAAGAAATATGCAAGGTTGCTCACCGGTGGTATTTTTAAACTAATAAGGCATCCCATTTATACCGGGATCCTGTTCATAGTTTTTTCCATTGCTGTTTTTCAGGGGTCAGGATATAGGTTGTTTATTTCTATTCTTTTGATGATTTTATTTCATTTTAAAACCTTGTACGAAGAAAAGAAATTGGCAGAAAAATTTCCCGAATATGAAACCTATAAAAAAAATACAGGGAAATTTCTTCCAAAAATTAAAACAAAATCCTGAGAATTTTTGAGGCATTTAAAAATTTCCTTTTTTCGAATTTTGAACAGCGATAATAAATTTAGTAATATTAACGAAACCTGAAGAGTTTTTGAACCTAAGGGAGCTTAAACAAGTTCTTTAAAATTGAAGATTCAGTAGTTCTTTTAATCCTTCTTTAAGAGATATTTTCAATATAAATAGCGATATTTGTTACTTTGGATGATAAACTTCAGAATTAATAGGAATAATGAATTTTTTCTTCCGAAGTATTAATTTTAAAACTGAAATCTCATGCCTTTTTATCATAAACTAGGGAAGATTCCACATAAGCGACATACGGTATTTAAAAAACCAGATGGCAGTTTGTATTATGAGCAGCTGTTTGGAACCATTGGCTTTGATGGAATGTCATCCAATATGTATCATGAACACCGCCCAACCCAGGTAAAGGAAATTAAGGGTAGTTACAGTGCTAAGCCAAAAATCGCTTCTGAAAACAATATAAAATCCTATAGATTTAAAGGTTTCCAGGTGCCACCGCATCCGGATTATCTGGAAAGCCGAAAGGTGGTGCTAACCAATAGTGATGTGGATATAGCTCTTGCAGCTCCTCAGGAATCAACAAATGATTATTTTTATAAAAATACCGATGCAGATGAGTTGCTCTTTATCCATAAAGGGAGTGGTAAATTAAGAACCCATTTAGGGAATCTTGATTTTAAGTACGGGGATTATTTATTGATACCGCGTGGTGTTATTTATAAACTCGACTTTGACGATGATAACAACCGGCTGTTTATTGTGGAATCCAGAAAGCCAATCTACACCCCGAAAAGATACAGGAACTGGTTTGGGCAATTGCTTGAACATTCACCTTTTTGTGAGCGGGATTTAAGACAACCCTATGAACTGGAAACCAACGATGAAAAAGGTGATTTCCTTATCAAGGTAAAAAAGCAGGGAGAGATCTTTGATATGGTCTATGCTACACATCCTTTTGATGTTGTGGGATACGATGGTTACAATTATCCATATGCTTTTTCCATTCACGATTTTGAACCCATAACAGGAAGAATCCATCAACCACCACCGGTGCATCAAACTTTTGAGACAGATGCCTTTGTGGTATGCAGTTTTTGCCCCAGAAAGTATGATTACCATCCGGAAAGTATTCCGGCTCCTTACAGTCATAGCAATATAGACAGCGATGAGGTATTGTATTATGTGGATGGCGATTTTATGAGCCGAAATGATATCGAAGCAGGACATATTTCTCTGCATCCGGCTGGAATTCCTCACGGTCCGCACCCGGGAGCAGTAGAACGCAGTATTGGACAAACCGAAACTGAAGAACTCGCTGTAATGGTAGATACATTTAAGCCGTTAAAACTTACAGAAGAAGCCATGAAAATTGCCGATGAGACTTATTATACCTCCTGGTTGGATCATTAGGCATTTTTAAAAATAAAAGATCATCAAAAGATAGAATTTGTAAACAGTGGGTTTAAATTATTTATTGAAGATTAATAGGAGCTTTTTTCTATTAAACTTAAACCTCTTAAATTAAAAGAATATGAGTACAGATAACACATCATTAAAGCTAGAGAAAAAGTTCCAGGCTGCAGAAGACTTTTTGCCTTTGCTTGGCACAGATTTCGTAGAATTATATGTTGGGAATGCCAAGCAGGCAGCCTATTATTATCAGCAAGCCTGGGGATTTCAGCCAGTAGCGTATTCCGGTTTGGAAACAGGTAGAAAAGACAGTGTTTCCTACGTTTTACAACAGGATAAGATCCGTCTTGTTTTAACTTCACCGCTACAGCCAGAAGGGCCTATTAACGCCCACATCAATAAACATGGGGACGGGGTAAAAGTAGTTGCGCTTTGGGTAGATGATGCCAGGAAAAGTTATGAAGAAACTACCAGCCGTGGCGCAAAATCTTACGTGGAGCCCTACGTTATGGAAGATGATAACGGTAGCGTAGTAATTTCAGGGATCCATACGTATGGGGAAACTGTGCATTTATTCGTGGAGCGAAAGAATTATAACGGTCCGTTTTTACCCGGGTATCGGGCTTATGCACCTAACTTTAAGGCAGTACCTACCGGCTTAAAGTTTATAGATCATATGGTGGGAAATGTTGGATGGAATGAAATGAACAAATGGTGTGAGTTTTATGCCAAAGTAATGGGATTTGCACAACTTGTATCATTTGATGACAAAGATATTTCTACAGATTATACCGCCCTTATGAGCAAGGTGATGAGCAATGGGAACGGAAGGATTAAATTTCCTATAAATGAACCAGCCGAAGGGAAAAAGAAGTCCCAGATCGAGGAGTATATAGATTTTTACAACGGAGCCGGAGTTCAACATATAGCCCTGGCTACAGATAATATTATAGCTACGGTAACCGCACTTAGGGATCGTGGAGTAGAATTTTTATATGTTCCGGAAGCGTATTACGATACAGTTCTGGACAGAGTAGGAGAAATAGACGAGGATCTGGCACCATTAAAAGAACTGGGTGTTTTAATAGACCGGGATGATGAAGGCTATCTTTTACAGATATTTACCAAGCCGGTTTTGGACCGACCTACAATGTTTTTTGAGATTATTCAGCGAAAAGGAGCCCAATCTTTTGGAAAAGGGAACTTTAAAGCGCTTTTTGAGGCCATTGAAAGAGAACAGGATTTAAGGGGAACCTTGTCCTAAGTATTAAAAAGGTGATATCTTAATAATTAAATATTTCTAAAAATACCAACTTGATAAATAAATAGTTAAACTAACTTTTTGGTTTGTAGATAATGTGAAAAAAGCAGACTTTTGCACCGCATTTCGGAGTGGTTACCAAAATGTTTTAAATTTTTTTCATAATTTAAGTTTTAGTTGGTTAATAAGATAAAAACCCCATCATTTATTTGATGGGGTTTTTTGTTTTAATACATTTGGAATAGTAATTGTAATTCTTCGATTAAATTGAATCATTCCCGTTGTTTTGCGGGTTTTAAACGTACTACTATGAAACTTAGAATTGCAATATTTAGTCTTCTTTTAATGTTCCTGCCCTTCAGCGTGGTTTCTCAAAAAGCTTTTGAATCTGGCGAATGGTTTAAATTCAGGGTCCACTATGGCTGGTTTAACGCCAGTTATGCAACTTTGCAGGTAAATGAAACAAAATTGGATGATAAAAATGTATATCATGTGGTAGGACGGGGGAAATCTACTGGCTTACTGCACGTATTTTTCAAGGTAGATGATAATTATGAAACCTACATAGATAAAAAAACCAATCTACCATATAAATTTATTAGAAAAATCGATGAAGGCGGATATACCAAAGATCTGGAAATTGATTTTGACCAAAAAGGGAATAAAGCATACGTTTTTGATAAAAAGAATAATGAAAACTCCACCTATACCACTAAGGATAACGTTCATGATTTATTGTCGGCGTTTTATTATGTTCGCAACGACTTAAATGCAAATAAACTAAAAGAGGGGGATGAATTTAATTTTAATATGTTTTTTGATAAGGAAAACCATGATTTTAAATTAAAATTCATGGGAAGAGAGGTTATCAATACAAAATTCGGTAAAATTGCAACATTAAAATTCAGGCCTTATGTTTTAGCCGGAAGAGTTTTTAAAGAAAAGGAAAGCCTTACCATTTGGATAAGCGATGATAAGAATAGAATGCCTGTAAAAATTTCAGCAAACCTGGCAATTGGTTCTCTGGATGCAGATATTGATGAATTTAAAGGGTTAAAACATCCCTTTAAAATAATTATGAATTAGAATGGAACAAATTAAGCCTGAAATTGCTGAGCGTATATTAAAACTTGAAGAAAAATTTAAAAATTCAGGGCAGGATATGGGTTCCTACCTGGACGGGCTTTTGTATGACAAGTATATTACGTACTGGGATTATGTAAACCTTGATACTTTACTGAGTTTACAAGTTCCAAAAACACATTTTCCGGACGAAGAGATCTTTATAACCTACCATCAAATCACAGAGCTATATTTTAAACTCATCATTCATGAGCAAAAACAAATTATAGAATCTCGAAACCTTACTGCAGTATTTTTTACCGAAAAGCTCATCAGGATAAACCGGTATATCCGAATTTTAATCAATTCTTTTGATGTGATGATAAAAGGAATGGAGCGGGAGCAATTTTTAAAATTCAGAATGGCACTTTTACCGGCCAGCGGTTTTCAATCGGCTCAATTTCGAATGATTGAGCTATATTCTTCCCCAATAGAACATCTTATCCCATATAAGGAAAGGAAAAATTTTTCTTCGGAAAACAGTATTGAAGAACTTTATGAGAATCTATACTGGAAAAAAGGAGGGATTGATCTTGCTACCGGAGAAAAAACCCTCACTCTCAAACAATTTGAACTACGATATACCCCACGGTTTTTAAGAATTGCTAACGAAGTGAGAGATAAAACTTTGTATCATAAATACCTGAAACTTCCGCCGGAAGAAAAAAATAACAAAACACTTATTGAAGCGTTACGTACCTTTGACACCAATCTAAATGTGAATTGGTTGTTGATGCATATGGGGGCGGCGCATAGATATTTAAACAAGGATAGGAAAACAATTGCCGCCACCGGCGGAACAAACTGGAAGGATTTTTTACCTCCCAGTTTTCAAAAAAATAGTTTTTTCCCAAACCTTTGGTCACAGGAGGATATTGATAATTGGGGGAAAGAATGGGTTACCCACATGTTTAATGCAGAAAAATAAATTTGAAGTTGAGAAAATTAAGTTACACGTTATTGCTGGCGCTCGCCTTTACAGCTTGTAAAAAAGAAGTTGAAAATAAGGATCTTGGAGAGGTTGAAGTAATTGAAAAGGCACCGCCTGTTCTGGAAGAATATGGGTTCGTGCTGAATGATTTTGAGGTGATTCGTGATACAATTCGTTCCGGGGATATATTTGGGAAAATCCTGGATACTCAGGGAATATCGCCTGGAAAAGTGTATGAAATCACTGAAAAAGTGAGGGAAACCTTAGATCCTACCAGGTTAATAGTTGGAAAACCTTATACGGTTCTTAGGTCCAGAGATTCTGCACGAACAGCACAGTTTTTTATCTACGAAAATGATCGTATTGAATATACAGTGGTAAGTATTGGGGATAATATAGCAGCTTATAAAGGAAGCAAACCAATAAGTATTAAGAAAAAAATGATCTCTGGCGTTATTGTGAGCAATCTTTCTGAAGCTATGCAAAACCAGGGTTTAAGTGTGCTTTTATCCCATGAATTGAGCAGTATTTATCAATGGAGTATCGATTTTTGGAAACTTCAAAAAGGAGATCAATTCAAGATGGTATATAATGAAAAGTATATAAACGACACGATTTATGCCGGGATCGAGAATATTGAAGGAGCCGTTTTTGTTCATCAGAACAGGCCTTACTACGCATTTAGTTATATGGTAGATACCGAATCTGGTAAAAGTGATTATTATGATGAAGAGGCACGTCCATTACAAAGCTTTTTCTTAAAAGCTCCTTTAAATTTTAGCCGAATCTCATCAAGATATTCCGGGAACAGGTTTCACCCGGTTCAAAAACGATGGAAAGCGCACCGCGGAACAGATTATGCCGCACCGCACGGAACTCCAATATGGAGTACGGCAAACGGTACGGTGATCGCATCTGGATATACAGGTGGAAACGGGAATTACGTGAAGGTAAAGCACAATGATACCTACACGACCCAGTATTTGCACATGTCTAAACGCAATGTGAGAGCAGGACAACGAGTAAAACAGGGTGATATCATTGGTTTTGTGGGAAGCACAGGCCTTGCCACAGGCCCCCATGTTTGTTACAGGTTCTGGGTTCGGGGGAAACAGGTGGATCCCTTCCGTCAAAATCTTCCTGCGGCTGAACCTATTGCAGAAAAATTAAAGAACGATTATTTTGTAGCAATTGAGCCTGTAAGAACAGCGCTTGATGAAATCCAGTTCAAAGAAATATAACATATCCAGATACATCCATTTGAAAAATTTTCATAAACGGGGGATTGATGATATGGATGTTGCTCCCGGTAGCTATCGGGAGTGTGCTAAAACAATAAAATAACAGATGAAAAATATTGATCCTACTAAAACAGAAGCCTGGAAAAAACTTGAAAAACACTTTTTGGAGATCAGGGAACTGGAGATGAAAAACCTGTTTCAGGAAGACCCACAAAGATCTGAAGATCTTAAAATCGAATGGGAAGATTTTTATGTAGATTTCAGTAAAAACAGGATCACGGTTAAAACTCAGGAGATCCTCCTTAAACTCGCTGAAGAATGTGGTTTAAAAGAGGCTATAAAATCCTATTATGATGGAGATGCTATTAATAAAACAGAGAATCGCCCTGTGCTGCATACTGCACTAAGAGTTCCTAAGGATGAGGAGGTGTTTATAGATGGGAAGAATGTTATTCCGGAAGTGTATCAGGCTAAGGATAAGATCAGGAAATTTTCAACCGAAGTTATTAATGGTGCCCTGAAAGGTCACACGGGACTCGCTTTTACAGATATTGTGAATATTGGTATTGGAGGTTCAGATCTTGGACCGACCATGGTAACCGAATCCTTAAAATTTTATAAAAATCATTTAAACCTGCATTATATTTCCAATGTGGATGGGGATCATGTTCATGAAACCTTGCAGGAACTCAATCCGGAAACCACCTTATTTTTAATAGTTTCCAAAACATTTACCACCCAGGAAACGCTTTCTAATGCAAATACCGCAAGGGACTGGTTTAAAAAAGCTGCCCCTTCTGAAGCTGTTTCAAAACATTTTGTAGCGGTTTCCAGCAATATAGAAAAAGTGAAAGATTTTGGGATAGATCCTGAAAATATTTTCCCGATGTGGGACTGGGTAGGCGGGCGTTTTTCCCTTTGGAGTGCCGTTGGTTTATCCATTAGCCTTGCGGTGGGATTTGAGCAGTTTGATGAATTATTAATGGGTGCTCATGAAATGGACGTTCACTTTAAGGGAGCAGATTTAAAAGATAATATCCCCGTAAATCTTGCAATGTTAAGCATTTGGTACAACAACTTCTTTAAAGCCGAAAGCGAAGCGGTAATCCCCTATACTCAATACCTGCAGAAACTTCCATCTTATTTGCAGCAGGCTATTATGGAAAGCAACGGTAAAAGTACCGACCGAAATGGGAAGCCTGTTTCCTATGAAACCGGAAATATTATTTGGGGAGAGCCAGGTACCAATTCCCAACACGCATTTTTTCAACTGATCCACCAGGGAACTAAGTTGATCCCGGCAGATTTCATCGGATTTAAACACTCTTTACATAACGATAAAGATCACCATCAAAAGTTAATGGCCAATTATTTTGCTCAAACAGAAGCTTTGTTGATGGGAAAAACTGCAGAGGAAGTGATAAAGGAACTGGAAGAGAAAAACCTTAGTTCTGAAGAAATAGAAAAACTCACTCCTTTCAAAGTGTTTAAGGGCAATAAGCCAACTACTTCTATTTTGATCAATAAGTTAACACCTGCCAGTTTAGGGAAATTGATCGCGATGTATGAACATAAAATCTTTATTCAGGGAGTTATCTGGAATATTTATAGTTATGATCAATGGGGAGTAGAATTAGGGAAGCAACTTGCGACCGAAATTCTCACCGAAATTCAGAAATCTGACGTTCAAAACCATGACAGTTCTACTAAAAGTCTCTTAAAATTCTTTTTAAAATAGCTGTTACGTTATTGTTAATAAAGTATTAATTACTTTAAACTTCAGTGATTCAATCACTTGTGTATTTGTTTTATGTTTGTAACGTAAAAGATGTTAAAATAGAAATCTTAACATTAGGTTAAAGTTTCATAAGCCTTATTTTACTTCATTTGCCGTGAATTATAAACATAAAACAAAACAGTTTAAATGATGAGGAAATTATTACTAATAGCATTGTTTTTAACATCTGCTACAATTTTTGCTCAAGGAACTATTACCGGAACGGTAGTGGATTCTGACATGAATGCTCCTTTACCTGGTGCAACCGTAGTGGTAGCAGGTACCAACAACGGGACAACTACCGATTTTGACGGGAAATTCTCCCTGAATGTCGCCGCTGCGACCGGAAGAATTGAAATCAGTTTTATTGGTTTCGATAGAAAGTCTGTCAACTTTAACGTCGCAGGTGGTCAAACCCAAAATTTAGGGAACATTGTTTTAAACACAAACGCTGATGCGCTTGCAGAAGTAGTGATCACAGGTGTTGCCGATTTAGCAAAGGATCGTCAGACTCCGGTTGCGGTTTCTACCATACGTGCGGCAGAAATTCAGGAGAAATTAGGATCTCAGGAATTTCCTGAAATTCTTAACAACACTCCTTCCATTTATGCAACCAAGCAGGGTGGTGGTTTTGGTGATGCCCGAATAAATATTCGTGGATTTGACACCAACAACTCGGCAGTAATGATCAACGGGGTTCCTATCAATGATATGGAAAACGGTCAGGTTTATTGGAGTAACTGGGCAGGTTTAAGCGATGTTGCTTCTGCAATCCAGGTTCAACGTGGTCTTGGTTCTTCTAAACTTGCAGTTTCATCGGTTGGTGGAACTATAAATGTTGTTACACGTTCTGCAGATCGTGCAGAAGGGGGTTTTGTGAATGTTACAGGTGGTAACGATGCTTACCTAAAAACTGTCGCTTCTTACAACACAGGTCTTATGGAAGGCGGATTTTCTACTACTTTATTGTTAAGCCAAACACGTGGTGATGGTTATGTGGATGGAACTGAATTTCAAGGGTATAACTATTACTTAGGTTTTGGATACAGACCCAATGAAACGCATGATTTCCAATTTACTGTTACCGGTGCTCCACAATGGCATAATCAGCGCAGTAGAAGTAGTTCTATTGAAGTTTATCAACAATATAGTGATAATGGAGACCCAAATATTAAATACAATGAGAACTGGGGTTTTAGAAATGGAGAAGAATTTTCCTTTACCAGGAATTTCTATCATAAACCAATTATGTCTTTAAACTGGGATTATAAAATCAATAATGTATCAACACTTTCTTCCTCATTTTACGCTTCCTTTGGTCGTGGTGGTGGAACTGGTGAAATTGGGACAATTAATGGTAGAAGGCAGTTTGCGCTTCCACGTACTCAGGACGGTTTAATAAGAGTAGATGACATTATAAGATACAATAGTGGCCAAGCTGTTCCGGATTTTGGAAATACAGCTAATCCAGAAGGTCAAAGAACCCTAACAAATAGTTTATACCTAAATCAGGGTAATCGTGATAGATCTTCGGCTAATGGAATTACACGAAGAGCTTCTATAAACTCTCATAACTGGTTTGGGGTATTATCAAACCTTAGCAACAAGTTGACAGATAATTTAACCCTGGATGTGGGAATAGATCTAAGAACATATAAAGGAATTCATTATAGAAGAGTGAATGATCTTTTAGGTGGAGATGCTTATCTACAAACAGATAATATCAATAATGATCCAAATCCTGTTTTCAGGGAAACCTATGATGCAGATCCTAATTTCTGGGTTTTCGGAGATATAGATGCTGAAGAGAAAATCGATTATTACAATGATGGTTTGGTACGTTGGGCAGGAACTTTTGGTCAATTGGAATACGTTGGGGATGAAATATCTGCGTTCTTTCAGGGATCTATCTCTAATCAGGGCTTCCAGAGAATTGAATATTTTGGAGAACTCGAAGGAAATCAAGAAACAGATTGGGAGAATATATTAGGTGGAAACATTAAAGGTGGTATTAACTGGAATATTGATGACATGCATAATCTATATGCAAATGCAGGATATTATTCTAAACAACCTTTATTTGATGCTGTTTTTATCAATTTCGGAAATACTTTAAATCCAGCTTTGCAGAATGAGCAAGTAGTAGGAACTGAAATTGGTTATGGATTTAGATCCAGTTTTTTAAGTGCAAATGTTAACTTATACAGAACTTCCTGGGCCGATCGTTTCGAGAGCGTAGGTGCCGTTTTTAATGCTGAAACTCCAGAAGAAATTAGAGGAACAGCTAATCTATACGGTATTACTCAGGTTCATACTGGTTTTGAATTGGATTTCACAGGAAGAATTTCAGATAATTTTAACCTGAGAGGAATGATGTCTATAGGTAACTGGGAATACAAAGATGATGTTGAAGCCAATTATTTTGACAATAATCAAACTCCTATTTTAGATGAGAACGGAAATCCTCAAACCGCTATACTTGCTCTTGACGGAGTTAAGGTAGGAGATGCAGCTCAATTTACTGCCAGTCTTGGTGGTGAATATGACTTTTTAAATGGTTTGAAATTGGACGCAAACTATAGATTTGTTGACAAGTTATATGCAGATTTTGATCCTACAGATGCTTTAGATGCTGACAATTTTGAAGCATTAGAATTGCCATCTTTCGGTCTTGCAGATGCTGGAGCTTCTTATAGATTAAATTTAGGGAATTCTTCAGTTAACTTCAGAGTAAATGTAAACAACGTATTTGATACGATGTACATTTCTGAAGCAGATACCAACATATTGGCTTCTTCCGGGGATGCTACTTATGATGGAATCAATGTTGATAACAGGGTTTATTTCGGATTTGGAAGAACCTGGAACGCTGGGCTTACTTATAACTTCTAAAAAACCTTTTCAAAATTTTATTCAAACCGCCCCGAAATTCCGGGGCGGTTTTTTTGTTAAAAATAACTATATTTACTAAAATTAAAATTATGTACGAAACTGTTCAATTTATTCATTCCTACTGGGCTTATCTGGTTTTAACAGTCTTGATAATCGCCTCTATAAATGCTATTGTGGGGTATGTTTCCAATAAAGAATATGGAGCAACCAACTTCAGGATTGCGCTTTTTACCCTTATCGCCTCTCACATACAATTATTGATTGGGATCGTGCTTTATTTTGTATCGCCTTATTTCAGAGCTTTTAGTGAAGTAGGAATGGGCGGCGTGATGAAAGATTCTGTTTTAAGATTATATAATGTAGAGCACCCTCTTATTATGATTATTGCCGTTGTTCTTATTACGATGGGATATTCAAAGCATAAAGGAAAATTAACTTCAAAACCAAAATTTAAACTTCTGGCAATATTTTATACGATAGCACTTGTTTTAATGCTTTCAAGAATTCCATGGAACGCCTGGTTTTAGAAACATAAGTAACAGTATCCTACCCTCCTCCTTCCGGGTTTTTTATTCACCTCTCCTTTGGAGAGGTCGGAACTGCTTTTTCAGCAGTTCCGGGTGAGGCTGTTTTTACTTTCCCCCGTTCCATTCAGCATAGAACTGTTCCAGAAAATTTTCCATATAGCGATGTCGTTCTTCTGCTATTTTTCTTCCTGTTGCGGTATTCATCCGGTCTTTTAATAAGAGCAGTTTTTCATAGAAATGATTGATCGTAGGAGCGGTGGATGCTTTATATGCTTCTTTGCTCATCTCAAGGTCCGGCTTAATTTGGGGATCATAGAGCGATCTTCCTTTAAATCCTCCATAATTGAATGTGCGGGCAACTCCAATAGCTCCAAGGGCGTCTAAACGGTCGGCATCCTGTATAATATCCAGTTCAATGGACTGGAATTGCTGTGCCTCATTCCCTCCCTTGAAAGAAATATTCTCAATGATCTTAACAACATGCGTGATCACCTCAGAAGAAACTTCCTGGGTCATTAAAAATTCTGAAGCGATTTTAGGACCTACGGTTTCATCCCCATTATGGAATTTTGAATCGGCAATATCGTGCAGTAAAGCTCCCAGTTTAACGACAAACATGTCTGAATTTTCGGTGCCGGCAATAAGGTTTGCGTTGTTAAAAACTCGTTGTATATGAAACCAGTCGTGCCCGCCTTCGGCATTAAGGAGCGTTTCTTTAACGAAGCTTTTAGTGTTCTCTATAATTTGGGTTTTATTCATTCTGTTAAGGGTCCTTCAAGGTTTTTCAACACAAACGCGTTGTTTATCTAATTTATATCTGCAGTAATAGTTCGTTCCACTTTTGCAATAAGGCTATCAACATCATCAGAATCTGCAGGAATAGGTTCGTGTACCTTCATGGTAATATGTACCCCTATTCCTAAAGGGAAATGGCCGTATTCAAACAGTTTCCAGGAGTTGTTAATGGTAAGTGGTACGATAAGGGCATCAGGCATTTTTTTGAAAAGGATCTGCATTCCGGTTTTGGCAAATTCCTTAGGCCTTCCGGTCCTGCTTCTTGTGCCTTCAGGAAAAATAACAGCAGAGCGTTTGGTCTTTTTAAGGTACTCTGCAAACCGTACAATTTCTACCACTGCTTGCTTGGGGTTCTTTCGGTCAATCAACGCTGAACCTCCGTGCCTTAGGTTAAAGGAGATTCCAGGGATGCCTTTTCCAAGCTCCTTTTTACTTACGAATTTAGGATGATGTTTTCTTAAATACCATATAATAGGGGGAATGTCGTAGATTCCCTGGTGATTCGAGACAAATATACAAGGCCTGTCAACCGGAATATCATGAGGATTATCTATGCTGAAACGTGTTCCCAATATGTTAAGACAACGCATCAGGAAAAAATTAAAAACATCCACCGAAGTTTTATGCGCCTGATATCCACCAATTTTTAGGCTTAACCACTGGATTACGTGAAATATTCCAAGGCAAAGGAAGAAAAAAAAGTATGAAATTATTGAAAGGGGGTAGGCTAATAGTTTTTTCATGTTTTATTTAATACCATCGGTGGGTTTAATTACCAGATGCCCGCCCGCCGCATTGGGTTGGGATTTCATCAAAATTTCTGTTTTTTCCATCAATATACATGCTGTAATTTGCCCATGGGTCTTGATTACAGCAAAAATACATTTTTATGAAAAAATATCGGGAAAGAATCTTTATTGAATTTGAATACATTTTCCATCTTCACAAGCCAGTTTTTCTGGTGGAGCTGGAATACTGCAATCGCTTATAATACGGTTTTGTTTGTTGTATGTCTCTTCTGCTATGCGGTGTTTTTCAACCATTTTATGAAGGGCCTGGACATCGATTCCAGAAGAGAATAATAGATATCCCTGGGGTCCGCCGCAGGCTTTACTTCCGTAAGGCATAAAAGAACATTCAGAGTCCTGGGAACAAGCTCCGTTGTCTATAAATGCGTAGATCTCCTGAAGCTGCTTTTCCAGTTCCAGAATGGTTAATTCCTGATCTGATTTTACGTCATCGCATCCGGCAAAACTTGTTGTGAATATCAAAAGAATAAAATAAGCTTTCATGGTTTCTAACATTTTCAGGAAAAGAAAGATACAAAATAAGCTTCATTTCAAATCATAAAAAAACCGAACTGTTTCCAGTCCGGTTTAATACCTCATTGAGGGTTTAATTTCCCAAGGCCTGCCCGTACCGTTTGGGCGGGCTTGCCACGAGGTTCTTGATTATATTTAGAACAAATCGTGCTTAACAGAACTCGTTATAGGCACTTGTTAGATTTTCTGCAATCATTTCTGCAGGACGCCCTTCAATGTGATGACGTTCTAGCATGTGAACCAATTCACCATCTTTAAAAAGTGCCATACACGGAGAAGAAGGTGGGAAAGGAATCATATAACCACGGGCTTTGTCTGTAGCTTCTTTATCCACCCCTGCAAAAACGGTAACTAAATTGTCTGGGGTCTTACCGTTTTGTAAAGAAATTCGAGCTCCCGGACGGGCATTTGCTGCCGCACAACCGCACACTGAATTTACAACTACAAGCGTAGTTCCCTTTTTTTCCATGGCCGCATCAACTTCGGCAATTGTATGTAATTCATGAAAACCTACTTTTGTAAGGTCTTCTCTCATCGGTTTAACTAAATCTGCTGGATACATATATTGAGTATTTTAAATAGTTTCTAAAAAGTAAAGATACGGAATTATGTTTGGTTAGAAATATCTCATCTTCTTATAAACCAATAACAATAAACTATTGCCTGCTGCCAAATGAGGTTATTAAATAACAGGGATTCTGCTTAGAACAATTATCGATTTCTTTGCTAATGCTTTTCTTTATTTTTTAACTGCTCATGCAAAAGTTTCTGTTGTATGACCAGGTATCTTTCATACTGAGGTTTTACGAGAATTTCCCTCATAGCAGCATTTTCTGCTTGTTGAAGAGCAAGCAACCGTTGCGCTTTAGCTTCTTCCTGCATTTTGGACAGCAAAAGTACTTCTTTTTTCATGGCATAAGTGATGAGCTCTTTTTCCATAAGAATTTCCTGCTTTCCTGTAAGCCCCAGTTCTTTGGTGAACATTGCTGTGGTCTCATGAGCCATTTCTCTTATTTCCATAGAAGGTTCTCCCTGAAGCATGTTTTGTGCTTGTGTTGTTGAAGTTGTAAAAGATATAACTAGCAGTATACCCATAAGAAAGATTTTATTCCAAAAATTCATACCGGTTTCTTTTGTTTAAAAATAATTACAATTTGAAAAAAACAGGGTTAAAAAGGAGTTAAAATATAAAATGTTGGGGGTTGACAAGCTTCAAAATTGGATCCGGGAACCTTCCTTCATCCTTGAAAAAGAGGATTGAAAGATTTACAAGACGCAAAAAAAATAATAAAGGTCTTTACTTTGTCCCTCTTCCTTCTTTTTAACCTTTTTCAAAATACTATCTTTGTTTTTCAAATTAGAAGGATTTTCATGTTCAAATGGATTTTGGCCGTTGTAGGCTACATGTTTTTTAGATATCCGGGTGCTATTCTTGGATTTATAATTGGAACTTTAATAGATAACTGGAGGCGCCCTTCCAGAGGTTCACAGGACCAAGAGGTTTCTCCGGGAGATTTTGAACTTAATTTGCTTTCTCTGGCTTCCCTGGTAATAAAAGCAGACGGGAAAGTATCCCAAACCGAACTGGATTATGTGAGGGCTTATTTTGTACAGGCTTATGGAAAAGAGCGTGCAAATGCTACCTTTAGGACATTTAACGAGGTTATTAAAAACCGCGAAATTTCAGGTCAGCGCATTGGATTGTATCTTCAAAAACGCACCCGGTATGAGGTTCGCTTACAAATACTTCACTTTTTATTCAGTATTGCAAAGGCCGATGGCCAGGTTTCTGAAGCTGAATTAAGAGAGCTATCAGAAATTTCTGCTCATTTAAACCTTATGAGAAGGGATTTTGAGAGTATTAAGGCCATGTTCTTCAAAAGCGCCGATAATGCTTATAAGATCCTGGAGATCGAAAAATCTGCAACGGATGCTGAAGTTAAAAAAGCCTTTAGGACCATGGCTAAAAAATATCATCCTGATAAATTACAGCATATGGACGAGGCCTACAGAAAAGGAGCTCAGGAAAAATTCACCAAGGTTCAGGAAGCCTACGAGCATATTCAAAAAGAACGTGGAATTTAAAAAAAAATCCAAATTACTGTAATGTATTCCACTTTCAGTCAGGTATTTGGAATTAAACCCACTGCCGGGTTAAAAGTTATAATTAAGGTTCAACATTAAATTCCTGCCGGGACTGCTCACATTAAAGGCCCTGAGAATGGACATATGATCTACATAGGTTTTGTTTAGTGCATTATACACGGTGATCCCAATTTCTATATTGTTTTCTTTCAGAATAATTTTTTTGCTTGCACCCAAATTTAGCAGCACATATCCCTGGGTTTTCTCCTCATTAAAACCAACCCTGTCTTGGGTAGCTATAAGCCTTAATTTTGAAAATAGATAAAGCGATCTATCCTGAAGTGCAAAATAGCTTATTTCGGCATTATAATTATTGGGAGGAATAAAACTTATGTTTTCATTCGACCCCCTTTCAGATGCTCTTACAATCGCTCCTGAAATAGTGGTTTCCAGTCGGTTGTTTTTTAACCAACTGTGTTTTAAATCAAACTCCATCCCGTAAAAATCGGCATCGGTTTGTAGATAAGACCATATTTCAAGGCCATCTTCTTCCCGAATTTCATCGGTAGAAGCAAAAAAGATGTAGTTGTTGATCCGGCTACCAAAAATTGATATTTGGCCCTGAAAATCTTTATGTCTGTAGCTGTAATTCGCATCTGCCTGAAAACTTTGTTCCCTTCCAAAATTTTCATTCCCTTTTTCAAACCTGCTCGTTCCGGGATGGGGACCATTAGAAAATAACTCTGCGAGGTCCGGAGCTCTAAACCCGGTTGAAAAATTTAATTTGAGCGTGTTTTTTTTGTCAAACTTAGTGGTCATTCCAAGTGAACCTGTAAATCCGCTGAAGGTTTTTGTGAGTTTTCGGTTTTCAGGATTCCCCGGCAGGATGAAATTATAAGCTACTAAAGATGCCGAGGTCGCATCGGCCGTTACGGTTCTATAATCATATCTAAGTGCCCCCTGTAAAAAAACAGATTCAAGATCCAGGCTGCTCAGGTAATAAATTCCGCTTTCAAAAGTTTGGGCATCCGGGATGAGAAACTTTTGAGCAGTCTCCAGATTATCATTTTGCTTAAAACTCCCCTGGGTCCCAATACTGTGTTTGATTTTCCCCTTCGGAAACCGTAATCTGAAATTATAGAATGTATGTTGTTGCATCAATCCAAGGTCTACCAAATTGGGTTCGGTTTCAATTTCCTTCCTGTCATTAAAATGATGAGAGAGGTGAATAAAGCTCTCCAGGAACTCACTTTGAGTTCCCTGATTGTAGGAGATCAGGAAATCTTCCACTTCCTGAAAGGGCAGTTGCATATCCCTGTCATTCCTGGAAGTTGCAAGCGATTTTGATGCATCCATTTCCTCATCACTTATAATCCCCAGATTTTGGTTGTTGTAGGTAAATGACAATTTATTCTGAAAATTCTCTTTTTCAATTCCGGTATGTAACCGAATGGTGTGAGTATTAAACCTGCTGTTTCCTATAATTCTCCCATCGCCGTTTTTATAATCGGCGTGTGTTTCATAGGCGGCATCAACAGCGAAAAACATGTCGTTTTTATAAGATTTCCCTAAAGAACCATACGTCCTTATTCCATTGGAAATACTGTTGAAGGTAGTACCAGCATTTCCGGCAAATTTTGTAGAATTTAAATAAAAATCATCATCTTTTGAAAGCAAAACCCCGCCCAAAGCGCCAGATCCATATAAAACCGAAGCCGGACCTTTTATCACATCCACACTTTTTATCCCAAGATCGTTGATTCCCAATCCGTGGTCTGCTCCCCATTGGTGATTTTCGAGTTTATTGCCCTGATAGATGGTTACAATTCGTGAAAATCCAAGTCCGCGAATAAATGGTTTTACAATTCCCTGCCCGAATTCTGCTCCGTAAATTCCCGGTACTTCCCTCAGTATGCCCATCATTCCGTTTGGGTTTCCTTTATTTTCAATTCCTGCCATACTAATAGAGGAAACATTGTAAGGTGTGCGTCGCGCTAAGCCGGATTGCTCATCTATAATTAAAACTTCAGAAAGTTCACTGGAGGTAATTTCCATTTGGAAATCTATTTTTAACTTTTGGTTTGGGCTTATGGATATTTCCTTTTTTATAGCCTCGTATCCCACGGCACTTATCCGCAATGTATGGGTTCCTTGTGGAATGTTTTTCAAGGAATATCTCCCAGATTCATTTGCGGTAGTTCCTAATTTTAAATCTTCTATATAAATATTCGCATCGGGAACCGGTCCATCTTTGGATAAAACGCCCCCGGAAAGTTCTCCTGTTTGTGTAAATCCATTGGTTCCGAATAAAAATAGCGCTACATATATTAGATATCTCATAAATTTATTTTTTACAAAACTACAAATAAAATTTAGACAAGTCTAAAAAAGGTTTTATTTAAAATAAAAATGTATTTTTGACAACAATAAAAAGAAGATTATGTTCAGTCTTTCAGAAGAAAATTATTTAAAAGCTATTTTTCATTTAGAAAATACATATCGTGAAGGTGTAAGTACCAATGCGCTTGCGGAAGAGATGGAGACCAAAGCGTCTTCAGTAACCGATATGATCAAGAAACTTTCAGAAAAAAAATTGCTGAACTACAAAAAATACCAGGGGGTGAAATTGAGTAAATCTGGAAGGGAAGCAGCGATATCTGTAATACGAAAACATCGTTTATGGGAGGTTTTCCTGGTTGAAAAACTCAATTTCAACTGGGATGAAGTTCACGATGTGGCAGAACAGCTCGAACATATAAGGTCTGAAAAGCTTATTAGCGAACTGGATAAATTCCTGGGATTTCCAAAACGCGATCCGCATGGAGATCCAATTCCGGATGCCGAGGGTAATTTTTCTGTCTCTAATAAAATGTTGTTGTCAGACGTGAAAAAGGGAGATTCCGGTATATGTGTTGGCGTAAGGGATTCTTCGGCTCCATTTCTTCAGTTTTTAGATAAAAATTCTATTGCCCTTGGTAAAGAGTTAAAAGTGTTGGAAAAGGAATCTTTTGACAAATCTATGTTGGTAAAAATCAACGATAAGGAACTTCGTATATCACATTTAATATCAGGGAACCTTTATGTTAAAACATCATAACTATGGATATAATAATTGATTACTTTCAAAGCATTAATCCCATTCTGGCGGCACTTCTTGCCACACTTTTTACCTGGGGGCTTACCGCATTAGGCGCCTCCCTGGTTTTTTTATTCAAAACTATGAACCGGGCGTTTTTTGATGGAATGCTTGGTTTTACAGGCGGTGTTATGGTTGCGGCAAGTTTTTGGAGCTTGCTCGCCCCAGGAATAGAAATGAGTCCCGGAGAAGGTTTTATTAAAGTTATACCTGCTGTAGTGGGTTTCACCCTGGGAGCTTTTTTTCTCTTCGGACTCGATAAGGTCCTTCCGCATTTGCATGTAAACTTTCAAATGAGTGAAAAGGAGGGTATTAAAACCCCCTGGCATAAATCTACTTTATTGACCCTTGCCATTACATTGCATAACATTCCGGAAGGATTGGCCGTGGGAGTGTTATTTGGAGCTGCGGCAGCAGGCATTGATGGCGCTAGTATTGGAGGTGCAGTGGCATTGGCAATTGGAATTGGGCTACAAAATTTTCCTGAAGGTTTTGCTGTGGCAATGCCCTTGCGCCGGCAGGGCCTGAGTAAATGGAGAAGTTTTAATTTCGGACAGCTTTCAGCGGCGGTAGAACCTATAGCCGCAGTTCTTGGTGCCTGGGCAGTATTAACTTTTGAACCAATTTTGCCGTATGCTTTATCATTTGCAGCCGGGGCTATGATCTTTGTAGTGGTGGAGGAAGTGATCCCGGAATCTCAGCAGGAAAGATTTACCGATATCGCTACTATGGGCTTCATAGGAGGTTTTATAGTAATGATGACCCTGGATGTTGGTTTGGGCTAATATTTGCAACATCGGGTTTTTATGTTCGTCTTTAAGTAAACTACCTACCATGAAATATTTTTTAGTATTCGCATTTCTGATTTTTTCTTATTCTTTTATGGGGCAGGAAACTTCAGAAACAAGGAGTTATAGCGCTGTTCTTCAGCAGGGTGAATTGCTTGATTTTGGAAACCGATCCATGAAGTTTAAAGAAGTGGTTTCAGATTCCCGATGTCCCGTCAATGTTACCTGTATTTGGGCCGGTGAAGCAAAAGTGCTGGTAGAAATATTCGAAAATGGAAGGTTTTTAGAAGAAAAAATACTTTTGGTCAACTCAAAAAACAGCACGTTGAGTTTTATAACTGAAGCTGTTGCGTATAGTATTTCTGGAATTGATCTAATGCCCTATCCAACAGTTCAGTCAAAAAATACTAAACCGCATTATAGCCTTCAAATGAGGGTGAGCGAAAAATTATAATATTGGTAAAGAGGTGGTTGGAATTTTAAGAAAGACATTCCCCCTGCTTTTTATCACCTATCATTCAGATCAGTGACATCCACAGCTGGAAACACCACAGCTTTTATCCGATTTCTTTTTGCTTTTTAGAAATGCGGGTTTCCATATAAACTTCGTGATCATATATCCCAAAGCAACGGCAAAGGTGAAAAAGACCAATATTTCCTGAAGTACTTCCATAATTTCTCAAGTTTAAATTAAGTCATACGTTATTTTAATAATTGAAAAGCAATTAGAGCTACAAGATAGGCAAATAGGCTCATAATTACCAATTGTAAAATGGGCCATTTCCAGGTATTGGTTTCCTTTTTTACAATTGCCAGGGTACTCATGCATTGCATTGCAAAAGCATAGAAAAGCAGTAAACTAATGCCGCTGGCAAAGGTGAACAGTGGACCTCCAAGTATTGGGTTAGTTTCGGCTGCCATTCGGTTTTTAATGGTTTCTTCCTCATCGCTTCCCACACTGTAAATGGTTGCGAGGGTACCTACAAAAACTTCCCTGGCGGCAAAAGAGCTCAGGATAGCAATCCCTATCTTCCAGTCATATCCAAGCGGCGTGAATACAGGTTCAATCGCCCTACCTGTAATTCCAATATAGGAATATTTTAATTTGTAGGAGGCAATCTCTTCCTCCAGTTCCTGTCCTGCAATATTTTCATTTTGATTGCTAACAATCTCTTCTGCATTGTCAAAATTATCGCCCGGCCCATAACTTGCCAAAACCCATAATATTATAGAGATTGCCAAGATTATTTTTCCTGCTCCAAGAACGAAAGATTTTGTTTTTTCAACAACATTAATCGCCACATTTTTAAAAAGGGGTAGCTTGTAGTTGGGCATTTCTATCACAAAATAGCTTTTGGATTTTATTTTTAAAACCTGATTTAACAGCCAGGCAGAAAAAATTGCAGTACCAAAACCTATCAAATAAAGCAGCATTAGGGTTAATCCCTGCAAATTAAGTCCGTAATAGGTTTTGTCCGGGATAACCAAAGCGATAATAATAAGGTAAACCGGCAACCTGGCGGCGCAGGTGGTAAAAGGGATTACTAAAATAGTGATAAGTCGTTCCTTCCAGTTTTCGATATTTCGGGTAGCCATTACCGCGGGAATAGCACAGGCTGTACCGGATACCAGGGGAACTACACTTTTGCCGCTAAGTCCAAACCTTCTCATTATCCGGTCCATTAAAAATACCACGCGACTCATATAACCGCTTTCTTCAAGAATTGAAATAAACAGGAACAGGAAAGCGATTTGAGGAATAAAAATTACAATTCCACCCAGCCCCGGTATAATTCCTTCGGAAATTAAACTGGTGAAGGGACCTGCAGGAAGTGCGGTTTTTACCCATTCGCTTAGGGATGCAAATGTTATATCAATAAAATCCATCGGGTAAGTAGACCAGTCGTAAATCGCCTGAAAGATGAGGAGCATTATTCCGAAGAAAATAAGATACCCCCATACTTTATGTGTTGTAATTCGGTCTAGTTTTATACGAAGATCGGATGCAGAGCTAAGGTCTATACTCATAGCTTCTTTAAGCAATCCGTTGATGAATTGATATCGAAGAATTGTTTCTTTTTGCTGAAGCCTTTTCAGGTCGCTGAAGCTTTTGGTCTTGAAATCGGGATCTGAATTTAAGGAATGCCGATTGACATTTCCAAAATTTACATCCTGGGTAATCACCAGCCATAATTTGTATAAAGATTGATTTGGAAAGGCTTTCCGCAATCTTCCAAAATATTCGGGATCTATTACAGATGCATGCAAACAGGGCTCGGTGGAGATCTGCCGGTAATTGATGATAATCTCTTTTAGTTCTTCAATTCCGGTTCCTTTTCGGGAGCTTACCAGTGCAACTTTTGTATTCAATCGCTCTTCCAGGAGGGCGATATCGAGTTCGATACCTTTGCGCTTCATCCTGTCTGCCATATTAATAACGAGTATGGTTGGGATCTCCAGGTCTTTTATTTGTGTAAAAAGTAAAAGATTGCGTTTAAGGTTTTCTACATCGCTTATAACGATGGCAACATCGGGAAAGTCCTTATCGTTTTTATTGAGTAAGAGTTCAATAACCACGTTTTCATCCAGGGAGGAAGCATTCAGGCTATAAGTCCCGGGGAGATCCAGGATATGAGCTTTCAGTCCGCGAGGTAATTTGCAGATTCCTTCTTTTTTTTCTACCGTGATCCCCGGATAGTTTCCTACCTGTTGGTTAAGTCCCGTGAGCTGGTTAAAAACCGAGGTTTTACCGGTATTTGGGTTTCCAATTAACGCAACATTAATTTGCTTGCCCATATTATATTAATTCTATTTCAATAAGAAGCGCGGTTTCCTTTCGAATTGCTAAATAACTTCCATTAATATTTAAATACATAGGATCCCGAAAAGGCGCAGTTTGAACCAATTCTACTTCATTTCCCGGAAGACAACCCATTTCCAACAGCTTAAGCGGAACATTATCAACAGAAAAATCTTTGATAATTCCTTTTTGGCCACGTTTTAAATGAGCGATGGTGAGCTTCATTATTATTTAGATTGATTTTAAACAAGGCAAAAGTAGCCTAAAATTATCGCCTACAAAAGTTTACAGGATAAATCTGGCTATTCTTTGTATTCAGCTTTTAAGATTTGAAGATCTTTCATTAAATCATCGATTGCCTCCGGATTGGTACCGTCGTAGAAACCACGTATCTGGCTTTTTTTATCAACCAGCACAAAATTTTCGGTATGTATCATATCATAAGGACCGCCATCCCCATCAGACTTTGAGGCAAGATAGGATTTCCGGGCAAGCTCATAGATGTGTTTTTTATCCCCGGTAACCAGGTTCCATTTGGAATCCAGTACGCCTTTTTCCAACGCATATTCTTTGAGAACAGGAACGCTGTCTGCAACTGGAAAAACGGTATGAGATAACAACAACACTTCGGGATCTTCTTTTATTTCTTCCTGAATTTTAACCATATGGTTTGTCATAATTGGACAAATAGTTAAACAGGTAGTAAAGAAAAAATCGGCTATGTAGATTTTGTCCTTGTAAAAGGCCTGGGTGATGGTATCTCCATTTTGATTGTAGAGTTCAAAATCGGCTATTTTGTGATACTTTCTTACGAATTGTACGGTGGTATCCACCAATTCTGTATTTACCATATCCGGCTGATAGACCGGAAGCCTTTTTTCCGGAGTTAAAAGTGTATAAATAGCATAAATAATGATCACTGAAAGTACTAAGAGTACAATTCCCAGGGTTTTGAATTTTGAAAAAAACTGAAGCATTTTTTAAAACTTTTAGCAAAATTACGGTCTAAAAATCAATTAGTAGCAAACCGGGTATTAAAATTACATCGCCAGCCACAGCCGATATCATTTATTCTTTTTTAGGAGTTTTTAAAAGGTTACTTTTGTGCGATTTAAAATTTGAAGATTAGAGAATGGATCCATTTTTAATAAAAGCCATACAATTATTGCTCAGTTTGTCCCTGCTGATTGTTTTACACGAATTAGGACATTTTATACCTGCCAAATTATTTAAAACCCGGGTTGAAAAATTCTATTTATTTTTTGATGTAAAATTTGCCCTTTTCAAGAAGAAAATAGGTGGAACCGAATATGGAATTGGATGGTTGCCCCTTGGAGGTTATGTGAAAATATCCGGGATGATCGATGAGAGCATGGACAGGGAACAAATGGCAAAACCACCGGAACCCTGGGAATTTCGAAGCAAACCAGCCTGGCAGCGACTAATAATTATGCTTGGTGGAGTTACCGTGAATTTGGTGCTGGGATTTGTCATTTACATGATGGTATTGTTTGTTTGGGGGAGCTCTTTTGTGACTCCTGAAGATATGCCGCGCGGATTTGCAGTGGCTGAAGAATTCAAGGAATTTGGATTTCAGGATGGAGACAGGATTTTAGAAGTTAATGGACAGGAATTTGAAAATAGTCTGGATATAAACCGCCACCTTTTTATGCGGGATGTTAATTCTATTACGGTTTTACATCAGGACGGAACAGAAGAAACGGTTTCTGTCCCAGCAGAAATAGGTTCCAAAATGTTTGAAGAAGGGGTAATGCAGCCGTTCATTCCTATACAAAATGCTGTGTTGGATAGTGTACTTTTGGAGAAAAGCGCCGGAATAGCCGGATTGCAGAAGGGCGATAGTATTATTTCTTTTAATGATCAGGAAATAGGATATTGGCATGAACTATCTCCCTTATCTCAGGAAGCTAAAAACAAAGAGGTAGAATTGGTGTTTAAAAGAGGTGATAAGATTAAAAGTGTGAAAGTAACCCCGGATGAAGAAGGATTGATAGGAGTGACATCAAAAAGAGATTTCAACGTTCAATCCCGGGAATATGGGTTTTCCGAGAGCATTACCGAAGGATTTAAATTTGGTTACTGGACCCTTCATGATTATGTAGCTCAATTCAAATATGTATTCACTGCCAAAGGAGCAACCCAGGTTGGTGGATTTGGAGCTATAGGAAGTATATTTCCCGATGCCTGGAACTGGCAGGGATTCTGGATGGCAACTGCATTTATTTCTATCATTCTGGCCTTTATGAACATTTTGCCAATTCCTGCTTTGGATGGGGGACATGTTGTATTTTTGATGTACGAGATCATCTCCGGAAAAAAACCAAACGAGAAATTTATGGAATATGCCCAAATGGTTGGATTTTTTATCCTGATTGCGCTGGTTTTATTTGCAAACGGGAATGACATATATCGCTGGTTATTTGAGTAATAGAAAAAAATAGTTTGGAGTCTGATTTTTTATATAAAATTTACTCAAAAAAATTCTGTTTTTGTTTTGAAGTCATTTAAAAAATGACATATATTTGCAACCGCAAAAGAGAAATGCGAAATTCCTCCTTAGCTCAGCTGGTTAGAGCATCTGACTGTTAAAGAGAGTCCCGATAGCTATCGGGATTGGTTCGAGCCGGGGAGGGAAGTAAAAAAATTAAGGGTAGTGTCCTTTTAAAAGAATCACTAATTTTATTGAGATTCCTCCTTAGCTCAGCTGGTTAGAGCATCTGACTGTTAATGAGAGCCCCGATAGCTATCGGGGTTGGTTCGAGCCGGGGAGGGAAGTAAAAAATTTAAGGGTAGTGTCCTTTCAAAAGAATCACTAATTTTATTGAAAATTCCTCCTTAGCTCAGCTGGTTAGAGCATCTGACTGTTGATGAGAGCCCCGATAGCTATCGGGGTTGGTTCGAGCCGGGGAGGGAAGTAAAAAATTTAAGGGTAGTGTCCTTTCAAAAGAATCACTAATTTTATTGAAAATTCCTCCTTAGCTCAGCTGGTTAGAGCATCTGACTGTTAATCAGAGGGTCCTTGGTTCGAGCCCAAGAGGGGGAGCAAAAAGCCTGACAGAGATGTCGGGCTTTCTTGTTTTACTACGTTACTATGAATAAGGATTGTGTTTATATTTTATTTTCCGAAAAACTGGACCGATTTTATATCGGTTCCACATCAGATTTTGATGTAAGGATGGATTTTCATCGTAATTCTGAGGCAAGAAAATTTACAGCAAAAGCAGATGATTGGGTAATCTTTGATAAAATAAACTGTGAAAGTAATAAGCAGGCTCTATCGATTGAAAAACATATAAAGTCAATGAAGAGTAGAATCTATATCAAAAATATTAAGCTATATCCTGAGATGAAAGATAAGCTAAAGGCAAAATTTAAATGACTGTTAATCAGAGCCCCGATAGCTATCGGGGTTGGTTCGAGCCCATCCCGACATGGATCGGGAGGGGAGCAAAAAGCCTGACAGAGATGTCGGGCTTTCTTGTTTTACTACATTACTATGAATAAGGATTGTGTTTATATTTTATTTTCCGAAAAACTGGACCGATTTTATATCGGTTCCACATCAGATTTTGATGTAAGGATGGATTTTCATCGTAATTCTGAGGCAAGAAAATTTACAGCAAAAGCAGATGAAGGGTAGCGTTTATATTTTATTTTCCGAAAAATTGGATCCATTTTATAGGATCAAGTATGATAGAGGTCTGTTTCATTTGCGCTATTCATTTTTCCTGAATAGTGCCAGGTGTTGAATGATAGTCCTGCTTTCCAGTCCTCCTGCCAGAGCACCGGTAGTTACACCAACTGTGCTTATGAAAACTGCGATCCTGATCTTATCTTCCAATAAAATTTCCGGTTTGCTTAAAGTTGGCCAGGTGCGCATAAGATCTTCCGGGAAAACATATAATTCAATAACCATCATCAATGCACCTACCATGAGAAAAAGCCCAATGCAGGCCAGGAAAATGCTGAAATAGATAACGGTGTTGGCCACGGCTAGATGTTCAGTAATAATCCTTTTCTCCCTTTTCGGAAGAAACAGGGATTGGACCCGCACCAGGTAAAAGCTTGCTAACATGATGCTTATAACCGCAAAAAATGCAGCAGTTCCATTTGTCATTCCTAAACCCACATCCCAGATCTCTGCATTGAAAATTAGGATTATTGCGGGCGCTACCGCGGCAGTAGCTAGCCCCGGCAAGGAAAGTGGCAGTAGTAATGCTTTGTTCCTTATCAACGGCCAAAAGAAATTCCCAGGATGGCTAAAGGTCATCAGGATATGGAAAACGAAGGTTTCAAGATCATTTCCATTTCTCAACTCTCTGTCTGGAGCCTTCTTTGCTTTTTTCCTAAGTACTTGTTTTTCTTTTGGAGAAAAAGAAGGAACTTTTGATAATGACCTGTTGAATTTTTTGGAACTCATAACTCCCGGTTTGGTTGCAGGAGTATGCTTCAATCCCAAAATATGTCCCGTTTGATGAAGAAAGAGGGAAGCCGATTGGTAACGAACATCTTCACAATCTAAATCCAGCCTTTCCTGGTTCTTCCCGGTAGAAGTTAGTTGCTTTGTGGACATTGCAATGATCCTGGTGATCAATGAACTAAGACCCGATACCTGAATATTTCCCCTTGACATAAGGCCAACATCTGTAATTACACAAACAAGATCATAAGGACCTACTGCCATACTCATACTTGCCCGGTCAAGGAAATAAGATGGGCTTCTTGAGCGGTCATTCTCCAGTTTAAAAATGTCCGAAATATCAAAATTCCAATTAATCCCTGTACTTTCTTCCAGCTCCGGTTTTACATCTTCAGCAAGTTGGCGGGCATATTTGATCATTTTATCTTTTTCTTCCAGATTCTTTACCGCAATCAAAAATCCCACATCCATCTCTGCATTGGGCTGGGGTCCCTGTGCTTTTTCTAATGCCCCAAAGAATCTTTTTCCTGAAGTAATCGCCCGTATGATCTTTGTAGAATTTATAACCCTTACCGTACTTAATATTCTCAATGCTTTAAATATTCTAAAAACCCGAAGGGCAGGTATTATTAGCGAAATTATGGTGATCCAATTCTGTTTTATGAACTGAAGTCTTCGGGGAGCTATTATAAATTTAATTAAAAATTCGAGGATAAAGAGAATCCATATAACGTATATGAGCTTTTCTTCAAATGGGCTTAGCCCTCTAAAAATTTCTATAATAAATAGAATTAACCACCCAATCGCCAGTAGGAACATCGGGATTTCAAGATGTTCCTCAAGCTTATAGAATATTCTGTATCGTTTTCGGTTTATTCTCAATTTCAGGAGCTTTTTGTATTGTGTTTATTCCGGGAATGGCGAAATTTTTCTAAATTAGGAAAATAAATTAACTGCTGCTATAGAATAATCACTGTTCTAAACTAAAATCCTCCAAAGGAAAAAGGATTGGTTAACCCTTCACGATTTTCTGCAGCAAAATCCGTAATTTTTAAATATTTTAAATTATGAAGGAAATAAAAAATGTGTTATTTGAAGCGGTCCTGGGAGATATTTCCAAACAGCCGGATGTCGAGGCAATAGTAAATGCTGCTAATGCCCAACTCCAAACCGGAGGCGGAGTGGCAGGTGCGATTCATAGGGCGACAGGGCCTTAACTTTATGAGGAATGTAAACCTTTGGCGCCCATCAATCCTGGAGAAGCGGTAATCACCAAGGCTTACAACTTACCCAATAAATATGTGATTCATTGCCTGGGACCGGTGTATGGAAGGGATAAAACTGAAAAAGCGCTGCTGGCAAATTGTTATAAAAATGTGTTGCGGCTTGCCGAAGAAAATAAAATTTCCTCCATAGCATTTCCCTCTATTTCTACAGGAGCCTTCGGATATCCTTTTCAAAAGGCGACAGATATCAGTTTTAATACAATTTTAGGGGAATTGGAGAGGATTAGACATTTGCAAAAGATTAAATTTGTTCTGTTCAGTGAGCAGGATCTTAAGTTTTACGAGGAGAAACTTGAGAAATTAAATTGAAGGCTCTCTGCTACCAAACTTCTATGATATGCTAAATATTACTGCTACGTATACAGATCAATACCAGCTTGCGATGGCACAGGTTTATTTTCAAAATGGACAACGGGAAACCACGGCTGTTTTCGATTATTTTTTCAGAAAACTTCCCTTTCGTAACGGTTATGCGATTTTCGCAGGATTGGAAAATCTTTTGGAAATCCTGGAAGATCTAAGATTTAGCGATTCCGATATCGACTTTTTGAAAAAACAGGAGTTTTCCGAAGAGTTCATTGAATATTTAAGGAATTTTAAATTCAGGGGAACTATTTATTCAGCAAAAGAAGGAGATCTTGTGTTTCCAACCCGTCCTGTGCTACAAGTTGAAGCGACGATGATCGAAGCTCAGATTATCGAAACCATGCTGCTCAATATACTCAACTTTCAAACTCTTATCGCCACCAAAGCCAGCAGGATGCGTCTTGTTGCCGGAGACCGCACATTGCTGGATTTCGGACTTAGGAGGTCACAGGGTGCCGGTGGGTATTATGCGAGTAGAGCAGCCATAATAGGTGGCTTTAATGGAACCAGTAATGTAATTGCGGGAAAAGATTTTGAAATCCCGGTATCCGGTACTATGGCGCATTCCTTTATTCAGAGTTATGATGATGAGCTCACGGCTTTCCGGGCATTTGCAAAAGGGAGACCGCACGATTGCGTTCTGCTTGTTGATACCTACGATACCTTAAAAAGTGGACTTCCTCATGCGATCAAAGTTGGGAAGGAGATGGAACAGAAAGGAGAAAAACTTGCCGGAATTCGATTGGATAGCGGGGATTTGGCCTATTTGGCGAAGGAAAGCCGAAAAATGCTTGACAATGCTGGTCTTGAATATGTGAAAATAGCAGCTTCTAATCAGCTGGATGAATTTGTGATTAAAAGTTTACTGGAGCAACAGGCTCCAATAGATGTGTTTGGAGTGGGAACCAATCTGGTAACAGGAAGTCCGGATGGAGCTTTAGACGGAGTCTATAAACTGGCGGAATCAAACGGAAAACCAAGGTTAAAAATTTCTGAAAATCTTTCAAAAGTGACTATTCCGCATAAAAAACAGGTGTATAGATTAAGCGATTCAGAAGGGCACCTGGTTGGAGCAGATGCTATGACGATGCGCAGTGAAACTAGAATAGACCGTATGCACGATCCCATGGAATCCCTTAAGTCACTTGCCGTTGAAGGGTGTAAGATGGAAGCTTTATTACATCCTGTAATGATAGATGGAAAACGAACCGAGAAACCAAGGAGTCTGGAGGAAATATCCCAATACGCTAAAGAACGGTTGGGTACTTTGCCAGCAGAATACAAACGCTTTTTTAATCCGCATATTTACAAAGTGGGCATTAGTTCTAAGTTGAAAGAAGAACGGGAAAATTTACTCAATAAATATAAAATTTAAATTATGAGAGCACTGGTTATAATAGATGTTCAAAATGATTTTATTCCCGGAGGAGCTTTAGCAGTGCCGGAAGGGTATAAAATTGTGGAATTAATAAATAAACTTCAGCATAAATTTGACCTTGTGATCGCTACTCAGGATTGGCATCCGGAGGATCATTCCAGTTTTGCGGTGAATCATCCCGAAAAAAAGGAATTCGAAAAAATAACCTGGAAAGGTCGTGAAGAGGTATTATGGCCTGTACATTGTTTGCAAAGCAGCTGGGGTGCAAAGTTTCATCCCGATTTAAGAACTTCCAAAATCGAAGCTATTTTCAGAAAAGGAACCAATCCGGAAATGGATAGTTACAGTGCTTTCTATGATAATGGCCATCTAAAAACAACGGGATTGGCAGGGTATCTAAAAGAAAAAGGAGTCGATGAACTTTACTTTTGCGGACTTGCAGCCGAAATCTGTGTATATTTTTCTGTGATGGATGCTTTAGAGGAAGGTTTTGATGCTACAATCATTGAAGATGCCACCCGCGCTTTAGATACGACCGATTTTGAAAATGCCAAAAAAAATATTCTTGAAAAAGGAGGTAAGATCACTACTTCTTTAACTATTTAATCCCACCATTGTTCTATATAATTTACTGTATTTGAGATGGTTGTAAGGTAAGCTTCTTCAGCTCTAAAGTATTTGGATATCCCGCCAACGCTCCTTAAACTGTTAGAAAATCTCTTTAAATACCTGTATCAATTTTTCCACTTCTTCCGCTGTATTGTAATGCACCAAACTCACGCGTACCACTCCGTCCTTTTTTTCAAGATCCAGATCGTGAATGAGTTTTTTGGCATAAAAATCTCCAAACCTAATTCCAATATTGGCTTTATCCGTTTGGGATACAATTTCCGAACTTTTAAAATTTTCGTGGATAAAAGAGATTGTTGGTACTCTTTTTAGACCTGAACCAGTTGTTTGACCAATAATTTTGATCTCTTTAACTGAATTCAAATAATTCAGTAATTTTTTTGCTAATTTCTCTTCATAAGCTTCGATGCGTTTAAAGCTTTCTTTGTATTTTTCTTCTTCTGAAGTGTTTTGAAGTCCGAAATGATGATCGTAGAATTCGCCCAAATATTCGGGAATAGCCCGAAGTCCATAGGTGAGTTCAAAATTGTAATTCCCCGGCTGAAATTTATACGGGACATCTTCCGGCTTGAAGAAGTAATGATTAAGACCTTTCATCCCGATTAATAATTCAAGTTTTCCATACATCATTGCCAGATGTGGGCCATATGCCTTATACCAGCTAAACGTATAAAAATCTACATCCAGTTCCTGCACGTCTATTTTCCGGTGTGGTGCATAGGCAACTCCGTCTACGCAAATAAGCGCTCCGGCATCACGGACGATCTTTGCTATCTTTTTTATAGGATTAATGCTGCCCAAAACGTTGGAGCAATGGGTTACGGCAACAAGTTTTGTTCGGTTGGAAAGCAATTTTTCAAGTTCCGAAAGTTCAAGTTCAAAATTTTCGGGATTTACTTTCCAAATCTTTATTTGGATTCCCTTTTTCTCAAGGTCTGTCCAGCAGGAGACATTTGCCTCGTGATCTGTATTTGTAACAATAACTTCATCCCTTTCCTTCCAGGCATCGCTTACGCAAAGGCTCAGGATGCGCAGCAGCATCGTTGAGGTTGGCCCTATCACGATTTCTTTTTGATCCTTTGCATTTACAAATCTTGCAACCTGCCCTGCTACCTTATTCAATCGTTCTCCTGCAAGTGCAGAAATTTTATAAGAAGCACCAAGTTGTACATTGGAATTTATCAAATAGTCACTTATATAGTTTACCGAGCGACCCAGGATTTGAGAACCTCCGGCATTATCCATAAAAACGAATCCGCTTTTAAGCGCGGGAAATTGCTCTCTTACAAATTTGATATCCATGCGTGGTAGAGTTTTTAATTTTTCTGAAAAATACAATTTCCTTTTAGAAAATTTATCAGAAATAGTCAAGATCGTTTCTAGCAATTCTGAAGTTTTAAAAGATTTTATTTATTCTATCCACTAGCTTACTTCGTCGATGCCCTTCAACTTTTTTTTATCAACCATCAAATTGTCAAATTCTATCTATTTCTGTTGATAACAGGCGATTTTTATACTTTAAGAATGGTATATTTGGAATCTTTGAATCCTTATTCACTTTAAAACGATTAGATGGATGTTACTCCCTATAGATCCTATCGGGAGTCCGTTAAAACAAAAAAAATATGAAAAAAACGCTATTGTTGTTCACTGCATGCACATTAATGCTATTTCCTCCGTTGCATGCTCAGGAAACAGATCAGGTTATTGAAAACATTATTAAAGAAGCCAATGAGAATTCTCAGCTTGAAAATTTAGGACACCAGTTAATGGATGTCATCGGGCCGCGTTTAGTAGGAACTCCCGAAATGAAACAGGCTCATGACTGGGCGGTAAAAACATACGAAGGCTGGGGAATTTCTGCCGAAAATGAACAATGGGGTGAATGGCGCGGCTGGGAACGTGGGATCACCCATATAGATCTTATTGAACCAAGGGTGAGAAGCCTAAGCGGAATGCAGCTCGCCTGGAGTCCCGGGACAAAAAAGCCTGTAGTTGCTGAGGTTGTTTTGCTTCCCGAAGCCCAGGATTCTGCTGCATTTGCAGATGTAATATCTAAGGTAAAAGGAAAGCTGGTGATGATCTCTATGCCTCAAATGACAGGTAGACCAGATGATAACTGGGAGGAATTTGCTACCAATAAATCTTTCGAAAAAATGAAAGCGAACCGGGAGGAACAAACCAATGCCTGGAGGAAAAAAATACGAAATACGGGATATAATGGAAGAAATCTTCCGGAAGCACTTGAAAATGCAGGAGCAGTTGGGATTATTACTTTAAACTGGTCCCGTGGATTTGGTGCAAATAAGGTATTTTCTGCCTCTACAAAAAAAATTCCAACCATAGATCTTTCTCTTGAAGACTACGGAATGGTGTATAGGCTGGCTGAATCCGGAAATAAACCAAAACTTAGAATTGTAGCAGAATCTAAGGAGCTGGGAGCTGTTCCGGCCTTTAATACGATCGCTACTATTAAAGGGACTGAAAAGCCCGAAGAATATATTATACTTTCTGCCCATTTTGATTCCTGGGATGGAGCTACCGGCGCTACAGATAACGGTACCGGAACCCTGGTAATGATGGAAGCAATGCGCATTTTAAAGAAAATGTATCCCAATCCTAAAAGAACCATCATTGCAGGTCATTGGGGAAGTGAGGAGCAGGGATTAAATGGTTCCCGCTCTTTTGTAAAGGACAACCCTGAAATTGTTGAGAATTTACAGGCATTGTTTAATCAGGATAATGGTACCGGTAGAGTTGTAAATCTTTCCGGTGGTGGATTTCTTCACGCCTACGATTATTTAGGACGATGGATGGAAGCTGTTCCTGAAGAGATCTCAGGTGAAATTGAAACCAACTTCCCAGGAACCCCTGCCGGCGGCGGGTCAGACTATGCTTCTTTTGTTGCTGCAGGTGCTCCCGCTTTTAGCCTGAGTTCAATAAGCTGGTCCTATTGGAATTATACCTGGCATACCAATCTGGATACCTATGATAAGATCGTTTTTGATGATGTTAGGAATAATGCGATCCTAACGGCAATCCTGGCCTATAAGGCAAGTGAAGATCCTGAGAGAACTTCAAGGGAGAAAAGTGTGCTTCCTCTTAATAGAAGGACAGGAGAGCAAATGACCTGGCCAGAGCCAAGAGATGCTACCAGGAACGGTGGATTAGACTAAGTCTAAGAAGTAATTTTTTACAATAAGCGGCTACAGTCGGGAGAATTTTTCCTTTAGGTTGTTAGCCGCTTTTGTATATCCACCATCGGCCCCATCTACAAAATGTATATGATCATCTGTAGACATATCCTTTACATAGCAAGACATTACACTTGCATCGCTTACGTGAAGGCCGTAGCTGATTTTATTCGATTTTTCTAGTTTATCAAGAAAGGAGATCAATGCTGCCCGTTGTTTCGGAGTGCCGGAGATCACAGTGTTTATCCGGCCGTCAATTGTAAGAGTATCGGTGAGTTGCACCAGTTTTTCAAGATAATTTTTACCAATTTCAGTTTGAGATAAATAAAATCTTCCGAAGATGGTTTTAAACCAGTTTTTAATAAAATAAAGGTTTTTATAATGTCCCAATTTTGTCCGCATTTCAGAATTTATCTGTCGCCAACTGGAATTTAGCTGAAGTCTTTTTACAGAAATTGGTTTCCTGCGATTTTGGGAACCGTAGATCGTGTCAATAGTTTTTAATACTTCAGAAAAAGATTGAGCAATATCAGATTTGGCATTTCCATTAACGATCAAACTTATAACTTCCTGATTCTTTTTGGGAGGATTTATCCTGTTCCATTTGCATTCCATTCCGTCCAGGTTCAAAGGAATTTCATCAACACTAAGCTTTTCAATTTCCGAAACATTAATTTCCTTAACGAGACTTTCTGCAAATTGAAGACCGTCACCTAAAACTACCGGAATATTAAATATCTTACTCATCCTGGCTTTTGCTATCTTCAGCTCGATATTTTGTTTGTAAATTTCTTCTACTGAAACCTGGCCTATTTTTAGTTCAAATTTGAAGTTGCGTAAGGTGTTTATTCTGTGTTTGTTCAATGCCGAAATTCCTTCCTCCAGGAGTATGGGGGGAACTAAAATTACAGCCCCATCCCCACCAAAGAAGAATGGCACATTGATCCCTGCTTCAGCCGAAATATTTAAGATTGCAATGACGCTTCCGGTGGCGATAAGGTTCACTTCCCGATGAAAACCGTCCTGAATGGCCTGGGTAGAATTTTTAATATCGGCAACCAGGATGTGCCAGTCTGCAGGTAAGTTTGAAAACATAGAACCATCGGCGATCAACTCGCTTAAACCCTGTTTTCGGAGTGGTAATTCTGAATAAAAAGTCTCTGAAGAGATGGCCATTTTTTAGAAGTGTAGTCGGAATATTCATAGAAAATTTCTAAAAAAGGAACTCTTTTTCAGCTAAGCTTAGCCTCAAAAATCTTTGAAACCTTTGTAGAATATTCAAAATATTTTATTCAGGATAAAATTGTGTTTGCAGGATTTTTTGTTTTCCGGAACAGCGTTGCAGAAAACTATTTTTTCAGGTCTGCTCCTACAGGAACTGCACAATCGTGTCCTGGCTGGCCATGAGGTGGATTTTTTACCGGAGCCGCATCATTGGACCAAACCGGGGAAGTGGTTGTCGAGGCGGGTGTAGTATTTTGTGTATTCGAATTTCCTGCTGCCTGGTCTAGTGGTGCTCCTACCGGAATGTCACAACGGTGTCCGGGTTGTCCATGCTGCGGATTTAAAGAGGCAGTGGTTTGAGTATTGGAATTGGTGGAGTCAACTTCGGTTTGAGCCGGAGTAGTCTCATTTTTTTCTTCATCTTTACAGGAAACCATAAGGGAAACTCCCAGTGCGATAATTGCAAGACTTATATTTTTTAGTTTCATAGGTAGATATTTATTGTTTTTTAGCGGTCTCCAGATAGCTATCGGGAGCAATTCGCATATTTTCATCAATTTTTGAATCAAATTCTCGTTATGATCATGTCATAACAATGAATTTTAAAAATATAATATATAAAATAGCTTACGAAGGTAAGCGGTTTTTAACAATTATTTTACAATCCGGTTTAATTCTTCCTCAGTAACATCAAGCAATCCAGATGCGGGTAATCTAAGGGTCATTTCCCGCCAGTTTTCATCTTCTGCAAAGATAGATTTAAACACCGGAATTGCCTCATTTAACCTTTTGCTGTTGGCAAGCGCGACTGCTTTCCAGAACTTCATCTCCAGATTTTCAGGAAATAAATTTTCTGCTTTCCCATATTGTAAAAGGGCATCGTTCACATCTCCGGCTTCTATCGCCAGGTCACCTTTATTCATGAATTCGTATGCACGCGCAACTTTAAGCAAACGTTCCAGTTCTAAAAGTGGATCCGGATGATCGTCTACGCGAAGATCGATCTTTTTATCCTCCCAGGAATTTACAACTTTATTTGCTCCCACCACGATTAATGCAGCCGATTGTTTTCCCCGAATATCGCCGCCAGCTTCTTGTGCTGCCTTCAAGGTTTTTACAACTCTTTCGGCCAGGGGAAGTTTTGAATTTTCGGTAAAAGCTTTTTTCATCGCAGGAATTACATCGTCATTTAGCATCATATTCGCCTGAACCGAAAAATTATCTCCTACGTGATGCATAGCAGATTCCACACATTTCTCACCGGTAAAAGCCGCAGCCCTTCCGGAGGCATCCAAAAATGCCACCTGCCTGAACTCTTTACCTTCATCTTTGGAAACCAGTTCCTTTAAGGCAACTGTCGAGGATTTCCCCTTTTCCATTAATTCCAGGCCATTGGGGCCATATGCGGGATTCACAAAAGATTGGGTGGCTACCACTCCTACTCCCGATTTTCCCCAGAGCACCAATGTGCCTACAGAAAACCAATGGCTTTGCACTCCTACCGCCATTTCACCGGTTATAGAATCCCTTGCAACTATGGAAAAAGTATGAGCAAAAGGATCGGTTGGGCGGTTTTGGGACACACTTGTATTTAAGGTCATACCAGATAGAACTAAGAAGAAAAATATTTTTTTCATTAATGAAAATTCATTTTAAGTTTTAAAGATAAACAATGCTTTTAGAGGTTTTGCTATTCAACGAAGAATAATTTGACCTATGGGGCGAAGGTGATTTGGACAAATGGCAGGGAATTATCTATTTTTATTCCCTTATTTCGTGTACTTCCAGATATTCCGGTCCGCCATCAACCGGATATCCTGCAATTTTTTCAGCCTTAATTCTAACCGTTTTTCCTTCGTAGGTTTTGAGGTCGATTTTTTCACTTGTTAAGGCATAAAAGTTCTCGTCTTTACTTATGGTATGTGTGCCATATTGCCAGGATGACATTTCTATGGCTTCAATTGTCCCGGTGATCTCCATAAGCGTATCTTTTTGTATTTTAGTCGAATTACAGGCATAAGTAAACAACAAAATTGTGATAACGAAAAATATTTTTATCGGTTTCATAACAAATAGTTTAAAGGGATTCCGAAGGTAAGTTTCTTTCTATGAATTATAAAATATAAGTTTCCCGGAGAATTTGAAAATATTCTCAAAACATTCTTATTTTTGCTCCCCCATTAAAGGCCTCGTAGTTCAACGGATAGAATAGAAGTTTCCTAAACTTTAGATCCAAGTTCGATTCTTGGCGAGGTCACTTTTAGCATTTTAAAGAAAATAAAAACCCTGTTGGTCTTATGATTTCCAGGGTTTTACTGTTTTTTATATTTATTTTAATTAAAAGAAAATCCTATTTGAGAGTTCACAAATCGTCAACATATTTCGAAGGGAATTTTTATCTAAATGATGAAACCTGGAAACATTTTCTGCTTCCAGGTTTTCCACTTTCATACCTCTTTTTCATTTCTTATAATTGTATATTTCTTAATCTGCATCCGGGATTATTCCCAAATTACGAAACAGGCCTGCCTTTGCGTAAAGGAACTTATTTAGGATCTCATTTTGTTTAAGACGGGCCTCGATCAAATGGATCTCCCGGGTGTTGATCAGGAAAAGAGAACTTTCCCCAAAGCTCATCTTTCGTTCTTCTGCCCCCAGCATAAGGCTATAATTTTCAACCATTTCTTCTGCAATTTGTGTTTGGAAGCTGTAGGATTGCAGCTCCTGGAAGGCAGCAAGGATCCTGTTTTCAAGCTGTCTTTCCTTAAGCTCAAAATCCAGCTCTGCATCCTGAATCCTGAAATTTGCCAACTTAAGTTCTCCACGTTCCTTTCTTAAGAAAAGTGGAAAGCTGAAAGTCACCCCTGCCTTGTAATTTTCGCGATGGAAGCTTTGGAATTCATCCGGTTCCTGGGTAAGGAAATTATATTCCAAATTTATTTCCGGCAACAGCCTGTTGGCGATTAGCCTGCGGTTTACCTCCAGAGCCCGCAGCCCAAGTTCCAGGGACATAAGTCGTGGATGATTTTCTGGAATAACCCCGGGTAGAATTACCGCAGGAATGTTTAGGACTTCATCTACCTTTGGAAGAATTTCCGCCTCTGGAATTATATTAGGTTGCAGCTCAACCGGGGTATTATTCTCCAGCCAAAGGAAATTGGAAAGATCAAGTCTTTCCTTTACCAGGTTTACTCTTGCCTGCTCAAGGTCCAGCCTTCTGTTTTGTACAGATATTCTTGCCTCCACGGTATCTATGGCAGGAATCTCCCCCAGTAAGGCATTTTGCTCAATCCCTCTAAATCTTTCACCGGCATTTTCGAGGAAACCCTCATAGATAATCATTTCATTGTAGACTCGTAACCAATCAAAATAGGCGATCGCTGCTGTGTAAAGCACCTCATTGACCATTAGATCACGCTCTGCCACAGACTGGTCCCTGTAGATTTTAGCGCTGCGTAAGGAGGCCATACGCTGGTTTATGAACATTCCCTGTCCCACATCTACAGAAACTCCCGCACTAAAAAGGCCGTTTTGTGGTACAGTTCTTTCAGGATTCAAAAAGATTCCCTGGTTTTGCTCAAAATTTGCTTTAAGCTCAATCCCATACCAGGTTGGGATCTTAAAGGTGGAATTTAAAATATCGTAATATTCGGTATTTTTAAATTCCTTCCTGTCATAGTCCACTTCAATTTTGGGATCAAACCCACCACGGGCACGTAGTAATTGAGCTTCAGCCATGCTTAATTTTAAACCTGCCTGCCTTGCAACTGGATGGAATTGCTTTACGTATGCGAGGTACTCCTTAAAGGTAAGCACCTCTGGCAATCGCTCCTGTGCAAGTAGTGCATTTCCATATAGAAGAACCAGTATAACCAGGATGTGTTTCATTCTCATTATTTTTCAGAAACTGTTGTAGCTGTTTGTGGCTGATAATAATTTGGTGGAAATCCATTTAGGTTCCTCCATATCTCATACCATATTGGCACTTCTTCCAGCAGCGCCAGGGTTCTGGCACCACTCCCAATCCCCACATCCCGGGGCCAGGGGTAATCATCCGGATCTGGTCCAAGGAGTACCCTGTAGAGGCCATTTGGACTTATAAAATTTTCTACCGCAACCACTCTGGCCCCGTAGGTTCCATAGGAAAGGTTCTCCCACCCACTAAATACAATGGCTGGCCAGCCGTCAAACTGCACCCGTACTTTCTCCCCTTTGTGCAATAAAGGTATATCCAGCGGACTTACAAAGGTCTCCACTGCCATTTGGAAGTTCGAAGGCATGATCCCAACCAGGCGCTCCCCTTCCTTGAAAGTTTCTCCAATACCTGCCCGTAAAGCCCTGTTAATATATCCATTTTGAGGGGCCAGAATATAATAAAGTTTATTTCTAATACTATAATTGGAAAAGTCATTCTCCAGTTTGCTCACCTGTGCCTCTGCATCAAACTGGTTGGACTGTGCCGTGAACATATCGCTTTCAGTCTTTGATATCTTGTCATTATATTCGGCGTTGATTCGGTTAATTTCAATTTGTGCATTCACTACTTCATTCTCACTGGACAAAAGCCTGTTCTGGGCAGAAATATGGCGTGCCTGTGTCTCCTGCATCCTTAATCTTGCCTGTTCTACATCCGGGAGGGCTTTGAGCCCCTCCTCCTGCAGCTGTAGGGTACGCTCTAACTGCGTCCTGGCGATTTGTAAGTTAATTTCTGCAGCTTCAAGGTCTATGCTGTCGCTTTTTACCTTTAAGCGTGCCTGTTGTAGCTTATTTGTTGCTTGCTGCTTTTTAAGAACCCTCTCGCTGTTAATTGCATGAATTTGTGCTGCGAGTGCTCCAATTTTTCCACTGTAGGATGCTACAGAGCCGCTTTTAGCTGTAAGTTGCTCCCCGGTGCGCTCTACCAATAAAGGATCAAAATATTGGTTGTTTATTTCAGATATATGGAGGATGGTATCTCCCTTATTCACAAAATCCCCTTCCTGTACAAACCATTTTTCTATCCTTCCCGGGATAGGGGACTGGATAGTTTGAGGACGATGTTCCGGGCTTAAGGTTGTTACACTCCCTTTTCCGGAAACAGTCTGGGTCCAGGGTAAAAACAAAATAACGAGCAGGAGAATACTAAAACCCAGTAAGATCCTGTTAAACCATTTGTAATGCCTGTGGTGAAAAACCCGCTGCACCGATTTGTAATGGGACAGGTCGACTCTCCTATTCAATTTATCCTGAGATATATTAAGCATAATCTCTATTATTTATTTTTTATCTTTTCTATTCTCAAGAAGAACTATTTTATCACATACTTTTTCCCAAAAAGGATTTTGACTCGCAACTAAAATTGACCACTTATGTACCGGGGCTGTAAGAAATTCAAGAATCCTGTAGGCTTCTTCGTCTTCAAAGAACTCCAGAGGTTCCTTTAGGATCAAAATATCCGGTTTGTTTACAATGGCCCTTGCCAGCAAAATTCTTTTTCCAATAAGGGAGGAAAGGTATATCCCCTCAGGCAGGATGTCTGTATGTATTCCATTAGGCTGTTCCTTTACAAATTGTGATAGTCCGACATGTTCAATTGCCCAGTATACATCTCTTTCAGGCACGGTAGGATCACCAAAAGTGATATTTTCCAGCAAGGTGCCCTCAAAAGGGAATTCTTCAGCAAGAAATATCCCCAGTCTTTTTCTGTAATCATTTAATTTAAGTCCGTTAATGGAAACATCATTCACATAAATATTACCCTGTGAGATTTCGTTAATTCCTGCCACCAGTTTTAAAAGACTGGTTCTGCCACTTCCATTGGGGCCTTTGAGTAATATTTTCTCCCCGGCTGCCATGTTAAAGGAGATATCTGTAAGGATAATTTTATCACCTACTCTGTAGCCTACTTCTGTAAGTTCCAGGCTAAGTGGGCTACTTTCATCCACTTTATTCCTGCCTTCTTCATTTTCCAGCTTTTTGTCAACTACTTGTCCCATTTTTTCAAGAGAGGTAAGGGTATCATAGATAACTTCCAAACCTTTAATCAGTTTTTCAACAGAGCTTAGAATTAGAAGAATGATGATCTCTGCAGCAACAAACTGCCCTATATTCATTTCCTGGTTGAGTACCAGCAAACCACCTATGGCAAGTAAACCGGCTGTCACTAAAACTTTGAAAATAACCATTTTAATATACTGTATTCTAAGGATACGGAAGTGTCCTTCCCGGGCCCGCAAATATTTATCTGTTAGCTTGTCATTTTTATCCATGGCAAGGCTGCTATTTCCCGATATTTTGAAACTGAACAAGGAACGGGCTACTTCCTGTAACCAATGCGCAACTTTATATTTATGTTTAGACTCATCCAGGCTGGTCTCCAATCCCTTCCAGGCGGTAAATTTGAATACAAAATAAATTAGGGTGACCAGCAGGATACCGTAAATTATAAAAAATGGGTGGTAAAGGGATAGCAGTATCAAACCAAAAAATATTTGGAGCAATGCTGCCGGAAAATCCATAAGAAGCTTTGTAACTCCTTTTTGCACGTTCATGGTATCAAAAAATCTATTGGCAAGCTCGGGCGGATATATATCGCGGAATTCAGCCATTTTTATACGTGGAAACCTATAGGTAAATTCAAAGGAAGACCTGGTAAATATCTTTTGCTGTACATTCTCTACGATACGTATTTGCATGATCTCCAGCAAGCCAACCAGGCCTACAGCAAGGGTAACAAGTACCACCAGGATAATCCACGACGTACTTACCCTTCCTCCCTGGATAAGGTTTACAATTGCCTGAATTCCAAGGGGAACCGTCATATTGAGTAGACCTGCGAAAATTGCATAATAAAAGATTTGTAGAATATCTTTCCTGTCCAATTTTAAAAGACCGGTGAGCCTTTTAATGGCAGAGCTAGTTTTTTTGACCATTCTTAGTATGTTTTAAAGTTGACAGGACCAGGTTATTAAAATACTGGGCCGGGCTTAAATTCTCGTTACACTCTGTGAGGGAAGGAAAATGCTCCCGAAGAAAGTGTTGATGCAGCCCTCCTTCTAATACTGTACTGGCCAGTGCCGCAGCATAAGGATAATCGCTATTTACGGCAAGTATCATCTTTTTTAACCGTAGGATAAGTCGGTTATATATTTCAAAAAAACTTTCTTTGTATTCCTTAGCTACTTTTTTTGTAAGATATGATTTTGAAAATTCATTTACCACCACCTTATTTAAAATGATCTCATCAATATGCGAGGTAAGGTTGTCTCTTTTAATTCGCCTGGTCAATACGTTAATCGCTGTTTCAAGGACCTTCTCTGTATCTTCAATATTACTGGTGGCAAAGACAAGTTGATATTCTTTCCAGGTCCAGTACCAGGAGGTTAGATAAAGTAAAAGCTTATGCTTGTTCTCAAAATACCGGTAAATGCTGCTTTCGTTGGATCCAATTTCAAAGCCTAACTTTTTAAAGGTAAAATTTTCAAACCCAATTTTATCGATAAGAATAATACTATTTTCAACGATTTTTTTGCCCAGGGCGGAGGATTCCGGATCCTTTACATATAAATTTTTGTTCACCTCAATTTTTAATCCTGAAAACAACTGCTTCATAGTATGAAATATATACCTGCAAAAATAATAGTATTACTATCATATTTGCAACTATTACTTGAAAAAAATGCAAAATCGTTGCAGCTATATAAACGCATAGCCTTTATTTTTAATCCCTCAATGAGGGTTTAATTCTCCGTCGCGATAGCTTGGGATGCCTCCAATGAAAAAATAATAGTCCAATTCAAACCTCTCGGGCCTGCCCCTTCCGAAAACGGGGATACACAACTTAACAGTCATTCCTTAAAAAATCCTTTTTAAGTTAAAATCTGAAATAATAAAGACTTAAATTTAAGAAATGAAGACTTCCATGTGAGCTGATTTGGTATTAAGAAACGATATTTTATGAACTACAAAAGAATTTTAATCGCAATCGATGAAGAGTCTTCCGCTGAAAATGTGGCTAAAAAAGGGCTTCAGCTTGGAAAACAGTTAAAAGCGGAGATCGCAGTTGTAAGTGTGGCCGATACCACTGCCCTTCTTTCCGAGGGCGGAGTAACTCCCGATGAAATGGCCGATATTATAAGAAAAGATACAAGGGAAAGCCAGAAAAAAATCCTGGATAACGTTTTTAGGGATTATGAGGTTGCTCAATTTGTTGAGGAGGGAAAACCTCATGAATCAATACTAAAAGTTGCAAGTGAATGGAATGCAGATATCCTTGTTATGGGTACTATGGCCAGAAGGGGTTTGTCCCAGGTATTGATGGGCAGTGTATCTGAAAAAGTTATTAAAAATTCAGACATTCCTGTTTTTATAGTGACCACAGAAGAATAAAACCTCAAGCGCCTTTTATTTCTTGAATATACTGTTCTTATTAACAAATTTTTGGGATATAAGTTAATATAATATGAAATAACGCTTGTTTAACAATTTTAGGTTACTATTAAAACTATTTTTAAAGGTGCTAACCATTAAAAAAATATAAATATGAAAGTAATATCAAAAAATCTTTATTTGCCTATCCTAACATTGCTCTTACTTGTAATTTCAGGTTGTGGGCCAACTAAAAACACTTCTGAAGATCTTGTTTCCGATTCTGTGGATGCCAAAGCTACTATTACCGCCAAACACCCAGAAATGGCAGAGCTTTTTGCCACATCAAAAGGGTATGCCATTTTTCCGAATGTAGGAAAAGGAGCCTATATTGTTGGAGGGGCTTCAGGGAATGGTACCGTTTATGAAAATGGAAGAATGGTGGGTTATGCCGATCTAAAACAGGTTGATATAGGATTGCAAATTGGCGGAAAGGCCTTTATTGAAGTGTTATTTTTTCAAACACAAACCGCACTGGATGACTTTAAAGATGGGAGTTATCAATTGTCCGGAAATGTTTCTGCAGTAATTTTAGAAGAAGGGGCATCCAAAGATGTTGAATTCAATAATGGAATTGCCGTTGTTACAATGCCTAAAGCAGGAGCGATGGCTGGAGTTTCTGTGGGTGGACAAAGGTTTGAGTTTTTCCCTACAAACTAATACTTTAATATTTTAGAAAATTCTTCATTTAAAATGAAATACCATTTTAGATGGAGAATTTTCTAAATAATTCTTTCTAAGAATGCAATTAGTTAAATAGTTATTTTATGAAAACAATGAAATCAATTTTTTTTCTGATCTTTTTATTGGTCACGTTTGGAAGTACCGCACAAACCGAAGAGCAACAGAAAATTATTCGTGATGCTCAACTTGCGCAGGAAGCCTTTATAACTAATAATCCTAATTTGGAAGATCTTTTTGACAATGCTTCAGGATATGTCATTTTTCCCAATGTAGGCAAAGGCGCCTATATAGTAGGAGGTGCTGCAGGCAATGGTGTTGTGTATCAAGACGGGAAAGTGATAGGAATGGCCAAATTACGACAGTTGGATATTGGACTACAACTGGGAGGTCAGGCGTTCAGGCAGGCAATTATATTTCAAACCCAGGCCGAACTTGACCGTTTTAAGGAAGGAAATTTTGAGCTTTCCAGCACGGTTTCTGCCGTTGCTCTTGAAGAGGGTAAAGCGAAAAGCATCGAATTCAGGGATGGTTTAGCCGTTGTTACCATGCCAAAAGCAGGTGCAATGATTGAAGTTTCCGTTGGTGGTCAGAAGTTTGAGTATGAAAGTTTTTAAGTTTATCAGGGGGATGAATAGTTAAAAATTTGGGTTTTGTCAAATCCTTCTAAATATTTTATTAAAAAAACAACCTTAAAATATTTGATCTAGGGAATCTTCTTTATTTTTGTGAATTATCAAATAATTCCCTATCCAAAATGAGATCAAAAATCACCTTAAAAGAGCTGGCTAAATTATTGAATGTATCGGTTTCTACAGTGTCAAAATCCCTGAATGACAGTCCGGAGATCAGTCCAAAAACAGTACAGCGGGTGAAAGAGTTGGCAGAACTGCATAAGTACCGGCCCAATCCTACGGCTGTTAATTTAAAACGGAACCGGACCGGAAATATCGCCGTAATCGTACCTAATATTGCCAACACGTTTTTTGCCAAGGTGCTTGGGGGTGTGGAAAATGAAGCCCGGAAACTGGGCTTTCAGGTAATCACGTATATTACCAATGAATCCATTAAACTGGAACAACAAATAACCGAACTTGTTTCAAATGGTTTGGTAGATGGATTGTTGATTTCAGTATCTGAAGAAACCCAGAAATTGAAAGATTATGATCATTTGTTCCGACTTACCGAATATGAAATCCCGGTGGTTTTATTCGACAGGATAAATGTTGATATGGAATTGGATAAAGTAGGGGTAGACGATAAGCAAAGTATTTATAATGCGGTTAAGTTCTTACATTCTAAAAATCTGAAAAAAATAGCACTTGTCTGTGCACTTGGTGATATAGGTTTGGGAAAACAGCGTATAGAAGGTTTTGAGAATGCCTGCCGGGAACTTGATATTCCCCTGAATAAAGATTTTTTAATAATCTCTCCGGATACCGCTACATTAAAAACCAAACTCGATAAATTGCTGCAGGTAGAAGAGATGCAGGCCTTGATCGGGCTTGATTATCTTAGCACATTACTCGCTTCAAGGGTAGCTCAGGAGAATAAATTGAAAATTCCGGAAGACATCAAAATAATTGGCTATGTTAATGAAGATTTTGCTCCATTTTTATTGCCGTCGATAAGTTATGTAGATCAACATCCGGTAGCAATGGGAGAGATCGCTGCCTCTTTATTGATAGAAAGAATTCAAAAGCCAAAGGGAAAAGAAATCATCAATAAAATACTCAACACAGAGTTTGTTCATCTTGATTCAACCCGGTTTTAAAAGTGTTTATTTAAAAATAGTTGCGCTTAATTCTGAAGTAAATCCGGGGCATTTATTTGAGGTTAAAATCCCGGGAGCTTTTTCTTCTTTCACCTAGATAATAGCTTTTATCCATCATTGTAAGTAAAAATGATGCAACGAATTTTACTTAACTCGTATTTTTGTTATAACTATAAAATTAAAACTAATTTTATTCAGCCAAATTCCTGCAGGGATTTTAAAGAAAATAACTTTAAATTAGCTCAAAAATTTTTTGAAGCTTAAATATCTTCTTTTATTCGTCCTGGTTTCATTTCCTGGTTTCTGTCAGGAATTACCTCCTGTAATAAATTTCAATCCCAATCAGTACAACGCCGGGAATCAAAACTGGATGGTTTCCCAGCATTCTAATAGGAATATTTATATAGCCAATAGCATGGGCCTTCTTGAATATACCGGAGCCGAATGGAGTTTATATCCAATGCCAAATAAGACAATAGCGAGGTCTGTTCAGGTCGCCGGTGATAAAATATTTACCGGTGCCTATATGGAAATAGGTTACTGGATGAAAAACAGCAAAGGTTTGCTGGAATATACCAGTTTGATGCCAAAATTTCCTGGAGAAGTAAATGATGGAGAACAGTTTTGGCACATTGAACACATAGGCGATGTGCTTGTTTTTCAAAGTTTCGAGGGACTTTATCTATGCAATCTTAAAACCCTTGAAATATCAAGAGTGCCTACTCCACCTGTTGCAATTACCAATCTTTTTAAGGGAGAAAGCAGTGTTTATTTTCAAATGATGGCAGCCGGCCTCTTTACCATAAAGAATAACCAGCCTGAAATGGTTATTCCCCCGCTTGAATTGTTGGATATTGAAATTATGCATGTTTCTGAAAAGGGAAGTTCTCTTCAACTTATTAGTCGAAGCGGAAATTTTTATGAATGGGATGGGCAAGCGTTAAGAAGGACCTATTTAGAACTGAGTGAAAAATTGCGGAATCAAAGTATCTACTCTGCGCATAGCCTTGCGGATAATTCACTTATTCTTGGAACGGTAGAGCAAGGGATCTATCATGTGGATGGAAAAGGAAATATCCTCCTTCATTTCAACCAGAAAAATGGATTGATCAATAATACTGTTCTGGATCTATTTGTAGATAAAGATAATAATGTTTGGGCAGGCCTGGACAATGGACTGAGCATTATTAATCTGGATTCCGCTTTTTTGCTTTACCAGGATAATTATGGCAATTTAGGATCTGTTTATACCTCTTTAGAAACAGAGGAATTTCTTTATGTGGGAACCAATCAGGGATTGTATTTCAAAAGGAAAAAGGACGATATTTATACTTTAATGGATGGTACTAATGGTCAGGTTTGGAGCTTACAGCGTATTGGTACTAATTTATTTTGTGGCCATAATAATGGAACCTATATTATAAATGGAGAAGTTGCAACCAGGATCTACGATGCTTCTGGAACCTGGGTGGTGAAAAATTATGAAGGAAATCCAGGGTATTACCTGCAGGGGCATTATAATGGCATAAGTTTGCTAAAGGAGGAAAATGGAAATTTCAGTTTTATTGGAATGATTGAAAATTTCCCCCATTCCTCTAAATTTTTAATTTCCGAAAAGGACGGGGATATTTGGGCAGTAAATGAACATAAGGGAGTTTACAGGATCCAGATGGACTTTCCTGGGACAACAGTTAATAGCATAGAAAATTATACTTTTGGAGACAACTCAGGAATAAATTCCAGCATTTTTAAGTTTAATGATACGCTGTATTATTCTTCAAGAGAAAAATTGTTTCAGTTTCAGGAATTAGAGAATAAATTTAATGCAGAGAGCAGCCTGGCAACCTTGTTGGATGAACTTGATCTTGTTTCAGGAAGGATGGTCAATACAAGCGATAATGTACTCTGGGGTTTTCTTAATGATGCTGTAATTAATATAGAAGCAGCACAACTGAGTAATGCCTATAAAATGGGAATGGTGCATTTGCCAAACGATCTTCGGAATATTACCCTGGGCTATGAAAATATTACCTTGCTCGATAATAATTCCTATCTACTAGGAGTTTCCAACGGATATTTGAAATTCGAAAAGGATTTTAACCGAAACTTAGAGTATGAAATTAAAATAGACAAGGTTTTCAAGGCAGCCCTGGATGAATCTCCGGAACTCATAGATCTAAATGAAGCTCCCACCTTTCATTATAAAACAAATAATATTTCATTTAATTATAGTATTCCGGAGTATAAGAAATTTATAACCCCGGTCTATAGCTACCGGCTTTTAGGTTTAAGTACAAACTGGAGCAACTGGACAGAGACTTCTTCTATTGATTATACCAATCTTTCCTATGGCGATTATGAATTTCAGGTGAAAGCAAAAATGGGTATTCAGGAGCTTGATCCTGTAAAGTATAATTTTGAAGTTTCCAGGCCCTGGTTTCTTAGCTATTCGGCAATTGCTGTATATGCGATGCTACTTTTTATAATTGGTTATTTTATAAATAAGGGATATAAAAGAAAACACCTTAGGTTAATAAGGGAAAAGGAAAAGGAAATGAAGTTGAAAAATCTCGAGGTAGAAAAGAGGATTATAGAACTCCAGAATGAACAACTTGAAAAGGAAATGACAGGGAAGAACAAGGAACTGGCTGTTTCTACAATGAGTCTTATTAAAAAGAATGAATTTCTATCCAGTATAAAGGACAAATTGAAAGAATCTAAGGAAACTTCTGAAGTGCGATCGGTCATTAGAACAATTGATAAGGATATAAGTGAAGAGGATAACTGGAACTTTTTTAAAAAAGCATTTAATAACGCCGATAAAGATTTCTTTAAAAAGATGAAAACCACCCATCCTAACCTTACTTCCAACGATCTAAAACTTTGCGCTTATTTAAGGTTAAATCTTTCTTCAAAAGAAATTGCTCCCTTGTTAAATATTTCGGTAAAAAGTGTGGAAATTAAGCGATATCGATTGCGAAAAAAAATGGAATTGACTCATGACTCCAATTTAGTGGATTATATTTTGGAGGTATAATCTATACATTCTACTTTTTTACCTCTACAACACCTCTACATTTTGAAATTTTTATTTTTATTTTTAAAAATTATAATGGTTGTATATCAAATATTTATGATCTTCTAGAGTCCTGTTTTAAAGCTTTCCGTATAGCTTTACCCCGCTGCTATTTGTATAAACACCTCTCTGTATGTTTTTTGTACAGGTTTCTTTTCAGCATTCTTAACATTCAATTAATATATTGCTAAGGCAAATTTAACAATTAGTCTAATGAAGAAATTCAAATGTTTTATAATTGCCTTTTTAGGTGGTATTTTATTGATGCAGTCTCAAAGCGTTTCCATAAGTGGAAAAGTGACAGATGAAAACAATGTGCCATTATTAGGGGTAAACGTTCTGGTAAAAAATGAAACCAGGGGAACCACAACAGATTTTGACGGGAATTATACAATTGATGATATCTCCCCTGGAGATGTTTTACAGTTTAGTTTTTTAGGCTTTGTTGCCCAGGAAATCACAGTTTCTAACCAACAATCAATTGACGTAGAGTTACTAACCGATTCAGAAGCACTGGATGAAGTTGTTGTGGTGGGTTACGGAACACAAAGAAAAAGTAATGTTGTAGGTTCTGTAAGTAGTGTTGAGGTAGATGAAGCCACCGCCATACCTACCACCAATGTTGCAGAAATGCTAAGAGGAAGGGCTGCGGGTGTGCAGGTGAACTTGGGGAGTGCCAGACCGGGAGGAGGATCGAATATTGTAATACGAGGAAATGTTTCTGTTGCACCAAATGGTAATTCACCATTAATTATAGTTGATGGATTGCCATTTGACAATTTAAATGATGTTGCACCTGATGATATTGCCAGCATTGAAATCCTGAAAGACGCTGCTTCAACCGCAATCTATGGTTCAAGAGCTTCAAACGGGGTAATATTGGTGACCACCAAAAGAGGTGTTGAGGGTATATCCAGGATAAATTATAATGCGTATACCACTATACAATCGGTTACAAGAAATTTCAACCTTTATGATGGATCACAATTTATTGATCTGAAAAGAGAGGCAAACAGGAACAGATTTACTGGCGATTACCTGAACGATGAAAACATATTCAGTCCCTTTGAATTAGAAACCATTGAGAACAACCAATTTGTCAACTGGGAAGATCTTGTTTTAAGAGATGCGGTAATCCAGTCTCATTCCCTGAGCTTTTCAACAGGGACGGAGAAGACCAAAATCTTTTCAAGTATAAATTATTTCACTCAGGACGGTATTATTCCCAACTCCGGTTATGATAGGGGTACCTTCAAATTAAACCTTGAACACCAACTAACCGATAAGCTGACTTTCAATGGTATATTTAATTATCAAAATGCCACTCAGGACCAAGAAACGGGAGGTTTAAACTTTACTACTATTACACCATTAGCGAAACCATTTGATGAAAATAACGAACTAGTTAAATTTTATCTGGGTAATTCTATAACCGCGGTTAACCCATTGTGGGATCAAAGAGAGTCTACGGATGAAAGCAAAATAAACTTAACAGATGTAAACCTTAACCTTACCTACAAAATTACGCCATCTTTAAGTTACACACTAAATACATTCCTCAGAAATAGGAACACCAATAGAGGTATTTACCGATCATCCTTGCACTCGGCGGGAGATGAAGGAATAGGTGGTATTGGCGTTCTGGCTAATACTTTATTCAAACAGGTTTTAGTTGAGAATATAGTAAATTATACCCCTCAGATCAATGATGACCATAGTTTAGATATTACCGGTGTTCAGGCTTTTGATGAACAGACAAACGAATATACCCAACTTGACAAGTCAGGATTTACTAATGATGCCCTTGGATATAATGGTGATGCCACAACTTTACTGAACAATGTGAGGAATCTTTCCGAAAGAAGACTTCTATCCTTTTTGGCACGGGTTCGTTACGGCTATTTAGATAGGTATCTGCTGGAAGCTACTGCTAGGGCAGATGGGGCTTCCGTATTTGCAGCCAATAATAAATGGGGATATTTCCCTGCTATTTCCTTTGCGTGGAAATTGCACCAAGAACCCTTTTTAGAAAACGTAGAAGGCATAAACGAAATGAAACTCCGGGTAAGTTACGGAGCCACAGGAAATCAGGGTATTAATTCCCTTGAATCTTTGGGAGTTGCCGATGACAGGCCATATGTGTTTGGTGGTCAGACTGTGGGCGGATCAACGGCCTCCTCGCGTTTGCCAAACCCCAATCTAAAATGGGAAACTACTACAACCTTTAATGCAGGAGTCGATTTTAGATTATTCAGCAATCTTTTTGACGGTACTATAGAATATTATAAATCAAATACCACAGATCTTTTGTTAGACAGAGCCATCGCGGGAACAACCGGTTTCAACGTTATCCGCTTTAATGTGGGGGAATTGCAGAATGAGGGTCTTGAAGCGTCTCTAAATTCTAACTTTATTAGGACTGAAAACTTAAGATGGACCATGGGCCTTATTTTTTCCACAAACAGCAATGAGATCATTTCACTAACCGGTGAGACCGATGATAATGGAAACCCGATAGATATTACAGATAGTTCCGGAAGACGACTCTCTATTGGCCAATCTATTAACAACATCTGGCTGCCAAAATATGATGGCATCTATCAGGAAGGGGATGATATCGCAGGGTCAGGTAATCCTTTGGCGCAACCTGGAGATGTCCGGGTGGTTGATCAGGATGGAAACGGACAAATAGATGATCGTGATAATGTTTTTACCAATACAGATCCAGACTGGTACGGTTCCATTACTAATACAGTTAACTATAAGGGTTTCGAACTCTTTGCCGATGTGTATTTCGTTCAGGGAGCAACCCGATTGAACAATGTTCTGGCGAATGGTGAACTTTGGAAAGGAGCAATCAATGGAATAAGAACGAAATATTATACTCCGGAATTTCCTTCCACTCAATATCCCAGACCAAAACCGGATACTCACCTACATCTCTTTCCTTTTTCTGTACGTGATGCCTCTTATATTCGCTTAAGAACCCTAACTTTTGGCTACAATATGCCTAATAGTGCCCTTTCCCAAATGGGGATTCAGAATGTGAAAATTTATGCCACCGGAAACAATTTATTGACCTTTACAGATTTCAGGTCCTATAGTCCTGAACAGGATCCAATAATTGATGGTGCTACGTCGTTTCCCGAAACCAGAAATATTACCATTGGAACCAATATTACATTTTAAGTAACTAGTTATAAACCACCCATTATCGCACCTATAATTGCGATCTTTAATCTAAATTGGGCCAGTTAAAACCAAATAAATAGCAACAGATGAAAATTATAAATGGTTATTTGTTATCGAAAAGATTTTTTGTAATATTTATTACATTAACGCTGACTACGTCTTGCCAGGATGATTTCCTGGAAGATAAATTGTTATCTGATACTTCTGTAGATTTTCTATATTCCTCCCCTGAGGGATTGGAGTCAGCCGTTGTAGGACTTTATACCTTGAACAGGACCATCTACGAAGACAACAGACTTAACGGCACCATTCCGTTGATCTTGCAGGGTAAGAGTGATCTGTCTGCCGGAATAACCGGGGAAGTTTCCCTTTACAGCAGGCTCTTATGGGGTGCAAGCCTGGGTGATTATGGAACATCCGAAGGTCTCAATGCCTATTGGGTCTATTATTACAGAATAATAGACCGGTCGAACGCCATTATTCGTGGGGCTGAGAATTTAACTGATATTGATGAGGACCGAAGAAATCAGATTTTGGCAGAAGCGAAGACCATGCGCGCCAATTCTTATTTTATCTTATACAGACTTTTCAATAATATATTCGTTACCACAGAACCTACAACACCGGATAATGCTTTTGACCAGCCTCAGGACAAATCTTCTGAAGAAGAGATCTTTTCATTATTAAGGTCGGACCTGGATTTTGCCATTGACAACCTTAGTTACACTCCGGAGCAATTCGGCAGATGGAGTCAGGGTGCTGCAAGGCATTTACGTGCCATGGTTGCGCTTTGGGAAGAGGATTATAGCGAAGCGGCCGCACAGGCTGATGCTGTTATAAACAGTGGTAATCACAGTTTGACCACTACTCAGCAGGTTTTTGAGGGAGACCTGAATCATTCCGAAACTTTATTTGCGGTTAATTTTGAGTTTCAAACCATTGGAGGAGGTAGTCCACATATTTTGAACTGGAACATGGTATCTTCCTATGCAGAAGCCCCTGGCCTGGTACAATCTATTGAAAACGGAGGAGCAGGAGCAGGTTTTATTTCATTAAATAAATATGTGATTGACCTTCTTAATGAAGATCCAAACGATAGTAGGAGAGACAGTAACAGTTCCTATTACATTTTTGAATACGAATATAATGATGAGACCGGGCTTCCCGCAGGCAAAGAATTAGGCGAGCCACTGGACTTATATGTAAATAGTGAAACGAATCAAAATGAATTTATGCTGTATTACCGAAGGCAAAATCCGGGAGTAATAAAGTTTTTTGATGCGAACGTGGAGCCTACTGACAGAAATCATTTTAAGAACATTATGATCTACCGACTTGCTGAGACCTATCTCATAGGCGCTGAAGCCCACATGATGCTGGGAAATACGCCAAAAGCATTAGAATATCTGAATGCCGTAAGGACAAGAGCCAATACAGCCCCAGTGTCTGAGATAGATCTGCAGGCCATTCTCGATGAAGGAGCAAGAGAGTTAGCTTTTGAAGGGCAACGTTGGTATACCCTAAAACGTACAGGAAAACTATTTGAATTCCTATTGGATCACATGAATAACGATAACCTCAATGAATCCTATCCTGAGGGAAATCCTAAAAACATATTGAGGGAATACATGAAAAACTGGCCCATCCCTCAGCAGCAAATAGATCTTTTGGGACCAAACTACCCTCAAAATGAAGGTTATAATTAAGAGTTGACAAAATAGGTAACTAAAAAATTACGAAATGAAACGGAATAGTCTAAAAAAGCACATACAGAGTTTTAATTTACCTTTAATACGAATCCTTTTCGTATTGGGTATACTCAGCACAATGATTTCCTGCGAGGCGGAAGATGATATTCCACCTGAATCTGCCTATGTTGAGCCTGAACCTGTAGAGGGGTGTGTCTTTCAGGTCATTGTCCCCGAACTGACCGAGGGAATAGATTTTGAATGTGGAGCGCCTGAATTCACCACTTTTGGGGAAAAAGACGGTTCTATAACCATTGAGCCCGCTGACAATCCTGATAAGGAAGGAATTAATACTTCTGATAAGGTTATCATGGTTACCCAAACTGCGGGAGTGGAAGGATGGGCCGGTTTTGTCTTTGATCTGGCTTCTAAAGTTGATTTCTCTGAAAAACAAACCATTAAAATTAAAGTATATTCTCCGGCTGTGGGTCAAAACATTCTCTTGAAACTGGAAGACAGTGCAGATGGTTCCATCAATAAAGAGGTTACTATGCCTACAACAGTGGCCGGGGAGTGGGAAGAGCTTTCATTTGCCTTTTCTCCAAGCGACTCCGATAAATTTGACAAAATGGTGTTATTCTTCGATTTCTCTGGAGAAAAAGATGCCACAACAGTACATTATTTTGATGATATAGTTCTTACCGCCGGTGGTGGTGGAACAGTAGCAAGCACAACAAGCTTTCCTGTAAATTTTGAAACTGCTGCAAATGGCGGGGCAGCTGAAAACTGGTTGGTTTTTGAAAATGTTGATAATCCTCCATTAGAGATTATCAACAACCCTGATATGACTGGTAATACCTCTGCAACTGTTGCACAGTTTACTGCGAGGAAAGATGGGCAATCTTTTGCTGGTACTATTACTCAACTAACCACACCTTTTACTTTGAATGCATCTAACAGCACTGTTACGATGATGGTTTGGAAGTCAGTAATTAGTGATGTAGGAATTAAATTTGAAAATGGCGCAGGTGGTTCTACAGGAGAAATCAAAGTGGCAAATACCAAGACCAACGAGTGGGAAGAGCTTACTTTCAATTTTTCAGGAGTAGTAGGAGATCCTAATAATACAGATATAACAGGTCTTGTTGTTTTTCCAGATTTTAATGATAGCAGAACCCAAGACAATGTTGTTTATTTTGATAATATTACTTTAAGTGGTGGTGGAACAAGTGGTGGAACCAATCCAACTGCTTCAGCTCCAACACCAACTTTGGATGCTGCAAATGTGATTTCCTTGTTCAGCGATGCTTATACAGATGTACCTGTAGATACCTGGAGAACAGATTGGTCTGCGGCAACCCTGGAAGATATATTCATTGATGGCAATGCCGTTAAAAAATACAGCGAACTTAATTTCGTAGGAATTGAAACCGTGGGTAACCAGATAGATGCCTCTGAAATGGAGTTTTTCCACACAGATGTATGGACGGCTGATGCTACAGAAATTAGAATAAAACTGGTAGATTTTGGTGCCGATGGTGCCTTTGACGGAGGTGATGACGTGGAACACGAAATTACCATAGCGAACCCACAACAAAATAGTTGGGTGTCCTTGGATATTCCACTTTCAGACTTTCCTGGCTTAACTACTAAAGCAAACATTGCTCAACTAATTTTTGCAGGTCAACCGGCAGGAAGTGCAACTATCTTTATAGATAATGTTTATTTCTACAAGGATACTGCTGCAGCAACAGAACCACAATCTGCTGCGCCCACACCAACCCCAGTAGCGACCGATGTGATTTCCTTGTTCAGCGATGCTTATACAGATGTACCTGTAGATACCTGGAGAACAGATTGGTCTGCGGCAAAATTGGAGGATATTAGCATTGTTGGAAATGCCGTTAAAAAATACAGCGAACTTAATTTCGTAGGAATCGAAACAGTGGGCAATCAGATTGATGCTTCTGAAATGCAATTTTTTCACACCGATGTCTGGACGGCCGATGCTACAGAGATCAGAATAAAACTGGTAGATTTTGGAGCTAATGGAGCTTTTGACGGCGGAGGGGATGATGTGGAACATGAGATTACCATAACCAATCCGGAAAAAAATACCTGGATTTCCTTGAACATCCCTCTTTCAGACTTTACCGGATTAACGACAAGAGCAAACATCTCTCAGCTGATTTATGCAGCACAACCGGCAGGAAGTGTTACTATTTTTATTGATAATGTTTATTTCAGCAAATAATACAGTAAAGGAGGTTCCTGAGGATCGAAATATGATCAGAAAAAACATGATTAAAATGAGCTATGAAAATGACAAAATATAATTCTGTTTACATTTTAAAAACTATGAGCTTCCTTTATGTTGCTTGTTTCCTGCTGTTTTTTTTCAATTCCTGTAGTTCAGGAGATTCAGAAATAAATACAGCCGTTTCAAATTTACAGGTAGAGGTATCCTTAGCCGGGGCTAATGACCAACAGCCTAATGGAGATGGATCAGGACTAGTCCAGGTAACTGCCACGGCCGACAATGCTGTGAGATATGCATTTCGTTTTGATAACGGAGATGTTCAGGAAAGCACTTCAGGCATCATGGAATACACTTTTACCAAAGAAGGAACATATACATCAAATGTTGTGGTCTGGGCCTATTCAGAATCCGGACAATTCGTAAATGAAACGGTGAACTTCACCGTTTATAAATCTGATGTACAATTCACAAACCTTGTCTTTTTTGACGAATTTGAATACGAGGGAAGTCCGGATGAAGAAAAATGGCATCATCAGGTCATTCCCCCAAATAATGGCAGCTGGTTCAACGACGAATTGCAACATTACACAGCCCGTACTGAAAACTCCTATGTGAGCGATGGCACTTTAAAAATTAAAGCTATAAAAGAGCAATATTCTTATGGTGCTTCCACTAAATCCTACACCTCTGCCCGCTTAAATTCCAAATATGCCTTTACTTTCGGCCGGGTTGAAGTACGAGCCAAACTTCCCGCAGCAGCGGGTACCTGGCCGGCAATCTGGACGCTTGGCGCAAATTGTAACGAAACCGGTAGTTTTTTCGAAGGTCAGTATGGAAGCGGACAGTGGCCAGGTTGTGGTGAAATTGATATTATGGAACAAACCGGATGGGATAAGAATACCATTATCTCACACTTTCATTGGGGAGATAGAAATACCGGAGAATATAAGAATATGGGAGGTACGGCGCCTGTTGCAAATACATCGGGAGAATTTCATGTCTATTCCATGGAATGGACCAGTAGCAGCATTAAAACCTTTGTAGACGGGAAACTGATTTACGAGCTGCCTAATTCCAGAGAAAAACCATATGATCATCCCCATTATTTATTGTTGAATATCGCTATGGGCGGAAATTTGGGTGGTGCTATAAATGATGATTTCCAGGAGTCTTCAATGGAGATTGATTACGTGAAAGTATTTCAATAGACACTATTTGTTTAGCTATAAACTTCCGGAGTTTCGGCTCCGGATTTTATTCAATTAATCCTGAAGAAATGTTTATTAGCTTCCCTTTTATTTGGCTCCCTTGAGGCACTGGTTTTTCAGGGTAATTATTCTTTTTAAAGTAATTTATATGAAACGCTTCTTTTTAAAAATTTTCCTGGCGCTAACGTTGATTTTCAGCGGAAATTCATACGCTCAGGACTTACCGGTAAGCACGGAAACAGACACCCTTTTCTATGACGATTTCTCCGGAACTTCCCTGGACAGGGAGAAATGGAACGTCATTGGGACCGACTTTTGGGTGAATAACGAGCAGCAGGTCTATGTGGATTCCACGGCAACTATTTTCACTGTGGAAGGTGCCGATGCCAAAGGAGCCGAAAATGCTCTGGTACTCAAAGCTCATTACAGCCCAAGCTTTATAACTTTTCGCGGAAATGATTTCGATTTTATCTCGGGCAGGATTGATACCCGTGACAAAGTAATGTTCACCTATGGAACTGCTGCTGCCAGGATGAAACTTCCAAAAGGTTCCGGATTTTGGCCCGCTTTCTGGGCACTGGGCGGGGGTGATTGGCCCGAAACCGGGGAGATTGATATTATGGAATATGTGGGAGAGACAGATTGGATAGGGGTTGCCCTACACGGCCCGGGATATTCCGGAGAGACTCCGCTGGTTAATAAATACTTCTTTCCTGAAGGTGAAGATGTGACCGACTGGCATGTGTATTCTGTTGAATGGACGCCGGAGGGATTTGATTTTAAAGTTGATGGCAGGTTGATCTACCGGGTTACAAAACCTATGGTAGAGCATTACGGGAAATGGGCTTTTGATAACCCAAAATTCCTTATTCTCAATCTCGCCTTGGGCGGTGCGTATCCGTACAAAACTAATGGAGTGGAAGAACCTTATAAGGGCATTCCTGCATCGACGGTGGAACTTATAAAAGAAGGAAAAGCAGAAGTGCTTATTGACTGGGTCTTAATAAGAAAATAAAAGGAGAATTGATTAGCCAAAGATCCTCCCCAAAAATGACATTTTTGAGGAGGATCTATTATTGCCCAGGCTTTTAAGTTCGTCCGGCCGGGATCTGTGAGAATTGCCTCAAACACACCCGTAAATTTACCAAATGTAGCATTCCGGACTTCAGATGCTAAGACAGCAGTAATTATTCAGGATAAAGCTGAAATGGAAAGATTGGTGAACGTTAAGTCAGGGGAAATTCAAACATTTTTTAATCTCCCTGCTGGAGCTGTTGGAACATTAATATTGTAAAAAAATGAGAATTAGAAAATTTTCCAACGAATTGGCAATAACGATGTATGGATTTATTCCTGTTCAGGCGCAGGATCACGGGCAACAATCCAAAACTGAAATTGCAACTAAAGTAGCGGAGATCCTTTCAAAAATAACTTTGGAGAAAATATTTTTCCTCCGTAATATAATTTAAGATCATGAAAAAATTAATCCTTACCGCCCTGCTTCTTAATGTTTGCTTTTTTACTTATTCCCAAAACTCAACTATTAAAAGTTCTGTTGAAAATGTAGAGACCAAAGTAGATTCTGTATTGTCATTAATGACTTTGGAAGAAAAAGTGGGCCAGATGGTGCAGTACAATGGAAGCTGGGATCTTACGGGCCCTGCCTCGAATGTTGATGCCAAACAAAAGGAGGAAAACATTAAAAGCGGCAAAGTTGGTTCTATGCTAAATGTGTTGTCTGTAGATGCTACCCGACAAGCACAGGAGCTGGTAATGAACAATTCCCGACTTAAAATTCCGCTGATGTTTGGTTATGACGTGATCCATGGATATAAAACCATATTCCCGGTGCCACTGGGTGAAACAGCAAGTTGGGACCTGGAAGCTATGGAGGAGTCGGCAAGGATTGCCGCCCTGGAATCTGCAGCACACGGGGTGAACTGGACATTTTCACCTATGATAGATATCTCCAGAGATGCCCGCTGGGGTAGGATCATGGAAGGAAGCGGGGAAGATCCATATCTTACTTCTAAAGTTGCGGTTGCAAAAATAAAGGGCTATCAGGGGAATGATCTGGCAGATGCAAATACTATTGCCGCAACTGCCAAACATTTTGCAGGTTATGGATTTGGGGAAGCAGGACGTGATTACAATACGGTTCATATAGGCGAAAATGAACTTCACAATACAATCCTTCCACCTTTTAAAGCTGCTGCAGAAGCCGGGGTAGCCACATTTATGAATGCTTTCAATGATATCGATGGTACTCCTGCCACAGGCCATAAGATCCTGCAAAGAGATATTCTCAAGGGCGACTGGAATTGGAATGGATTTATTGTTTCAGATTGGGCTTCTATACCGGAAATGATCTACCACGGATTTGCAAGAGATAAGAAACATGCTGCAGAAATTGCTGTGAAGGCCGGGAGTGATATGGATATGGAAGGTGGAGCTTATGAAAACCATCTTGAGGATTTGGTAAAATCTGGTGAAATTGATGAGGAACTATTGGATGATTCGGTTAGAAGAATACTTCGGGTGAAATTTAAATTAGGGCTTTTTGATGATCCTTATAAATATTCAAATCCGGAGATGTTAAAGAATATTTCTTTTGAGGAGCATTTAAAAACCGCAAGAGATATTGCTAGTAAATCGATTGTCTTGCTAAAGAATGAAGGTGAACTTTTACCTCTTAAACCTTCAGTAAAAAACATTGCAGTAATAGGGCCATTGGCGGACGACAAAAATTCCCCAATAGGAAACTGGCGGGCACAGGGAGAAGAAAATTCTGCTGTTTCCGTTTTAGAAGGAATTAAGAATGCAGTAGGAAATAATGTAAGAGTAACTTACGCCAAGGGAGCTGATCATGGAACCGGCGTTAAAAATTTCCTTCTTCCACTGGAGATCAATGAAACAGATAAATCTGGTTTTGCTGAAGCAATTGAGGTTGCAAAAAATGCGGAAGTCGTGCTAATGGTTCTTGGGGAAGATGCATTCCAAACAGGTGAAGGTAGAAGCCAGGTGGAGATTGGACTTATGGGGGTGCAACAGGAATTGCTTGAAGAAGTTTATAAAGTGAATAAAAATATCGTATTGGTTTTGATAAATGGCAGACCTCTGGAAATCTCCTGGGCAGCAGAAAATATTCCTGCAATTGTAGAAGCCTGGCATCTGGGATCTGAAAGTGGAAATGCTATAGCCGATGTGTTGTTCGGAAAATACAATCCTTCGGGAAAACTCCCGGTTTCATTTCCAAGAAACGTTGGGCAGGAACCTTTGTATTACAATCAAAAAAACACCGGCCGCCCATACAGTGCCGAACATGTCACTTATTCCGGCTATACCGATGTTGAAAAAGATGCACTTTACCCTTTCGGATACGGACTAAGCTATACAACCTTCAAATACGGAGTGCCACAACTTACATCGAAGAAATTGACTCAGGAAGGTTCAATAACTGTCACAGTCCCTGTAACCAATACAGGTAAGTTGAAGGGGAAAGAAGTTGTTCAGCTTTATATAAGAGATCTTGTGGCGAGTACTACCAGGCCGGTAAAAGAACTGAAAGCCTTTGAAATGGTTGAACTTGCTCCCGGAGAAACCAGGGATGTACAGTTTGAAATTGATGAAAAAATGCTTCAGTTTTACACTGCAAATAAAAAATGGGAATCTGAAGAAGGAGAATTTGAAGTTTTAACAGGTGGCAATTCAAGAGACCTTCAGAAGCAAGAATTTAACTTAAATAAATAAGGTCCTGGTTAAGATAGCCATTACTTTTTTAGTTTTTTATTTTCAGGTCAGGTTGAATTGTCACCCTGAGACCAGCGATAATAAAATTTATGTAGCGTAGGAGATAGACATAATCGGGGACAGAAAGTGAAAAAGTTAAAAGTTAAAGAGGAATTTAAAGGTCGGGGGGATGAAGAATCAGTTAAGGTAAAAATAAATTCTGCGGAATTCTGCGAATTTTGCGGGAGAAAGCCAGAACTAAAGATTTTGTAAGAGGCCTTTTAACTCAACGGGAGCAATACAAAAAGAATGCATTAGTATCGATGATTCTTATTGTACCTGAGTTATACTTGACAAGGCATTACTTTTTTTTAGAAATACGTCAATGGTAACCTGCCCGACAAAGTCATTCAGGCGGGTTTATTTCCGGGTCTAATATGATGAGGAGTTCTAAATATGATAGGACTGGAACAAGATCAGTCTGAACGTTTTCTATTCCACGGTGTTATATAATATAATAATTTCCAAATATTGCTTATCAGCTTCAGATAAAACTAAAGCTTTAAATAAAAAATAATGAAAAAATTACAGCCAATTGTACCGTTGGGTCTTTTACTGATTGTAACTTCCTGTTCTTCCCAGGCACAGGTTATCTTTGAGGATAATTTTGAAGGTGATCAACTCAACATGGAGTTTTGGAGCTATGAAGAAGGGGATGGATGCCCAAATTTATGCGGCTGGGGAAATAATGAAAGACAAATCTATAACCGGGATTGTGTAAGCATTGAAGACGGAAAACTTGTGATTGAGGCAGTAAAAACCGGTGACAAGTATTTTTCAGGAAAGATCAATACAAAAGACAAAATAGAATTCCAATATGGAACTATTGAAGTTCGCCTAAAACTCCCTACAGGTCATGGATTGTGGCCTGCTGTGTGGATGCTTGGAGCTAATATTGATGAGGTAGGATGGCCGGGTTCCGGAGAAATTGATATTATGGAATATGTAGGAAGGGAGCCGCATACGGTATATTCTTCTTTACATACTCCTGCAAGTCATGGGGAAACAGAGAACTCTAAAAAAACAATTATAGAGGATATTGAAGAAGGCTATCACACATTTAAAACGGTTTGGACCGAAGATGATATTCAATATTTTGTAGATGGAGATCACGTTTATACCTTTATCCCCAAGGCATATGATGATGCGAATTATCCATTTAGGCATCCATTTTACTTTTTGATAAACCTTGCAGTTGGTGGAAATTTTGGTGGTCCGGAGGTGGATGACACCATATTTCCGGCTAAATTTTACATCGATTGGATCAAAGTGACCAAGAATTAGTTATTTTCAATTATTTTTAATTAGTTTTAACAGATTCTTAAAATCTTCCCATGAAACAACCATTAGAAAGATTTTTTCACACAGTGGAATGATTATACGGAGGTTACATATGACCGCTAAAACAATAAGATAAACAGATGAAAAATAAAACCTACCTTATTCTTATCACTATAGTGTCCGCTCTTGGCGGACTCCTTTTTGGATACGACACCGGCGTGATAAACGGTTCCCAGTATTATTTCAGTAAATATTTCGAACTGGATCCCGGGATGAAAGGTTGGGTTGTTGGGAGTGCTTTAATAGGTTGTTTTGTGGGTGCCATAGTTGCCGGGCCTTTGAGCAAAGCCATTGGAAGGAAATATTCCCTTATAATCTCTGCTATTTTATTTTCACTTTCGGCCTGGGGTTCAGGATTACCTGGATTTTTACCGGAATCTGTTTCCCTGTTAGTGGTTTTTCGATTAATTGGCGGATTGGGAATTGGGATAGCCTCGATGAATGCACCAACCTATATCGCAGAGATCGCTCCAGCAAAGATTCGTGGTACCCTGGTAAGTTATTATCAACTTGCCATTGTTGTAGGGTTTTTCGTCGTGTTTTTAGTTACTTATATGATAGGAAATTCGGCTACCGAAGCCGAGAATGTTCAGGAAGGATGGAGATGGATGTTCTGGTCTGAACTTATTCCTAGTACATTGTTTTTAATATTGTTATTTTTCGTTCCTAAAAGCCCCAGATGGCTTGCTATAAAAGGACTCAAATCTGAAGCATATAAAGTATTGACCCGAATTCACGGAGAAGAAGTTGCAAATACCGAAATTCGCGACATTGAAAAGTCCATTGAAAAAGATAAACATAAAGTCAAGCTGAACATATTTGCAAAAGGGGTGTTTTCAATCATTGTGATAGGGACGGTATTATCTATTTTACAACAGTTTACCGGTATTAATGCGGTGCTTTATTACGGTGCCGATATTTTTGAAAGAGCTCTTGGTTTTGGACAGGAAGATGTATTGCAGCAACAGGTATTGCTGGCCGCTATCAACCTGGTATTTACATTTGTGGCGATGGCAACAGTGGATAGATTTGGAAGAAAACCATTGATCTATATTGGAGCAGTGGGAATGTTAACAGGATTTTTAATGCTTGGTGGAACACTAATGACCGATTCTGTAGGATTGCTTTCTTTGGTGGGTGTATTGTTGTTTATCGCTTCCTTCGCAATGTCTATGGGGCCTGTGGTATGGGTGATCTTATCTGAAATGTTCCCTAACAATATGCGAAGTACCGCAATGTCAATTGCCGTAGCAGCACAATGGGCAGCGAACTATGTGGTAACCCAGTCTTTTCCTCTGGTTGCCGAAAGCGAAGTGAATAATAGCGAATACTGGAATGGATCTTTACCTTATTTTATATTCTCCGTATTTATCCTTGCCATCATATTCTTCACATACAAATATATCCCGGAAACCAAAGGAAAATCTCTTGAAGAACTGGAAGATATGTGGGATATTCCGGAAGAAGCAAAGCAAATACCCAAATAGAAATGCCCTGCTTACAATTTAAGGAGTACCATTTATAAATGAGAAAAGGAATTTAAACCGATACTAATAATCAGTTTAAGTTCCTTTTTTGTATGAAGAACTTTTTTAGTAATTGGGATGCCTCTGTTTCCATGATCCCAAATTTCACCTTTGTTTTTGGATGGAGTTTTGTTCCCATTTTTCTAAAACCACGTTCAGGATCCCCGGCGGCAAAAACCAGGTTAGAAATCTGTGCCCAATAAAGTGCTCCTGCACACATCTGGCAGGGCTCAAGGGTGACATACATCGTACAGTTTTTAAGGTATTTCCCGCCCAGGTAATTGGCTGCGGCCGTGATGGACTGCATTTCGGCGTGTGCGGTAACGTCATTCAATAATTCTGTGAGATTGTGCCCGCGTGCGATTATCTTTTCATCGATCACAACAACAACACCCACAGGAATTTCGCCCTTCTCAAAGGCAATCTCCGCCTCCTGAAGCGCTTTCCTCATAAAATATTCATCGTCAAAAGGAGTCAGTTTCATATGTAACTTTCTATTGTTTTTTATTGGTCATATGTAATTCGCATTTCTTCATCGGTGTTTGCATCTGGTTTCCGTTATGCTCATTTCATATTGAAATTTAAAGTTTATGAAAGGTATAAATATAAGTTGGAATACATAAACGCAATTATTCGGGATTGGTTAATCCGTTAATTCGTTAATTCGGGATTGGTTAGTTCGGGTTACTTCCTTAGGTCCTGGGGCTTTATTTCTTTTTGGAGGTGCATCTGCTGAAAACCCAAAAAAGAACAGGGAAAAATACAGATTCAAAATGTACCTTTGTTTTTATGGCTGAAAGTATTTTAATGAACATCGATTCTCCTTCCGATCTGAGAAAACTTCCGCATGAAAAACTTCCGGAACTTGCGGCAGAATTGAGGAAATTTATCATTGATATTGTTGCCTCCAAAGAAGGTCATCTTGGAGCCAGTCTTGGAGTGATAGAACTCACTATTGCCCTTCATTACATTTTTAATACTCCTGAGGATTTGCTTGTGTGGGATGTGGGCCATCAGGCTTATGGTCATAAGATTCTCACCGGCAGACGCGATATTTTCCATACCAACCGCCAATTAAATGGCCTTAGTGGTTTTCCTAAACGCGAGGAAAGCGAGTTTGATACTTTTGGAGTAGGGCATTCCTCTACCTCCATTTCGGCAGCACTCGGTATGGCGCTGGCCTCTAATTTAAAAGGAGAATTTCAGAAACAACATATAGCTATAATAGGAGATGCCTCTATCGCGAGCGGAATGGCCTTTGAAGGCCTCAACCACGCAGGCGTTACCAATGCAAATCTCCTGGTTGTATTAAATGACAATGCCATTGGGATAGATCCCAGCGTGGGTGCTCTAAAACAATACCTCACCAGGGCAAAAGTGGGACAAAAACCATCTCAGGATAATATTATTCAGGCCCTCAATTTTAAGTATTTCGGACCTGTAGATGGTCATGATATTCCCGGCTTGCTGAAAACCTTTGAGGAGCTAAAAAAGATCAAAGGACCAAAATTTCTCCACGTAATCACCCGAAAGGGAAAAGGCCTGCAGAAAGCTGAAGAGGATCAGGTGAAATACCACGCTCCGGGAAAATTTGCACCCGATACGGGGGAACTTTTACCATATAATACCGATGGATTGCCTTTAAAATATCAGGATGTTTTTGGACTAACTCTCGTGGAACTGGCCGAAAAAAATAAAAAAATTATTGGGATCACTCCGGCAATGCCAACAGGAAGTTCCCTTAAATTTATGATGGATGCTTTTCCGGACCGGGCTTTTGATGTTGGTATTGCAGAGCAGCATGCCGTAACTTTGGCAGCGGGAATGGCTACCCGCGGATTCACGGTCTTTTGCGCCATTTATTCCACTTTTTTACAACGTGCGTATGATCAGGTGATCCATGATGTTGCCTTGCAGAAACTGCCGGTCATTTTCTGCCTGGATCGTGCCGGATTGGTAGGTGAGGATGGAGCCACCCACCACGGGGTATTTGATATCGCTTATTTGCGTTGCATTCCAAATCTTATTATAGCAGCTCCGTCAAATGAGGTAGAACTTCGTAATTTGATATATACTGCTCAATTGAATTTAACCGCTCCGCTGGTAATTCGATACCCGCGGGGCAGAGGGGTAGTGCTGGACTGGAAACAGGAATTTAAGGCGGTGGAACTCGGGAAGGGAGAGAAACTGAAGGATGGAACCAAACTGGCTGTAATAAGTATAGGTAGTATTTGTAGTAATGTGAATGTTGCTATTGAAAGTCTCGGTTTTTCTGAAGAGATTGCCCATTATGATGCAAAATTTGTTAAACCTCTGGACGAGCGCATGCTTCACGAAATTTTTGATATTTTTGACAAAATAATCACAGTAGAAGATGGAGTGATTTCAGGTGGGTTTGGTACTGCAGTTCTGGAATTTGCCTCAATAAACCACTATCATGCTCAAATGAAGTGTTTGGGGATCCCGGACATATTTATAGAACATGGAAATGTTTTAGAATTGCAAGAAATCGCTAAAATTGACGTTCTAAGTATATCGAATGCGATCAAAGATCTTCTAAAGTAACCAAAACTAATACGATTTAAATTTTTCACCCTCATGCAACCCAAATTATTCCTTATCCTGTGCCTTCTTTTTAATTTTTCATTTGGTTCTGCTAAAGAGTATTACTTGGTAAAGAAGGATACGGTCCAAAACGATACTGTTGCTATAGACAGTGTTATAACCGAAGCCCAGGAGGAAGTAATAATCCTATGGACCGAAAAAAATGCCGTGGGTGTAAATTTTAATGAAGTTGCTTTTATAAACTGGAACGCGGGTGGGAATAATTCTATTTCTGCAAACTTTTATGGGAATTTTGAGCGGAATTATAAAAAGGATCTGCTCTCCTGGAAAACCAATGCCTCGATAAGATACGGATTGAATGCTCAGGAAGGACGTGAGTTAAGGAAAACGGACGATCAGATAATGTTTAATTCAACGGCCGGTTATAGAAGGGATTCTACTTCAAACTTTAGGTACTCGGCAAAATTTAATTTCAATACACAGTTTGCAAGTGGTTTTCGATATCCAAATACCCAAAACCCCATCTCTAAATTTATGGCTCCTGCATACGCCTTTTTAGGAATAGGGTCTGAATATACCCACCCCAAAGAAGATCTTACCGTATACCTTTCACCGGTAACTCAAAAGTCTACTTTTGTACTGGACCAGGGTTTTGCAAATGAGGGAAGGTTTGGGGTTACTCCTGCTGTAAGGGATGAAGAAGGAAATATTATAGAAAAAGGAGAAAAGGTTAGGACAGAGTTTGGAATGTTGTTAACCAGCGGATTTTCAAAAGAAATTTTTTCTAATGTAAAGCTGGATAATCAGTTGAGCTTATATTCAGATTATCTCAATAACTTTGGTAATATTGATGTGGATTGGGAACTAAATTTAAATCTTACCGTGAATGATTTCGTTAAAGCCAGCATAGGTTCTCACCTAAAATACGATGACGACATAAAGGTTCAGGGAGATGTCAATGATGACGGAGAGCAGGAAAGCCTGGGGCCAAAAATACAGTTCAAGCAAATGCTGGGAGTAGGCCTGGTTTACGAGTTTTAAGGCCTTTTTGTCCCTTAAAAAAAGATTGGTTCACCTCATGAAATATAGATCCTGGTGCTCTCATAAACCCATCATCTTCTAACCGGAAAATTTTTCCTTTAGAAACCCTCGGTCTTAAAATTCAGATTAAGCAATTACCGGGGATGGGAGCGATCTATGAATTCTAATTAAGCTTCGGTATTTAAAATTGTTCTTTTCTTTCCTGGAGCATTTTTATGCTTATTTAATTTTATCTTGAATTCGGTTCCAAAGTCTTTTGTACTCTTAAGTTCTACTGAACCACCGTGAGCTTCAGCAACCATTTTAACAAGAGTAAGCCCTATCCCGTAACTCTTTAATTTTTTTCCTCGTTGTTGAATCCCGTGTTCCATGAAGTTGAAAATTTCTTTTTGCTTGTCTAAAGGAATTGGTTCGCCAAAATTATGAACCGAAATTTTTAACCAATCGTCTTCGTTAGTTATTGTTATAGTAACTGGTTTTTCTGAATGACCATATTTTACTGCATTGTTTATCAAATTTTCCATTAATCGGCGAATCGCTGTACCATCAAAAACACCTTTGATTGATTGTTCCTTTTTCTTCAGGATTATATCTTCTGAAAACACCTCACAGGCCTCTTCATAAATTGTTTGGATATCTTGATTAAGATCCGTTTCAGAAAAAGAAAGCATAATTCCTTCTCCTGCTTTTACGGTGATAGAATCTAAAAGCCCTTCAACTAACTCTATGGCCCTATTTACGCTATTGTAAGACATTTTTTTAACCTTTTCGAATCGTTCCCTGCCAGTTTCATAATTTATCATTTCAATCGCCATTCTTGCAGCAGCCAGCGGGTTTCTAATGTCATGTGCCAGTGTTCCTATCAATTTATTCTGCATTTCCTGAATAGATTCAGAAAATGAGGTTACAGAATTTAGCATTGCCTTGTCTATGGAACATTTTATAAGATGAAATACGGATTCCTCAGCAATATCGTTTTTGTGAAGCACGCTAATAATCACATTGTTGAAGATCATGTACTCATGTATGATCTGGTCTACGGTATAATTGGGAGAGTTAGCCCGATGTCTCCCATGCTCAAGACTGTTTTCTTCTATTTGATGGATTTTTTCATCATTAAAATAATCATCGGTATTTTCATGACGATTCAGGATTTCTATAATATCATCCAAGATGTTTGGAACATGATCTTGAAGTGCAATTTTATTGGAGGTTGGAGCGGCTTTCACCTGTTGTAAAACTTCCTTTTCCCATCGATCTATGACCTCATCACGCTTGCTATTTAGTAATCTGGCTGTTTTTTTCATGCTTGTGGTATTATAGGGCTTAAGGTATATTAAATGTTATTGCCTTTGTATTTATTAAATGAAGCAACCGTATTTCCATCGGTTAAAGAAGCTGTAAAGGAGCATATTTGTATTAGGGATGTATAAAGGGATTGCCCTTCAGGTAGCACTAATTTTGGGACAGACCTTCTTACCAGCTTATTAAAGTTGGAATCCGGCGTGTTTTCATCTGGTAAAAATGCCTGGGTATACGTTTCCAGTAAGTGGGAAAGCATTTTGTACCCTGCAATCTCTTTATTGATCACCTCTTCGCTTTGGTAAATTCGCTCTACGCTTATCTTGATAATATCTTTGATCTGGGCCTCATAACTGCTTTTATCAAACAGCGAATGGTGGAATTCCCCGGCCAGAATGGCTTCTTCATTTTTCAGGAATAATTCCACCGCTTCGGTAATAAGTGTATTTATAGCGAGTGCCCGCAAATAACTCAACCTGTCGGCAGTAGTGGTAAGGCTGTTGTATTTTGAAGTATTGATGCTGTTTTTCACCAATTTAATAAGATATTCCAGCGCATATTCTTCATCGATCAATCCAAGGTTGATCCCGTCCTCAAAATCTATAATGGTGTAACAAATATCATCTGCTGCCTCTACCAGGAATGCCAATGGATGTCTTGCAAAAGCGATATTTTCTCCTGTTCTTATTTTTTTAAGTCCCAGTTCTTTGGAAATATCTTCAAAAATGTGTTTTTCTGTTTGAAAGATCCCGAATTTTTTGTCACCTATATTTCTGCTTGGTTTATACGGAAGGGATTCTTTGGGATATTTCGTAAATGCTCCCAGGGTGGCATAGGATAGCCGGAGTCCGCCTTCAATTCCCGGACGGTTTTCTGTCAGGATTTTAAAGCCGTTGGCATTTCCTTCGAATTTTATTAAATCTTCATATTCTTTTGCTGAAAGCTTTTCCTTAAAACGTATTCCATTTCCCAAACTGAAATATTCCCCGATGGCTTTTTCTCCGGAATGCCCGAAGGGCGGATTTCCAATGTCATGGGCGAGTGCGGCCGCTGCGACTATTGCGCCAAAATCGTTCATCTGATAGCCGTGAATGGTATTGAGGTGTGGATGCTTCTCCAGGATCTTTTGACCCGCCAGACGGCCTAAGGATCGTCCTACCACCGAAACCTCCAGGCTATGCGTAAGCCGGGTGTGAACAAAATCGGTTTTTGAAAGCGGTATTACCTGTGTTTTATCCTGTAAACTGCGGAAAGCCGAAGAAAAAATAATCCGGTCGTAATCCACTTCAAAACCAAGTCTTGTTTCGTTTTGCTCCTTTCGAAGGCGTTTGTTTTTATCTCCAAACCTCTTTAAGGAAAGAAGTTGTTCCCAATTCATCATTTTTTATCGTTTATTTCTCCCGCAGAACCCGCAGATTTTCGCTGAATGCTCTGTTTAGTGAATATCTTCAAAATTATAAATTATTCGTTTCTAACACAATGCCAATAAAGTCTTTTTTCTGCGTGGCTCTGCGAATTCTGCGGGAAAATTGAACATTTATTGTCTATTTAAATATAGCGCTCCAAGAATTTTATAGGCGATCTCATTTTCATCCATAGAATTTTAGATTTAGTTTATTATAAGATTCCTTTTTTTCTCCCGCAGAACTCGCTGATTTTCGCAGAATGCTTTATTTAGGGATTCTCTCTAAAATTATAAATTATTCTTTTTTAACTCAATTCCAATAAAGTTTTCCTCTGTATGTCTCTGCGAATTCTGCGGGAAATCCTTAGAGTCCATTTACTTTTCTATATATACCGTTATTAATATTTTCTACATTAAAGTTTACCAAAATAGCCAATTTTAACTTGGTTAGTTTTAAATAAGTAAGAACTTGTTTGTGATGAACTTCGGCCAAATTTTCGACGGACTTAACTTCAATAATTACTTTTTTCCCTATTAATAAGTCCAGGCGGAATCCTAGTTCCAGTTTCGTTTCCTCATAAATAACAGGTAAAGGAATTTCTTTTTGAACTTCTAAACCTTCCTTGAAAAGTTCATATTCCAATGCGGCAACATAAACCGATTCGAGAAGACCTGGTCCAAGTGTTTTATAAACTTTAAAAATAGCGCCACGAATTTTATAGGAAATCTCATTTTCATCCATAGAACTTTAGATTTATTTTATTGGAAGATTCTTTTTTTCTCCCGCAGATTCCGCAGATTTGCGCAGAAAGCCTTATTTAGTGATTCCTTTTGAAATTATAAATTATTCTCTTTTAACTCAATGCCATTAAGGTCTTTTTTCTGCGGGGCTCTGCGAATTCTGCGGGAAAATTGAACATTTATTGTCTATTTAAATATAGCGCTCCAAGAATTTTATAGGCGATCTCATTTTCATCCATAGAAATTTAGATTTATTTGATTGGAAGATTCTTTTTTCTCCCGCAGAACTCGCTGATTTTCGCTGAATGCTTTATTTAGTGATTCTCTCCAGAATTATAAATTATTCTCTTTTAACTCAATGCCTTTAAGGTCTTTTTTCTGCGGGGCTCTGCGAATTCTGCGGGAAAATTGAACATCTATTGTCTATTTAAATATAGCGCTCCAAGAATTTTATAGGCGATCTCATTTTCATCCATAGAATTTTAGATTTAGTTTATTATAGGATTCCTTTTTTTCTCCCTCAGAACCCACTGATTTTCGCAGAATGCTTTATTTAGCGATTCTCTCTAAAATTATAAATTATTCTTTTTTAACTCAATTCCAATAAAGTTTTTTTCTGCGTGGCTCTGCGAATTCTGCAGGAGATCACCCTCAGCTATTCAAAAATAATAAAAAAGGGAAGTAATCTATCGAATACTTCCCTGTAATGAATAAATGTAACTAAAAATAAGCGGGGGGGTAAATTAACTCTTTAAGATCCGCACATCAAACAATCATCTCCTTCTGCTTCTTTAGATTGTGCGATCAATGCACGTAATTCTTCAGGAGAAAGTGAGGTGTTGGAAGATGCGGCTTTTATTTGTGCAGATGGAGAACCTGGAGCTTCCATAGGTTCTGCAAAGGCCGGTTCCGGTTCTTTTTTCTGTTCTTTTTTAAGGGTGAATTTAATAGCATCTACAGCACTCTTGGTTCTCAGGTAGTACATACCTGTTTTTAATCCGCTCTTCCATCCGTAGAAATGCATAGAGGTTAGTTTGCTATAGTTGGCGTTTTCCATGAAAAGGTTCAGCGATTGAGACTGATCTATGAAATATCCCCGGTGTCTCGACATATCTATAATATCCTTCATGCTCAGTTCCCACACGGTTTTATAGAGTTCCTTTAAATCCTGCGGAATAACATCTATATCCTGTACCGACCCGTTTGCACGCATAATCGCATCCTTCACATCATCTGTCCATAAATTGAGTTCTACCAGGTCATCAAGCAGGTGCTTGTTCACTACTATAAATTCCCCGGAAAGCACTCTACGGGTATAAATATTTGATGTATAGGGTTCAAAAGCTTCGTTGTTTCCAAGGATTTGCGAAGTAGAAGCCGTTGGCATAGGGGCAACAAGTAAAGAGTTTCTCACCCCATTTTTAACAACCTGTTTTCTAAGTTTTGCCCAATCCCAGCGTCCGCTTAGTTCTTCATCTTCAACTCCCCAAAGGTTGTGTTGAAACTGCCCTTTACTAATTGGCGATCCTTTAAATGTAGAGTAGGGTCCTTCTTCCTGAGCCAGTTCCATGGAGGCGGTTACGGCGGCAAAATAGAGGGTTTCAAAGATCTCCTGATTTAGCTTTTTGGCCTCCTCACTGGTAAATGGCATTCTTAGTTTAATAAAAGTATCTGCAAGTCCCTGAACGCCCAATCCTATTGGACGGTGGCGCATATTGGAATTTTCGGCTTCTTTCACCGGATAGTAATTCCTGTCGATCACCCGGTTGAGGTTTCTGGTAACTCTTTTAGTGATCTTAAAGAGTTCTTTATGATCAAATTCCTTCCCTTTTATAAACATAGGCAAAGCGATAGAAGCCAGGTTACAAACAGCGATCTCGTCCGGACTTGTAAATTCCATTATTTCCGTACATAAATTTGAGGAACGGATAGTTCCTAAATTCTGCTGATTTGATTTCCGGTTGGCAGCATCCTTATACAACATATACGGAGTTCCGGTCTCTATTTGAGATTCCAGGATTTTTTCCCATAATTCCCGGGCCCTGATAGTTTTCCGGCCTTTTCCTTCACTTTCATATTTTAGATACAGCGCATCAAATTCGTCTCCATGGATGTTGTAAAGATTGGGGCATTCATTTGGGCACATAAGCGTCCATTTGGCATCTTCTTCCACACGTTTCATGAAAAGATCCGGGATCCACATCGCGTAAAAAAGGTCGCGGGCACGCATTTCTTCTTTTCCATGATTTTTCTTCAAATCAAGGAAGTCGAAGATGTCGGCATGCCATGGTTCTACGTACATTGCGAAGGAACCTTTTCGTTTCCCTCCTCCCTGATCTACATAGCGTGCGGTATCATTAAAAACCTTCAGCATAGGAACAATTCCATTGGAAGTTCCGTTGGTTCCGGAAATATAGGATCCGGTAGCGCGCACATTGTGAATAGACAATCCAATTCCGCCGGCAGACTGGGAGATTTTTGCCGTTTGCTTCAGGGTATCGTAAATTCCATCTATACTGTCATCCTTCATGGTAAGCAGGAAACAGGAAGACATTTGTGGTTTTGGGGTACCGGCGTTAAATAATGTAGGGGTAGCGTGTGTGAAATATTTTTTAGACATCAGCTCATAAGTCTCTATAGCCGATTCTATATCGTTAAGGTGAATTCCCACAGAAACACGCATCAACATATGCTGCGGACGTTCTGCGATCTCGCCGTTTAGTTTTAAAAGGTAGGAGCGTTCCAGGGTTTTAAATCCGAAATAATCATAATTGAAATCCCGGTTATAAATAATGGTACTGTCAAGCAATTCCTTATTTTCCTGGATCACTTTAAAAACTTCATCTGCCAGGAGGGGTGCTTTTTTGCCCGTTCTTGGGTTGACATACTCATAAAGATCTGTCATTACTTCAGAAAAGTTCTTCTTGGTATTTTTATGCAGGTTAGAAACAGAGATGCGCGCCGCTAATTTGGCGTAATCCGGGTGGGAAGTGGTCATGGTTGCCGAAACTTCCGCAGCCAGATTATCAAGTTCACTGGTGGTAACCCCTTCATATAAACCTTCAATCACGCGCATGGCAACCTTTAAAGGATCTACCCTCTCATTAAGACCATAACATAGTTTCCTGATCCTGGCTGTGATTTTGTCAAACATCACCGGCTCTTTATGGCCATCTCTTTTTAATACATACATAGATTGATTTTTTTAGGGGTTTGTAGAGAAGAAGTACTTACCCACAAACGGGAATTTTATAATGGATCTATAATCCAAACAGCGCATCCGTGGGGGGAATTTGCTGTTTGAAATTACAGAAGGGTATTTATTGTTAAAAAACCGGGCAGAGTCGTGTTGGGGGTCACGACCTTTTCCGGTGGAACGCCTGTTTAAAAATCGGCGTCAAAACTTATTTTGTTGGTGTCTTTGTCTTTGTTCATCACTCCGGCCTTCTGATATTCTCCAACCCTTTTTTCAAAGAAATTGGTTTTTCCCTGAAGGTTGATCATATCCATAAAGTCAAATGGATTGGTGCTGCCGTATTCCTTTTCACATTCCAGTTCTACCAGAAGCCTGTCTGCAACAAATTCCAAATATTGGGTCATGAGTTTTGCATTCATTCCAATAAGACTTGCAGGAAGGGATTCTGTGATGAATTCACGCTCAATGTTAAGAGCATCCATAATGATCTCACGAATTCGTTCTTTTGGAACTTTATTTACCAGGTGTTTGTTGTGCAGGTGCACCGCAAAGTCACAGTGTACGCCTTCGTCTCTTGAAATAAGTTCATTAGAGAAGGTTAATCCGGGCATTAATCCGCGTTTTTTAAGCCAGAAAATAGAGCAAAATGCACCCGAGAAGAAAATTCCTTCCACAGCGGCAAATGCGATGAGTCTTTCAGCAAATGAATCGGATTCAATCCATTTTAAAGCCCAATCTGCTTTTTTCTTAATGGCAGGGAAGGTTTCAATTGCTCTAAACAATTGATCTTTTTCTTTTTCATCTTTTACGTAGGTATCGATTAACAGGGAATAAGTTTCAGAATGAATGTTTTCCATCATTATCTGAAATCCGTAGAAGAATTTTGCCTCAGAATACTGTACTTCATTTACGAAGTTTTCAGCAAGATTTTCATTTACAATCCCATCTGAAGCTGCAAAAAATGCGAGTATATGTTTGATGAAATAACGTTCATCTGCATTCAGTTTATTGTTCCAGTCGTTTGCATCCTGGTGCAGGTCGATCTCCTCTGCGGTCCAAAAGCTGGCTTCCATTTTTTTATACCAGTCCCATATATCGTGATGTTTGATTGGAAAGATTACAAATCGGTCTTTGTTCTCCTGTAAAATGGGTTCTAGTTGTGCCATGTATTTTGGTTTTCCGGTTTTGCTAATTGTATTATGAAATCAACGTTAACAAATATGTAAAAACCAAATAGATTTTGAAAGATATAAGGGCAAACGTTTTCAACAAAGTTTTTAACAAGCAGGATTTGTATTTCTAAGAGAATTGTTAAAATTTTGTCATAAAATAATGTAAATCAGTAATTTAGGATCTGTTAATAAAAACTATATGAATTTTAATGATATTTCTTAATCCCTGTGAAAATGGTGCCTACAGGGATTTATTCCACATGTTAATAATTGTTGTAGGAAAGCCTGAAAATTCAATTCCCGGAATCTGGAAAAATCTTAAAAATTGGTGCTTTGAGATTACTTCCGCTTTTATCCCGGATATAAAACAACATATTTATGATAAGCTCCAATATGTAGTGAGGGAATTGGGTTATATGTGGAATAAATCGATTTAATATTGGGAATTAAAAGACATCGAATTGCATTTTAAAAAAAAGGGGGAAAGGGGGAATACTAAAAAATGCAGGGTAGTATAAAATGCAGGGTAGTATAATTTCGATAAAAATAACTACCTAATATTCTCTAGCAATTTTAATTAACTATTATTTAATGGATTATAATAATTTTATTATAAAACATTGAAAATCAATAATTTAAAACCTGTCAATAAAAAGTATATGAATTTCAATGATTTTCCCTAATCTCTGTGAAAATGATCCTTACGAGCAGTTATTTTACTTATTAATGATTGTGGACGTAAATAATGATTATTCCATTCCCCGGAATCTGGAAAGAGCGTAAAAATCTTAAAAAACGGAGTTATTTTTTTTGTCGCAGCCGTGGGTTTAATTCTTCATTGTCCACCTGTCAATTCAGAAGGGATTGCATTAAAATTCAGGATATTTTTTTTGAAAAACCTGCTGCGCTTGCCCCGGGGCAATAGAATTTCAAATATTCTTAAACCATTCGATAAAATAATTTCCCAAAACAGGAACTGGTTTGGTTTGGTAGTTTATGGCATTTATGAGTCCGAAAATCCAGAGAACCAGTAAAAAAATAGACCCTAAAAAGGAAATGATCCATCCTAAAATTGGGATCATCCCAATAATAAAGAGTCCGGCGCTTATTAGCAGCAATCCCAAAGATTGTTTTATATGAAAACTTGCGAACTCATATTTTTTGTCATTGTTCATAACAAAAGCTATAATAAGGCCAATAAAAGTTAAATAAGCGATCACTGCGATGGTTTTGTCTTCCCCTGTTTTTTCGATTAAATTACTTTGTGATTGTTGATTTTCCATTTCCTGAAATTTTAAATTAAATTAATTTTTTACAAGACTCAAGTTTTCATGTTTTCTAAGTTGGAGGGGGTATTTTTCAATCCCAATGCAGGTTATCGTGATATTATCCCGCACGCTTTTCTTTCCTTCAGAGATCATTTGCAGTAACATTCCTTTCTCCAGCCAGTTAGGATTAAAGTTCGCTGGCATCAATTTTTGGCTGTTTCGGTGAAAATCGTGAATGCCTATTCCTGTTTCTTTTGCAATATAAAAAGTGTACACAAATTCATTGTTTTCGGCCTGAAAACCTTCGCTTTCATAACCCATGATGCTTTTATCTCCAATTTTATTGAAACTGAAATCCCCCAGCTTTTTTCCGCTATCGATCACTTTATGTTCCGATTCTAAAATTTTTGTTGCCGAAGCGATTTTAGCATCCCCCAGGCCTGTAAACAGCACATTGATCTTTTTTTTGGGATCCATCACCAGAAACCTTTTTTCGGCTTCAGAAATTTGTATACCAAAATAAGGCGCATCTTTTTTAAACAGCAAATTCATCCTTCTTTCTCCATCTTTGGTTTTTATTTCAAAGGTATATTTCCATTCAAAAACATAGAATTCCGGTATTTCCGAAGGGTTCACCTGTTCCATGCCTCTTAAAAGCCCGGATTCCTTTAACTGATCATTCATAAGTACATCAAGGGAAATGGCATCGTGACTTTCTGAAAAAACGAATGTTGCCTTAGCCTCAGTTTTCAATGGTTGTTCCGCTTTTTCCTGAAGTTTCTTTAAAAACTGTCCATGAGTGGGCATAAAAAACATGATGGCTAAAACCCCTGCTAAAATCTTCCTTTTCATCATACAGGCATTTAGATTATTCTAAAATGCATTTTCAGAGCATGAATGCGATATATTTCTTCAATTGGGGCGAAAAAATTAGTTTGGGATAGCTATTTTGGGGGGTAAAACCTGTGTTATAAAAATACGGATTTTAATCGGAAATTTTTATAAAATTAAGAAATTTCAATTAGGGATTTCTACCCGGTTTTGAAATGGGATTTGAGCTCATTTTATTAAGAAATTTTCTTTTCCACAACTTAAATTTTCCACTGCAAAGCTTTGCCAAAAAAATTGAAACAGGATTTTATCAAGTTTTAATCCCTTCCACCGATTCAAAATTTAATCCCTCCGAGGTTCTTGATTGAAAATAGCAGCAAGCAGCAATCACTTTCCTTGCATACTTTTATAATCGCTTTTCTTTATTGTTAGGGGTTTTCTTTCCAGCGCAATACAGGTCATTTTCACATTGTCCTTTGCGTTTTTCTTATCTTCCATGATCATTTGCATCATAATCCCCTTTCCATCTTCTATCCATTTTGGATCAAAGCCTTTAGGTAGCTTTGTTTTATCAGATTTGTAGAAATCGCCAAAACTTACATCGGGTTCGGTGGTTACATAGAAGGTAAGTACCATATCCTGATTTTCTCCCTGGTATCCTGAGCAATCATAGCCCATAATGGTTTTGTTCTCTATTTGTTTAAAGCTAAACTCATCTTCCTTTGCTGTATCATCAGCAATATCTCCCGGGCTGATTTCAGGTATTTTGGTAGCCATTACCATATTATTGCCTTCAGACTTCATATACATTACATTCAGGTTCCTGGAAGGATCCATTACCATGTACATATCATTTTCCGGAAGTTTAAAACCAAAATAAGGTGCATCTTTTTTCAGGAAATAATTTAGTGTCATATCACCCTTTCGGGTTTCCATGTTGACTACATAACTCCAGTCAAAGTCATACACTGCCGGAATTTCAGCATAATCTACCTGCTCAAATCCCGTGGCAAAGCCACTGTTTTCCATTTGGAAGTTGAGCATATTGTCCACAGATTTTCCTGCTTCGTCCGCAGCTTTATCTGCGACCTTATTGGTTACGGTATTTTCAACCTTTTGTTCTACTTTTTCCTTAAGCTTTTTTAAAAACTGTGCCTGTAATGGCAGGGAGCAAAAAGCCATTAAGATTCCCGTTAATACTACTTTTTTCATGGTGTTTGTTTTTAGAGATTTATAAAACTGAATGCGAGCCGCTTAAAAATATGCCCGATCCATTTAAAAACAGGGGTATATATGGGGGTGTAGGATTCAATTTCCAATGGCATGCCATTGCAGATCATCCGGTACTTCCGGCAGCCTGCTAACCAGTGTTTTTGAAGGATAGGTCTTGCCGGTTTGGGAGGTGAAAATTTCTGTGATCTCATATTTCACGACATTCCATCCTTTTTCAAGCTTAACGTCAAATAGTAGAGTGTCCTCATACATTTCTTCTCCATTACCCGTATAGGTTGGAATTTTACATTCTCCGGTTGCCGCTGCCGGGGATTCAATGTAGATCCAACTTAGGTAATAACCTGGAGAGATTCCTTTCTCTCCGTATGTTTTGAGCCACCAGGCAACCTCGGGAGAACTTACCGCATACAAGTAACCGTATTCTGTTTGTCCCGATTTATCGGTTATCAAAAGCTCCGGGAGTCCGGATACAATTGCTTCCCCGTTACTGGTAGTGATATTTTCTTCAAACATGCAGGAGAAGGTACTGGCGATGGTCCTGTAACTCATGGACCAACCCTCCGGGGCTTCTGCTGCTTCTTTCTCAGCTAGCTTTTTAATGCTGGTAAAATAATCGGGATCTAACGGAATATTTAAAGTTCCATCCGGGCTTATGGTGCCCATTTCTGTCATCTCCCCGTTGAACATTCCAAAGTGAGCGATCACTGCCTCCCCATGGGTCCAGTTAATTACATTCCCAAGTAGACTGGTTTGTGCTGAAATACCAAGGCAAAACATCAGGCCGAATGTGAGCGGCAATAATTTCATATATAAAGATTTTTTATCCGGAAAAGTCCGGAGTTGTAAAGCCTAAAAAGTACGCTGAGTTTTGTAAATTTCATATACCTGATTTCCCTAGGTTTACGAGTTTTTTAACTATGCTTTTCTAATTTGGTTTTCACCTTAAAGCTGCATATTTCATTTTCGATTACAGAATTCTGGTCATGGCCAGCTTAAACCGGGACCACGGAAATTAAAAATAGCAGATGGGATATTGAGTCAGAAATAACTGGTGAGAAGTTTATGGCAATCTTAAATAAAAAAGTTAAGTTCGAATTTGTAGGCTCTGAAATTAAATGTCTTAAAAATAACACCTAATTCTTTTAATCACAAATTAAGGATTTAACCCGTCTGAGCGTCGGTCAGGTTCCCGTTTCGATAGCTCTGGATGCCTGGGATTTTTAAAAGGATTGTCCTCCCGATAGCGGGAGATAACTAGTGGGCCCGGCCGTGCCGTTTGAGCGGGTTTGCCCAAGGTTCTTGATTGAAGAGAGATTGAAGAGCGAAAGAAATTTAAAGCTTTTTTGCTTCAAGTTCAAGAGCACTCTTTTCCAGTTCCATGAACCAGTCTTCCCCGAATTTTCGGATGAGGGCTTCTTTTACGAATTTATAAACAGGCACCTGCAATTCTTTTCCAAGGGTACAGGCATCATCACATATTTCCCAATGATGGTAATTCACGGCTGCGAATTCTGAATAATCCTGAACGCGAACCGGATATAAATGGCAGGAAACGGGTTTTTTCCATTTGATCTCGCCTTGATTGTAGGCTTCTTCAATTCCACAAAGTGCCGTTCCACGGTTGTCAAAGGTTACATAGGCACAATCTGCTCCGTCTATAAGCGGAGTTTCAAATTCTCCATCTTCCCCAATTACCGATGTTCCTTGGCTTTCGATGGCTTCTATTCCTTTTTTTCTCAAAAATGGTTTTACCAGCGGATAGATCTCTTCCAGGATTTTAGTCTCTTTTTCTTCCAGCGGTGCTCCGGCATCCCCGGCGATACAGCAGGCGCCTTTGCACGCAGAAAGGTTGCATAAAAAATCCTTTTGGACGATCTCCTCAGAGACAATTGTTTTTCCTATTTGAAACATAGCGCAAAGATATTTAATTATGCTGGTTTTATAAACCATTTTCCGTTCGAATTTCCGGAGGATGATTTCTCTTAAAATAAGCCCTGAAATGGTTTTATTTCTGTTTTTAAAACTTAATTTTGCCGCAGTAAATGCCTGTAATTATGATGCTGAATTTTAGAGAGATCGCCACAGCGAGTATGATCTTGTTTGCCGTAATAGATATCATTGGGAGTATCCCGATTATTATTGATTTGCGAAAAAAAGCGGGTCATATTCAGAGTGAGAAAGCTTCGATCGTTGCCGGGATCCTGATGATCTTGTTCCTGTTTGTAGGGAAACAAATCCTCAACCTTATTGGGATAGATGTGAATTCTTTTGCGGTGGCAGGTTCTTTCATCCTATTCTTCCTTGCCCTGGAAATGATCCTGGGTATCACTCTTTATAAAGATGATGCTCCGGAAACCGCAGCTGTGGTGCCATTGGCATTTCCATTAATTGCAGGGGCCGGAACTATGACTACCTTGCTGTCTTTGAGGGCAGAATATGAGACTATCAATATCGTGGTTGCAATTATTATCAATATTATCATTGTTTACGTAGTCTTGAAATCTTCAGGAAAAATTGAACATTTCCTTGGAAAACAGGGGATCAACGTGGTGCGTAAAATTTTTGGGGTAATTTTACTGGCAATTGCAGTGAAGTTATTTACAGCTAACATTCAGAGTTTATTTGTATAACAAACGTTAAAGATCATTTTCATGAAAATTTTCATCTATATTCTAATTTTACTTTCGCTAGGCGTGATCGTTTACAATTTCACTATCCTCAATTTTGACAATCTGCTTGGCAAAGAGAGTTCCATAGCTCTTATCGGGATTCTTGCAGCGGGAATCGTGATCGTGCTGCTTGGAATTCTGCTTACCTCAAAAGCAATAGATAGAAAGCATCGGAATAGTTAGTGGATTTTGATGTTCTAATTGGAGAAAATGCCTACGTAAGCTCCTGTATTTTGCTTCCCGGGGCAGCGAAGGAAAAAGGCTACGCATAAAATAAGTGTGTAAGGATTTTCTTACACTAAAAAATCCCATTTTCAAAAAGTGGTGTTTAATTCCGCGAACATCCATGCCTGTATGACATTGCCAGAGAAATTGGTGCGGCAATAGCTACCGATATTTTTGACTGAATAGCACTAAGGCGAATCCGCCGTTGCGGATGATGTACTAGAATAAGGTGAAATAGGTCACCACCGTAACCGGAAGTGCGGCGATCATTAGGATGATAAACGCTTTATGGATCTTTCTATAAATCAAAGCTCTTTTTAACTGTCTTTTGAATCTGGAATCTGAGGAGGAATTTAATTGTTCCTTGATGGCTTTTAGTGAAACATTGGATGAATCTACCAAAATTTCCTTTTGAAGGAAGAGCAATGCGCTGTTATCCAACAATCTAAAGCACACCGCGATTATATAGAAAAAAAGCGGGGAGAGCAGTAAAAATATGGCTGTGTAATCGTTGTAGGCATCCATTGTTAACGAAGATACTAGTTTGTTTGAGATAATTCTATCACTTTTTCTATAATTCGGTCATCGTTATTAATTATCCGTTGAAATTTATCATTACCAAAAAGTTGTTGTGCCATAGAAGCCTTTAAATATCTCTTTAGCAGGGGTCTGTATTCCTTGATTTCCATAGGAATATTTAGTTCTCTTGAAAACTGGAAAAAATCGGCCACTACTTTTTCGGTGATCATTTCTTCCTGCTGAAATTCTTTCCAGGAAAGAGCATTGTAATAATCCCTGTCTTTTTCCAGCACTTCAAAGACGAATTTGCTCAGGAAACCCTGGCGTAAGAGGTAGCTAAGATTTTCGCTTTCAAAATTGATGTCTTTTGGTACAAATACATCTGGGATAATGCCTCCTCCGCCATAGACTATTTTTCCGCCGGGGGTTACATATTTCAGGGAATCTTTCACGTGGATACTGTCTGCATATACCAATTCCCCGTTTTTATACCTGGAGGTGTAATCCTTGAAGTAGGACTCATTTCCCTCTTTATAGGATTTTTGAATGGAGCGTCCGGTAGGGGTATAATACCTTGCAATGGTAAGCCTAACCGCGCTGCCGTCCCCCAGTTCCATCTCGCGTTGCACCAAACCTTTTCCATAGGAACGACGGCCAATAATTGTTCCCCGGTCGTTATCCTGAAAAGCTCCGGCTACAATCTCACTGGCCGATGCCGAATTCTCATTGATAAGCACGAATATTTCATTGTTTTCAAAAGCTCCCTCGCTGGTAGAAAAGGTTTCCTCAATGGCGCCTTTTTTATTCTTGGTGAACAGGATGAGTTTTCCATCCTCCAAAAATTCATCTACCATATTGATGGCTTCAGAAAGATAACCTCCCGGATTGTCACGAAGGTCCAGAGCGATCTTTTTAGCACCCTGAGATTTTAAGGTATTCAGGCTTTGTTTAAATTCCTTGTAGGTGGTTTCCGAAAAGCGGTTGATCTTTATATAACCAAGATCTGCGGTAAGCATATAGGCGGCATCTACACTCTTAAGCGGAACCCTTGCGCGGGTTACATCAAACTTCAGCAATTCCTTGATCCCTTTTCTAAAAATGGTTAACATGACCTTTGTGTTTTCTTTACCTTTTAGCTTAGAGGTAAGGGAGTCATTCGTGATATTTTTGTTGAACAACTGCGCATCATTTGCATACAGGATCCTGTCCCCGCCACGAATTCCAATCCTTTCGCTGGGACCACCTTCCAAAGGCTGGATAACCACAATGGTATCATTTACCGTGTAAAAACTTACACCAATACCCACAAAATCCCCCTGCATGTTTTCGGTTACATTGGCATATTCGGTTTTGGGAATATATACCGAATGCGGATCCAGGTTTTCAAGGATCCTGTTTACGGTAACATCCACAATGCTGTCGGTATTTACCTCGTCTACATATTCATAATCTATGTAATCTATGAGGCGGGAGAGTTTTGCTTTCTTGGGATTGGAAGTGAACATCGTCTCGTTTGAAGAAAAGTCCAGCATGGCGCCCAGCAGAACTCCTGCGGCACAAGCCAGACCCAGTAAAAAGGGAAAATATATTTTAGATTTGTTCTTCAATTGTCAAGTTCGTTTACGTGGCAGATTTCTACCCCTGCCTTTTCCAGGAATTTAAGCCCGGAATTATCCTTATAATCCATCTGGTATACCACCCTTATAATCCCGGCCTGGTGAATAAGCTTACTGCAATCTTTGCAGGGGGACATGGTGATGTATAGGGTTGCCCCCTGGCAGGACTGGGTAGAAGCTGCCACTTTTAAAATGGCGTTGGCCTCTGCATGAAGCACATACCACTTGGTATATCCTTCCTCGTCCTCACAAAAATTTTCAAAACCGGTGGGGGTTCCGTTGTATCCGTCGGATATTATCATCCTGCCTTTCACAATAAGTGCGCCAACCTGCCTCCGGCGGCAGTGAGAAAGTTTGCCCCATTCCCGGGCTATTCGCAAATATGCTTTATCGTATTTCAGTTGCTTCTTTTCCTGCATAATGTTAAGGTTCCGGCAATAGTAGAGGAGCGCTTATGATTTACAAACAAGGCAGCCTACTAAAATATTGCAAGGTGAGGGTTAAAACAATTTAGTTGCGTTAAATTTTTATAAAAATGCCTGAAAATTTTCCCGTAAGATAGGGAGAATTATTCCTATAACTATTGCTGAAAGTATCAGGATCCAGTCCCGCCTGTTCACCCGGAATAAATTCTGGAATAGAAAGGACAGGATGAGTACGATTAACACCACAATTACCTGTGCGGCTTCTATTCCCAATGCAAATTCCACCAGGGGCAGGAATTTGCTTTCGGTACCCGAAGCGATCATCTTGAAATAGGTTGAAAATCCCAACCCGTGAATGATCCCAAAGAAGGCGGTGGCAAAATATAGCAAGACCGCATTTTTCTGAGATTCCTTCTTTTTGGCGGTGAAAATATTATAGAGCGACGTAATAAGAATGGTCACTGCAATAAGCAGTTCTACCCAGCGGCTGCTCACCGTAACTACACCGTACACAGAAAGAAACAATGCCAGGGTATGCCCCAGGGTGAAAATAGTCACCAGCCACAGCACCCTTTTCCAGGAATTAAAAGAGTAGGCAGCCACCAGCACTATAAGAAAAAGAATATGGTCATAGGCGTTCCAGTCCAACACGTGTTCCAGGCCTAATTGAAAATATAACCAGAATTGCGACATAGTTAAATTATGTTAAAGGCCGAAAGTACGATATATTGTTAAATTGGAAAAGCAGGTGAATGTTGAATTTTGAATGGTGAATGTTGAATTTTGAAAGGGGAATGTTGAATTGTGAATTTTGAATTTTGACAGAGTTTGTGGTTCAGCTTTGTTTAAATGTTGGTTCTTATTTTCCTGCATTTTCGTTAAAAGGATTGTAAAACCAGACTTTTAATGTAAAAAAACGGTTAAGAAAAGTTATATTTCCGTGTTGAACCTCTATAAGAAGCCAAAAAATTGAAAAAAGATAAACTTATCAAGTCAAAGAATGAATTTCCTGTGGTGGGAATTGGTGCTTCGGCGGGAGGCTTAAAAGCCTTTAAAAGTTTTGTTACAAGTATTCCCGAAAAATCGGGTATTGCCTACGTTCTTGTACAACACCTCGATCCCAACCATACAAGCCTCTTACCCGAAATCTTACAAAAGGTTACTAAAATAAAGGTTTTGGAAATTACCGATGATATTGATGTGGAACCGGATAATATCTATATTCTACCGTCCAACAAAATGCTCCTGGCAAATGATGGCATATTAAAACTTGAACCACGGCCTAAACCAGAAAAAGGTAAAAATAACCTCCCCATAGACCTTTTTTTTAATTCCCTTGCCAATGTACATCAATCTCATTCTATTGGGGTTATCCTATCTGGATCTGGTTCCGATGGAACAGAAGGGTTTAAAGCTATTAAAAATAAAAATGGGACTACGTTTGCCCAGGATGAAGCTTCGGCCGAGTGGAACGACATGCCTAGAAATGCTGTGGAGGCAGGCGTTGTAGATTTTGTATTGCCACCGGAAAAAATCCCGGCAAAAATTGTAGATCTTATAGGTGCACGTAATGAGGATAAGGGAGAGGAACAAGATAATTCTGAAGACAATCCTAAAGCGATAAAGGAAATATTGGATTTGTTGCATGAGCGCCGGGGGACAGACTTTACCTATTATAAAAAAACTACGATTCGCAGAAGAATAGATCGCCGGATAACGATCAATAAATGCGAAAATATTGATGCGTACCTCAATTTCATGCAAAATAATAATGAGGAAAAAGATTTATTATATCAGGATCTATTGATTCCTGTAACCGATTTTTTCAGGGATCCAAAAATATTCGATCATCTATGTCAGACGGTTTTCCCGCATATTTTAAACAATAGAAAGAATGGTGATCCAATAAGGATATGGGTAGCGGGGTGTAGCACGGGGCAGGAAGCCTATACGTTTGCCATTTGCCTAAGGGAGCAAATGGAAGCCAATCTCAATCCTTGGGAAAAAGTACAAATCTTTGCAACCGACATTAGTGAACCGGCCATTGCAAAGGCCCGAAAAGGCTTATATAAAAAGGAAGAACTTGAGAGCCTTAGTTCGCAGCGTATTCTTAAATTCTTTACTAAGTCCAATGGTAAATATCGTATAAATAAAGAGGTGCGGGAGATGTGCGTGTTTGCCGAGCAAAATTTTTTGAAGGATCCTCCATTTGGGAATATGGATTTAATCAGTTGCCGTAATGTACTGATATATATGGAACCCTATTTACAAAAAAAGGCGCTCACCACTTTTTACTATGCACTAAAACCGAAAGGCTTTTTATTGCTGGGCAAATCTGAAACAGGAAGTACAGTGAGTGAATTATTTGCCAGTGAGAATAAGGCGAGTAAGTTATATATCCGTAAGGAAGTGCCTGGTAAATTAATCCTGCCTCCTAAACAGGTTGGCAAGCAAAGCCGCCGTGAACGGGATGATCGTATCACCCAAACCGAGGATAAGGGCACCAATTTTGAAAAAGCGGCAAATACGCTTTTACTAAATGAATATACCCCGGCAGGGGTCGTGGTTAATGAGGCCATGGATATAGTGTATTTTAAAGGCGATACGGGAAACTATTTGCAACAACAAACCGGGAAGCCTAGCTATAACCTGATTAAAATTGCAAGGTCTGGGTTAACTTTTGAGCTGCGTAGCTTACTGCAAAAAGCAAAAAAGAACAATGATAGGGTGCAAAAGGAAAATATCCCCATAAAAGTGGTAAATACCACCTTAGTTGTTTCTTTGGAAGTTGTTCCACTTCCTAATATGGCCGAACCCTATTTTATGGTGCTTTTTCATACCAAAGAATTAGAGGCTAACACAGTTATGATTACTGCGGAAAAGGAAAATAAAAGTGAGCCAGATCCTAAGGATCAACTAATAGCACGACTACAAAAAGAACTTCAACAAACCCGTGAAGACATTCTGGAAATCACGGAAGACCAGGAGGCTGCTAACGAAGAACTTCAAAGCTCCAACGAAGAGCTGTTAAGCAGTAGTGAAGAGCTACAAAGCCTGAACGAAGAATTGGAAACCAGCAAGGAAGAATTACAAAGTACCAATGAAGAGCTTACATCTGTAAACCAGGAACTTGTTAGCTTGAATGAGCAAGTAACCGAGGAGCGCAATTTTGCCGAAGTGGTAGTCGAGACTGTGCGGGAACCCTTGGTGGTGCTGGACAAGGATCTTAAGGTAATAAGTGCAAACACTTCTTTTTATATAACATTTCAGGTAAAAGAATCAGAGACCATAGGAAGATTGATCTATGAATTGGGAAATAAACAGTGGGACATCCCTGAATTGCGGAACCGGCTGGAATCTATATTGCCGAAAAGGGAAAGCTTTGTGGATTTTGAGATCACCCACACCTTTAAAGCTATTGGGGAGCGTACTATGCTCTTAAATGCCCGGGAGATAAAAGGAGAAAATAAATCCAGAAAAATGGTCCTATTGGCCATTGAAGATATTACGGAAAAAAAGCATCTGCGGCAAAAAGAAAAGGAACGTTTGGCAAAATTCAAAAACCTCGTGGTACAGGCCCCGGTGGCAATTATGTTTTTAAAAGGGGAAGATTATCAGGTAGAATTGGCCAACGATTTTTACCTGCAGTTGGTAGAAAAAGAAAAAGATTTTATTGGCAGGCCCGTTTTTGAATCGCTGCCGGAACTTAAATCTCAGGGAATTGAGGATATTCTGGATGAAACAGTGAAAAGTGGAGAACCTTATTACGCTAAGGAACTGGAATTAACAATAAACAGGAACAACAAAAGCAAACGTGGCTTTTACAACTTTGTATGCCAACCTATACGTGGCTGGGAAGGCACAGTTACAGGAATCATGGTAATAGCCACCGAGGTAACAGAACAGGTGCTTGCCCGAAAAAAGGTGGAGGAAACTGTGCACAGGTACAATGAAATGATCTATTCTTCCCCCTCCCTGATGGCCATCCTCGAGGGCGAAAATTTTATACTTACGGTAGCAAATGATGCCATGCTGGATCAACTGGGAAAAGGGAAGGGGATTATTGGCAAACCCTATCTGGTTGCGGTACCGGAACTGGAAGAACAAGGATTGGGCGATTTTTTGCGGGAGGTCTATAAAACAGGAAAACCATATAAGGCCCATGAAATGCCTTTATACATAGTGCGGGAAGGAGAAAGGGAACTCAACTATTATAATTTTGTGTACCAGCCCCAAAGGGATGTTCAGGGAAAAATTATAGGGGTGGCGATTATCGCCACCGAGGTCACAGCACAGGCAGAGTTCAATAAAGAAATAAGGGAAAGTGAAGCCCGGTACCACCAAATGACAGACCTGATGCCAGACATGATAGTCAATGCCACCGTTGATGGGGAGGTCTTTTATTACAACAAAGGCTGGACAGATTTTACGGGATGGGATATGAAAAAGCTAAAGAAACAGGGCTGGTGGAATTTGATACATCCGGAGGATTCGCCTACGGTTGAACAAAACTGGATGAGAGCAGTGAAGACCGGCAACGATTTTGAGATGGAACTGAGAATTCTTGACAAAAATGGTGATTTCAAATGGCACCTTAGCCGCTCTGTCCCCGTGAAGGATGAAAAGGGAAAAATCCTTATGTGGGTAGGTGCAAGTACCGAAATACAGAAACTAAAGGATGAGGAAAAACGCAAGGAGGGCTTCCTTAAAATGGTAAGCCATGAGCTCAAGACCCCTATTACCTCCATAAAGGGATACACACAACTCCTGTTGAGTTTGATGGAAGACGATACTGAAATTCAGATGAATTCCCTGCACATAAAACCATCCTTGCAACGCATTGATAGTCAAATATCCAGATTGACACGATTGATTTCTGAAATGTTGGATATTGATAGGATTAAAGACAGCCAGCTCCTTTTCCAAAGCGAACTATTTAATTTAAATGAGCTTGTTAAGGACACTATCGATGATATTAAATACGCCTATAAACAAACCAATATTAGCTTGAAGATAGAAACCACTTGCCTGGTCAATGCAGATAGGGACAGGATAGGGCAGGTACTTATCAATTTTATTACCAATGGAATCAAGTACTCACCAGATGACCAGAATATTGAAGTCAGGGTTTTCCAAACGAAGGATAATAAGGTTTCTGTTAGTGTAAAGGATCATGGGATTGGTATTGAAAAGAAGGATCAACAAAACATTTTTAAACGTTTTTACCGTGTAAGTGGAAAGGATGAGGAAACCTATTCTGGTTTTGGGATCGGTTTGTATTTAGCGAAGGAAATTATAGAGCGGCACAATGGCCACGTAAAGGTAAAGAGCAAAAAAGCAGTGGGTTCAGAATTTATTTTTACCCTGCCCATCAATACCAAAACAGATGTGAAAAGGAATGAAGATGAATAAAATATTGGTGGTCGATGATGACCGCATTATAGGAGAAATGCTAAAATTCGCGGTCGGCTCTAAAGGCTATTTTGCAGTGATTTCTAACAAACCGGAGCAAACGGTCCATAACATTTTCCACAATGGTATTGATCTGGTTATGTTAGATCTATTTATATTTGGGGTGAGTGGTATAGAGGTTTGCAAGGAACTACGGGAAAATGAAACAACCGCTCAGGTACCTATACTAATGATGTCTGGCCTTAGTGGAGTTAAAAAAAAGTGTTTGGCGGCCGGGGCTACGGATTTTATATCGAAGCCCTTTGAGATGAAGACTCTCTTTTCAAAGATTGAGACTATTTTAACACAAAAAAATGTATAATTAGCTATCTTTTAAAAAAATTTAAGATGGATAAAATTTTACTGGTTGAGGATGATCATAACCTGGGTATTATGATTTGTGAATTGCTTGAATCAAATGGACATGAGGTTAAGCTTTTAAGGATGGCAGATAAAACAGTCAAAAATCTTCTGGAAGATAAGTTTGATTTGGTAGTAATGGATAAACTATTGAGCGGGATGGACGGGACCAGTATTTGCGCTGAAATTAGAAAAACAGATACCATTTCACAGACACCCATCCTTATGATGTCCGCACTCAACGGTGCCAGAAAAATTTGTATTGATGCCGGAGCCACTGATTTTATATATAAACCCTTTGATATAAAGGACTTATTTGCGATTGTTAAGGAAACAATAGGCAAGGGGAAGGTTCGAAATGATTAAATAGTTCAGTTTCTCCAATTGAATTTATGCATACCCTTATCCCTAAAATTATCAAAGCATGTCATTCTTAACGCAGTGAAGAATCCTGCGCATTCATTGGACGAATCATGTTTGAAAGGCGATGCAAGTTTTACTCCGCCCAACCTTGACTCAAAGTAGGGATTCTTCCTCGCCCAAAAGCTCGTTCAGAATGACAAAAAAACCCTGGGTATGTCATTCTGAACGCAGTGAAGAATCCTGCGCCCGGATAAGGTCTAAACCCTCTCTCCTCTGCCCACTAAACTCTTACGAATTTACCTGATGAGAGGGGAGAATTTGCCTCTGGAAATCTTTAACATTGTTGTCAGATTCTATTTACAGGATTGATAATGAGAAGTTTAAATTTTTATTTATATTTATAACAACCTAAAAACCAGACGTTATGAAGAACAATCTTTTCCTTCGTTCGTCCCAATCTTTTTATTACCTACTTCCCCTCTTATTCTTATTTACTTTTGCCGGTTGTGAAACCGAAGAGATGGTAGCTCCCAATACTTCCGATCTCACTTCTGAATCTCTTACGGCAAAAAAGGCTACTTCTGAAAAGCTCAAAACCTTCTACGGTCCTGCCCAACATGTTGGCAATGGAGTTGCGAGGGCTTTTGTTGAAATAAACAGAGACGGAACTCCGGAGACTATTGGAGTCAGGATTTCTGAAAAAGGACTTGAGAAGCTGCCGGGAGCAGATCCGGCAGGTCACGGGCCAACTTACACCCTAAGGATCCCGAACCAGACAGCGGGTTTACCTTTTGATCATATCGATCTTAATTACAATCCCCAGGGGCATCCCGCTCCGGGTATTTATACCTTTGAGCATTTTGATTTTCATTTCTATATGATCTCTGTAGCGCAAAAAATGCAACTAACAGATAGAACAACCGCACTACGATTGCCTGCCGAAAGCCTCTGGCCCGACGGCTATTATCCCGATCCGGAATTTGTGCCTATGATGGGTTTACACTGGGCTGATCCTACCGGGACGGAATTTACAAATCCAGGAAGTTTTACAAAAACCTTTATCTATGGGTCGTATGACGCAGAATTTATATTCTATGAACCTATGATCACCGTGGCACATTTGGAGTCAAAGGTTTCAAGCACCAATCCTTTTCCGCCATTAAAGGAATTTGGCGAAGCAGCTTATTATCCTACATCGTACAGCATAGATTTCGATGCGCAGCGAAAGGAATATGTCATTAGTTTAGGAGATATGGTTTGGAGGGATTAATCCTCTTCTTGCCAAACAACATAAAGGCTGCTTTTCAAAGCGGCCTTTATTATTTTTTAACAAGAAACTACAAGCTGCGCTTCATACCTCTGTACACCCCGCCAAATCCTATAGTAAGATGGTGAACATTTCCGCTGTGCATAGGATAATCATTGAATTGAGGCATGGTATATCCATAGCGGAGTCTTAAATACCAGTAACTTTTATCATCATTATTAGTAAGCAGATAATTGGTGTCCCAGCCGAGTTTGATGTTGAGGTTTAGTCCAAGGGTATAGGAGGCAGCAAACCCTACCTCCAGGGCTTCAAGTTCAGGTGTTTGTTCAAGATCTGTGGTAACAGGGCCAATATTTGCCGCTCCAATCCCTGCAAAAGGACTTAGCTTTATTTTATCATTCTCCACCACTGCATAACCAAGAGAAGCCTCGGGAAAGAACATCATGGCCGGCGAATCTTTAGACCAAAACACTCCTCCATTCTCCCGGTCCTGTTTGGTTTTTGCAAAACCTATATAGTTCCTTAAGTACAAGGTGAACTTGTTGTATTCAACATCAAAAGCCACCCCAAAAACCCCGTGGTTGTTATACATCTCGCCAAGTTCTCCTGTAAACATCCCAAAGCCTGAGAAAAATTCAAATCCAAAAGCCCATTTTGAAGGAGCATACCTGTACCTGATGTTATTTCTAAGGTAGTCTTCATAAGGACTTTCGGGATGCGTTTCCAGATATAGATCGGCCATCATATTGACTTCCTCCTGGGAAAGTTTCATAAGTGGCTCTCCGGAAACCATAAAGTTGAGGTGCAACAACAGGAAATCTTTAGACGCTGTGTCAAGAGAGGAATCGAGAATTTTATCCTCCAGCATTTGAAGCTGCTCCCAGGATCTTTCTATTAATTTGGTGTAAAGAAGATCCCGGTCTGGAAAGATCTTACGCTGATAATTTGCCATGGAATCCCGCTCAAACCTTACAATTTTCCCCGGAAGATCTTCGTGTTCCCCGGTCCAGTACATGATCATCCATACTTCCCCGGGAAACAGGGCCACGTAATCTTCGTTTTGCACTTCATTAAGCAAATAATCCTTCACCTCCTTTACCTTCTCAATATCACCCTCCATGAATTTATCCAATAAAAGCCTCCTGCCCTTAGAAATTAACTGGCTTCTGGATTCCTGATAATTCATGATCTCCTGTTCCAGGTCTTTCACCTGTGCCGGTAGCACAATGGTAAAAAGCAGGAACAAAACAGCAAAATAAAAGTGCTTCATATAGTTGATATTGAGCAGCTAATATATATTGTTTTTTGATTCGTTTATGAGGTGGTGAAAAAATAATTTGAGTGGGTTTTAGAAGGGATTTTTGGGAGGGAATATGGGTGTGGGAATAGTGCTTTTTTAGCGGCCTTTTTTATAGATAAGGTTGCCTATCACAGGTGTTGTTCGATTATTTTTTGCTGAAGTTGGGGGGTAATCTGGATGCAAATTAAATTACAACCTTCATTAGTTCAGTTAAGGTGACACAAAAGGGGATACCAGACTGCCTTCCCGATCTGTAGCCGGGGAGATTTCTAAAACTCCAATTTACATCTATAAAATGTTCTTCCTTTATTTCTTCAATTTCGAAAATAAGGTAACTGTTTTCCTTTGGATAACCCTCCGTTATCATTTTTTCTCTAGAAAAAATTCGTGGGCCACATCCTTTAATTTTATATAGCTTATTTGAACTTTTATCTCCGGATGTATGCAATAAAATGTATTTAGCTGAAAGCTCAGTCGCAGTAAGAGGAATGGCTCCTACCTTATCATCAATTCTTATATTATAAAGGTTTTTTGACTCGATCCACTGCAAATGTTGATTATCCTTATAAAACCCGACTAGCACGTGAATTTCGCTCGGAATAAAATTTCTGTTTTCTCCAAAGGCTTCAGGTAGCGGTTCCTTTATATCCTCAGGTGGATTTCGATGAATATCAAAAATTCTGTAAGCAAGGTTTTCTCTTTGAGAAGCCCGATTAAGGAAATGATCAATTACCCGTAATATGAAGTCTTTTAAATGCTCTATCCCGCTATTTGTTCTTGAAGGTCGGACAGGGAAAGCTCCAAGACCGGGTAATATTTCATGAAAACCATTACGTTCTAGTACTTCTGTACCAGGATAAAGCACATAAGCTCCTCCGGTTCTTCTTATCGCATCTTTGTAAGCATGCATTTTTAGAAGATCAGCATTTTTATAATTTCCTTTTAATTGTTCAATTTTTTCTTGGTTCAAATCTTTATCCTGATCGACTATTTGTATTAGATTATCAATTTTGTATTTAGCGTCGAAATGAATGTGAACAATTAATTCTTCTTTTTCTGCCGTTTCTTCAGATATTCCAGCAGGCCAAACGGATAGAGTATAATCGGGGCGCATTGATTTACTCCAACTCCCTGGTGATGGATGGTCTCCAGTATTTGAAAAGGTTCGATTGAAGCTGAAATTTATTTGAAGTTTTCTTGAATCATGTTCAAACAAACCTCCTATAGATCGTTTTTCACCCATAGCTAATTGGAGGCTTAATTCATCATTGGTCGGTTTAATAAGATCTTCTAGATCTTTTGGAAAAATTTCGAATAGTTCCTTCAGTAAATCGAGCAATTTGAAAAATAGCCAATACTCATATAGAGTAGCTATATCTTTTTTTCCACTTGCGTAGACATTTTCTCCTCCTTTCCATATCAATTGTGCAGCCAGGTCAAACATTAACCAGGCCTTCAAAACCTCCCGGTAACCCTCTTTTTTCTGAAGAATTGGACTATTTAATTTTAAAATTTGAGCCCGCGAAATTTCACTAAAGAAGGTGTGATGAAGATGCTGTTCCAGTTTTTCTATTGTAGATGTTACCTCCTTTTCAATTCTGGTTCCAGATTTTACAGCAGTTTTTATGTCGTTGCACAATTTTAGAAAGCTTTGTAATGCGTGCTTTATAAAACGGTTTTCTGCTGTGTCAACTGTCTCTGTTTTTAAATCTGATTGTACTCTTGCCGGTAAGCTGGTAATACCTTTTTTGGAAAAATTATGGCCTTCTCTTATTCTAGTTCTTTGGGACCGTGTCAAAAATTGTCTGACATGGTGATTTTTAAATTTACCAATTTTTCTTATATCTGACTCCTCAGAAATACGGCACCAGGCTGTGTTAGGGGATGTTATTACTCTTTGAGCTGCCTCATTGAATTCATCGGTGTCAATTACAGATTTTATAAACGTATATCTTTGGTAAAGCGTCTCGCTTCCTTTTGTGAAATCGGGTTCAAAATTTTGTGAGACAGGAGAATTAACCTGCATTAGGAGATCTGTACAATGTTCGGTTATATTCTCCAGCATAAATCGGTAATCCTCTCGATAGGAGGTTTTTTGGGACTGTACTTCAAGATTTACTTTCCCTATCTGTTCAGCTGAATCTTTTCGAAATAAAGATATACTGAGAGTGCCAACATAGATATTAGGTGAAATTCTTCCCTGATGCTTATTGAAGGGATCTTGCTCTACAATTTCATCAGTTTTAAAATAATAAGAAGATGAGGAGAATTTGTAATGATAAAAATTGCCTTCTTTAATTTGAAAAGGAGCTTCTCCATTTGCTTCGGCATCTTCAACTTTAAAAACAGAATAATGTGCTTTAGCCTTTATATGCAGAAAAAGTCCTTCTTCAACAGAATCGAGCGGGATATTTACTTCCTTATCTGGCATTAGGCTTCTGCATAACTGGCAAAACCATTCTCAATTACTCCATTATACATTCTCGATAATTTTTCGAGTGACAGAGGATACTTTACCACCTCCTTATCTTTAAATGTAAAATCGGTACTTAGAAAGACTTCCTTTTCAATTCTCTCGTTATGAGAAGTTAGACAAAACTGACCTAAAGTGGTAAGTATAGGAACTAGTTTTCTACGGGAGCCGTGCAACTTGGGGAGTAATTTTTGCATAATAGCAATGTCTATCTTTTCATCATCCTCTATGTGTTTATTTATTACGGAGAGATTGTACAGCAAATGATGAATTTCTGTAGCACTGCGATAGCCAAATTCAGCTCCGGTTTTTTTAAGTTCTTTGAAGAAATTAAGCAATACTGTATTTACAGAATCTACAGGTTTCTCATATTTTTTATTAGAGGATATTTCGAGAAAGTCCGAAGCCATTTTCACTCCCTTACCTTTCAAAATGGAAAGATCCGGTTTGCCATTGCTATCAAGAAAGTCTGCCATTTCTTCAGCAGTTATCCTGAATTCTATAGTATTAGCCCTGTCTAAAACTTTCGGACTGAACATATACGTGGTTTCATCAATATTTACAGTACCAACAATAAAGACATTGTTTGGCCAAGTTACATGAGCAGGTACACCATTCTTTTTCTCCAGATCTTTAAATAGAACTATATCTTCACCTGTTTCCATAATACTGAGAAAGTCGGCAAAATATCTTTCAACATGGCTCAAGTTCATTTCGTCCAGAATGATAAAAAAAGGTTTGTGAGAGTTATCTTTTGCTTCTATAAGTAAATCAAGAATACCATTTTCCGGTTTTACATATTCATCCTTCTCTATGGCATTAGAATAGCCAAGTAAGGGTTCTCGGTTCGTCCAATCAGCACCAACTGGGACTATACAAAATTGATTTTCTTTTTGACAAATCCAATTTGCAAATGCTTGAGCCAATTTTGTCTTTCCTGAACCTGAAAGTCCCGTGAGAATTACAAAAGGTTTTGTACATAATGAGGAAACGAAGCGGTCAATTAACTTTTTGGAGAACTGTAATCCTCCAGCTTTAGCGTCTTCTAAAAAAGTTGAAGTGTTCAACGATTCCTTTTCTATTTCATTTGCATTGTCAACTGGCGAAACGACCTCATTTGTTTTATTCATTTGTAAAAGGTCATTTTGTTGAATTTCCTTTTTGGAATTCACAGTTTTGTATATTTTAATTATTTCGTCAAGATCGTTTTCAATTATTTCAGCATCAGGAAGATCTAAAGTATTATAGGATCGAAAGACGTAGGAATCACCGTATCTCTTCGGTTGGCCAAAACCATTTTCTCTAAAAAATTGTTTGATTGTTTTTTCTTCCTTGGATAAAGGCCAAGTCATGGGAGGATTTTTCGTTTCACTGATCCCGTAGGAAAGAATTAAGCGGTTAATATCTTTGTAAAATAGGTAACCTGGATAAATTCCTTCACTAGTTGTATGTGGGTGTATTAGAAAAGAAATCCAAGGAATTTGTGCAGATACACCTTGTCCAAAACTTACTTTGACCTTCAATCCTTTAAATGTATCTTTAAAATGTTTTGTTTTTAGATTCCCTGTTTCACTCTGCTCAAGAAAATTAATTAGTACGGTATAAAAGGTTTCATCATCTAAAATAGGAGTTCCGTTCTTTTTTACAATCTGGAAATCATTTATTTCCAGAAGTTGAAAGCATGGTGTATCCAAACCACCTTTAAATGTACGGCGGTCTAAGATTTCTCCATTTGCAAAAAAATTTGCGTAAGAAACAATCAGTTTTGCAGGATAAGGTTTTCCATTATATAGGGCATCATAGTATTGTGAATCCCCATTCGGAGGAATCCCCTCTTTATCTATTTTTTCTACCGCTTTTTCTAAATGTTCTTTTGTAATATTACTGGGAATACTCATAATTCGAAGGAAAAGTATACTTAATTGAAATCTAATTTAATACAATTTTTAGAAGGGGAGAAGAATACCTGTTTCAAAACTCATTTATAATTTTGTATATAATAATCCACAATCGGCACATCTGCCTCTGCCCAATCCAGGTCTTTCAGTTTTTCAACTGGTAACCAAAGGACTTTGGCATGTTCAAGCAGATCTATTTCAAATGTTTGCAGGGAACAGCGAAATGGAATTAATTCTAATTTGAGATTCGAATATATGTGAAAATTTGATGGTAAGCGCTTCAAAACATCAATTTCTACTCCCAATTCTTCTTTTATCTCCCTTTTCAGGCAGGTGGCGAGATCTTCACCTCCTTCAACTTTCCCGCCGGGGAATTCCCATTTGAGTGGCAGGTTCATTTTCTCACTGCGCTGCGCGCAAAGTACCTTCCCTTCTTTTTCAATGATGGCGCAGGTAACTTTTATGTGTACAGATTGTGTGATGATGATAATTTTTTACCAAGATAGGAATAAAGATTTTCCGGTTAAAAAGGATTAAGGTTCACTTGCCTATTCGCGAAAAAACGAAGTGACGCTGTGATGAAATGATGAAGTGATGATGCGATGGTGGGATGATTTGATGGTGTGACCTCCCAAATCTCAAATCTCAAATTCCAAATTCCAAAACCCAAATTCCAATTAATGAAGTAACGAAGTGACGGAGTGATGAAGTAACGCTGTGGTGAAGTGATGAAGTGACTTCTCAAATTCCAATTAACAACTTAACGATTTAACGATTTCACGATGTGACGAAGTAATGGTTTGATGATGTGATTGTTTGATGGTGTGACGTCCCAAAACCCAAAACCCAAATTCCAATTAATGAAGTAACGAAGTGACGGAGTGATGAAGTAACGCTGTGGTGAAGTGATGAAGTGACTTCTCAAATTCCAATTAACAACTTAACAACTTAACGATTTAACGATGTGACGAAGTAACGAAGTAACGAAGTGACGCTGTGATGGTGTGACGAAGTGATGAAGTGATGGTGTGAGGTCCCAAATCTCAAATTCCAAATTCCAATTAATGAAGTAACGAAGTGACGGAGTGATGAAGTAACGCTGTGGTGAAGTGATGAAGTGACTTCTCAAATTCAATTAACAATTTAACGATTTAACGATTTAACGATTTAACGATGTAACGATGTAACGATGTAACGAAGTGAAGGAGTGATGGTGTGACGTCCCAAAACCCAAATCTCCAATTTCACTTAACAACTTAACAACTTAACAACTTAACGATTTAACAACTTGACGATTCAACGAATCAACGATGTGACCAGGTCCAACCGTACCGTTCGGGCAGGTAACAAGAACCACAACTGACTAAAAACATTCAAAATTCACCATTCCCTAATCACTAAAACACCAAAGACTAACATAAAAAAGTTATATTTGAGGGTAAGATATTTTAAAACTAAAATTATGGTAGCATTGTTAATTATAGTAGGGATTGTTTTGGTGCTCGTCTTTTGGGGAGTGGCTATTTATAACGGTCTGGTGAGCTTGAAGAACAACCGTGAAAATGCATTTGCCGATATTGATGTGCAGCTAAAACAGCGGCATGATCTGGTGCCTCAACTTTTAGGAGCTGTGAAGGGATATATGGAGCACGAACGCGGAACGCTGGAAGCTGTGACCAATGCAAGGCAAAGAGCCGTCCAGGCCACAGGGATCAATGAAAAGATCGCTGCCGAGAAGGATCTGGGAGCTGCTTTGCAGGGATTAAATATACAGGTGGAAGCCTATCCCGATCTTAAAGCCAGCCAGAACTTCATGCATCTTCAACAGGAAATTTCAGATATTGAAAACAAACTGGCTGCCGTGAGACGCTATTTCAACTCGGCCACCAAAGAACTCAATATTGCCATTCAGAAATTTCCGAATAATATTTTCGCAGGAATGTTTGGTTTTACTACCCAGCCTATGTTTGACCTTGGGGTTGCGGGAAGAGAGCAAATGGACGTTGCACCCGAGATCAAATTTTAAGCAGTGGCATTTGTAGGAATACACACCCAAATAAAGAGGAACAATAGAAAATCCATCCTTCTCCTCATCGCATTCCCATTGCTTATCCTGGCTGCTGTATTTGCCGTGGTCTATTTTACCAGTTATGATCAAGACGGGAATCTCAATACCGATTTTGCCGTGCAGGCTTTCATACAGGCGATCCCGTTTGTAACGGTGGTGGTTGTGGTTTGGTTTCTTATCGCATATTTTGCCCATGGAAAAATGATCTCCATGGCCACCGGCTCCAAACCGCTGGAACGCAAAGAAAATATGCGGGTGTACAACCTGGTCGAAAACCTGTGTATGAGCGTGGGGATGACCATGCCTAAAGTGAATATTATAGAAAGCGATGCCCTTAACGCCTTTGCCAGCGGACTCAAGGAAAAAGATGCCAGCGTTACCTTAACCCGGGGGATCATTGAAAAGCTTGAAGATGATGAGCTGGAAGGAGTGATAGCCCATGAATTGATGCACATAAGGAACAGGGATATTCGCCTGCTGGTGGTAACCATAGTGTTTGTAGGGATCCTTGCCTTTGTGGTACAAATCGCCTTTCGTAGCTTTTTATACGGAAACATAGGTGGCGGGCGGCGGCGGGATAAAGGTGGTGGCCAGTTGATGATCGTGATCCTGGTGGTTTCTTTCCTGGCATATTTGATCTCCATGGTCTTCAAATTTGCCTTAAGCCGAAAAAGGGAATATATGGCAGATAGTGGTGCTGCTGAAATGACCCGAAAACCCTGGGCTCTGGCCTCTGCTTTAAAAAAGATCTCCGTAAATCACCACGTAAAGGTTAAAAGCGAAGAAGTACAGCAAATGTTTATTGAAAACACCCCCAAAGATACCTCTGCCGGATTATTTGGTGGGCTGGGAGGCCTTTTCTCCACCCATCCGCCTATAGAGAAAAGGATTGAATTTTTGGAGCAGTTTTGAAAGTAGATCGCTGGTTTAGTAGAGATAGAAGCGTGCTCTTCCTTATCAACTGTGGGTTTTCGGTTTAAAATAGAAGAAGAGTACTCAAAAAAATCCTGAAGCTGATCTTTTATCCTGTTTGTAATAGTGGAATATATTTACAAGGGGAAAGTTTTGCGGTAATAGCACACTTAGTTCCCCTTTGTACTAATCAACTTGCCGTTAAATCCTAAAACTCTGAGTTTTTAAAAGTTTACCTGTGCCTGCAAACGCAACAAACTTCCTTCCTGAAGATTATCGCGCACGATGAAATCCTCATATCTCCTTGAGGAAATTGTATACATTGCAACCAGTTCAAAGGCTTTAAAAGGTTGCCATTCCACCCCTATTTCCAATTCCTTTACCTCATAACTTCTTGCATCGCGCTCAAATTTCTTACCCCCGTCATAATAATGAAAACGGGTAAATGGAAGAAGAATATGGTTTCCAATTTGGGTTTTATAGGTTAGGGTTGCATAGCCTCCATGCAGCGGAGTAAGTTCAATTGCATTGGTTTCCTCATTAAATTCTGGCCCTCTTCCTATGTTATATTCGGCCTGAATTCCAAATGGTTGGGGGTATAATATAAAACTGGCCGCTACGCGTTGATCCAGGTAGTTAAGATCATCGGTTACAATGGTGCCGTTGCTGATATTGCCGGTAGGCATTTGGTATTTTCCCGTATATCCCTGGATTCCAGGTTCAATGATTTGGCTACCCATAAGAAAAGGATAGGAGAGACGTGCAACTACATGCAGTTCATTATTAAGCTCTGGGGAATTCCCGGTTTGACCGTTAAAAACTCCAAATCCAAATACCCCATAATCACCAGATCCCTTTAATCCTTTTTTAGTTAACATGGAGAATCGCTCCTGAATTATCTTTGGGGTCCAATAGAAGAAGACTCCCAATTCACGTTCATTTCTAATAGAGCTGTTTAGGGCGTCATTTCTATCTAGAGGGATTCTGTTCTGGCTGGATTGCATATTTTCAAACCCGTAAGGAACTTTGCTTTGACCAAACCTAAACCTGTATTCCCTGTTTTTGTCCAGGCTTACATCAAAATAGGCATCGCGTAATTGCCCTAAGTGCTGCCCTCCAGAACTGGCAAAATCTTGTTGAATATAAAAGGAGACATATTCTCCCAGGTTTCCTGAAAATTTTAACCTTACCCGGCGTAGTGAAAAACTATTGCCTTCTCCCCAACTTCCATCACATTGGTCACAACCCAATTGCGGATTGGTTTCCAAAAGCCGGTTATATCTCGCCTGAACATAACCTCCAATTGAAATTGTTTCAAACCATTGTTGATTTGCTTTGGGAGGTGTAATAGAATCATTCTGTGACCAAACAGGGAAGGAAAGAAGAATAAAAACCAAAGCAGGGAATAACTTTCTAAAGACCATTTAATAATTTATTAATTTAATAGGACGCTTAAAATCCGGCGCAAAATAATATAGAATAAATGTAGGAAACATTAAATTAATCTAAGGTTGTTGTTTTCTTAACTATTTGGAAACATTTAAAAGTTGAAATGCGGCTTAGCCTTCTTCTTTCTTTTTAATTGTAACAGGAAGATACCCAAAGGGTTTTAAGGAAGAAACGTGATTTAAAAATTATATTTAAAATACCCAAAACCAGAACATTTAGTATAACAACCTAAAGAAAACCGGGCAAATAGATTAAAGCAATAATGAAAGGCAATCTTTATTTTAAAATGCAAGCAGTCATATTAAATTAACTCCAATTTAATTAATGTTCAGGTCGTTTTGAAATTCCGTATATTAGTTAGGGGCATTTCGAATTACAAAGATTTAATGACTTTAAAAGGATATAAGGATGGACAACCAGCTATCCATGGATGAAAAATTTCTCAAAAAACTAGTTGACATTCTTGAAACCAATTTGGAAAACGAACAATTTGGAGTCGGGCAGTTAGCGACTGCAATGGGATTAAGCCGATCCCAATTACACCGAAAACTAAATGCTATTAACGGTAAATCCACGAGCCGGTTCATCCGGGAATTTAGGTTGGAAAAAGCCATGGAGATGCTTAAAAACAATGTGGCCACGGCTTCCGAGATTGCATATAAGGTTGGGTTTAGCAGTCCATCGTATTTTAATACAAGTTTCAATCAATATTATGGGTATCCTCCAGGGGAAGTAAAATTCAGAAATCCTTTAAACGATGAAGACAGTGAAGAAATTCAAACTTCAAATGATAACACCGCAACCCTAACTTCAAAAAGTAGGCTATTCAACAAACGCACCTATGTAATTGCCACACTGGCAATACTCTTAATTGCAAGCTTTTCATATTATAATTACACGAATTCTGAAACTACCATTATCACAGAAAATGAAGAACCTGTCGCACTAAGTGAAAACTCCATTGCTGTATTGCCTTTTAAAAATATGAGTGGGAGCCCCGAAAATGAAGCCTTTTGCGATGGAATGACCACAGCGATCATTTCAAGGCTTTCGAAAATTAAGGGCATCAATAAGGTGATTTCGCTAACATCTATGATGAATTATAAAGACAATAAAAAGTCGATGCAGGAAATTGCGAAGGAACTTAAGGTGCGTTATATTTTGGAATCGGGTTTCCAGAAATCGGGAAATGACATTAAGATCAATCTTCAATTAATCGATGGTAAATCAGATAAATTATTCTGGTCACAGGAATATAAAGGTACCTACGATTCCATATTCAAAGTACAGGCACTTGTTGCCGAAATGGTGGCCAAAAAACTGGATGCCAATATCACAGAAGAGGAACAAACAGACATCCAACAAGCAATGACCAAAAATATGGAAGCATATGATAACTATTTGCAGGGAGTTTATGTTTCTTCTAATTATTCAGCCAAGAATTATATTGCCTCAAGAAAATATTTTGAAAGGGCTATTGCGCTGGACTCCAGCTTTGCTGAAGCTTATGTACGACTGGGATATACTTATTCTATGTTGGGAACCTGGTTTGGGAATTTAAGTAAAATGAAGGCGGATAGTTTAGCGGCTCCATTTTTTAAGAAAGCCCTTCAGCTGGATCCTAATAATTTAGAATTGCTTTATAGACGTGCTGAAAAGGAGTTGTTCAACTGGAATTTTAAGGTTGCTGACTCTATGTTGAATGAGTATACTCGCCACATGGGTGAAAATTTTTTATCAGATTTTCTTTATTTAATGCTTGGTCGCTATGATGAGGTGATTGAGAGTATAAATAATCAAATTAAAGAAGATCCCAATGCATTATACAATAAAATTGAAACAGTATATGCGTATTATTTTAAAGGTGATATAGAAACCAGCTTACATTTAATGAATAAAGGATTAATGTTAAACCCTAATTTTGAATTCACCTATGACCATTTCGGTAACATTTATATAGATATGAAAAATTACGAAAAGGCAAAGGATGTACTTGAAACCGGATTACAAATTTCAGACAAACGGCATGCTTCTATGCTGATTCACCTCGCCATAGCCTATCATTATCTTGGCAACGAGAAGAAGTCTCTGGAATATTTAAATGAGGTTATAGACCGGGCCAATAAAGGGGAGCCTGAGATAATTGTATTTGTGGCGCACTATTATGCGCGTCTTGGAAAAAATGATGAAGCCTTTAAATGGCTTGACAAAGCCTATAAAAAACATGAAGTGGATTTAATTTGGTTAAAGGCAGACCCCAATTTATTAATGCTTAAGAACGATCCAAGGTACAAGGTGCTCTGTAATAAGATTGGATTCCCAGATTGTTAAATAATCTTCCTTAAATAAAATTACAATCTTCAAAGGTGCACTCTTTAGGACATTTTATAACCTATTTATCCCTTTATCATTCGATATGCAACATAATTTATAGTCTTTAAATTATGTCTACAACACTTCAAATTAAACTTGAAATCAATTACAACAGGACCGTTAAGTAGTGCTTGCTTCTATGCGCCATCTTTGCTTTATCGATAAATATTAATCTCTAAAAATTATAAGTCATGAAAAATTTAGTAATTGGTTTATTCGTATTAGGCCTTACCAGCCTGGGTTTCTCACAAAACACTACCAGTGAGGTTGAAGAAGTACAATTAGAGGGTGTTGTAGTATCTAATGTTAACCTTAATTATCTTGAAAAAGTACAGGACAAAACATTGTCAGATCATGTAATATTCCTCGAGAAAGAAGCTTCTATTTTTGATGTTAAAAAGTTAGTTGAATTTGATGGCCGTAAAGAATCCTTCCAGGTTCTCTTTAAAGGATCCAATGGTTATATCATTGCTGATTATGACAGAAATGGAAAAATCTTGAAAACTTTAGAACGCTACAAGGATATTAAACTTCCTAAGAATATGATCAAATCAGTGTTAATGCAATATCCAAACAGCAACTTTTTAAAAGTAGTCTACAATGTAAATTATGATGAAAAAAAGGATGTTGAAAAAACCTATAAAATTCAAATTATGAACGATGGTAGAAAAAGGAACCTGAAAATCAATCGAGGAGATAATATAAATAATGCCGTCACCTTGAGTATGATTGATTGAGAGTTAAAAATGAATGATTTTCAAAAAGAATCCCGCAATTCGCGGGATTCTTTATTTCATTAGAATATGACTTATTGAAGGAATGGGCTGCCGGGATAGATTCTTTTAAAGCATCACTCATAAGTTTGAGGATAATTGCCAGCCATGTCTTAATCACAGAGGAATTTGAGTAAGCATTAAAATCTGCAAGGCTTTCCTGATCACAGGAAGCTCTACTTTAGTCAAGAGTGAATTGGTTATGGTCATTGGAGTTGAAAATTTAGGCAGGTTCTATGAGAAGGAAGGAACAAACCTGCTTCATAAAAATTCTTTAAAATTGATTTATCTGTCAGTTTTATGACAATCAAAGGGAGGATAATTTAAGATCTTTAGGCAGCACGGTGAAAAGTAAAACGGTACTAAACCTTTGTTAAGACCGGTAATTCATAACCGGGGCTCCCGTCTAACTGAATATATTTTAATCACTAAAAAAATTATGTCGAACAACACGTATAAAATCGGTTTAAAACCAGTGGAATTAGTATGAGATTTCTACTATTCATAACTGTATTTCTACTAATACATTTCTCTTATGGTCAAACCAAAAAAGGATTTGATCTGGGAAATGCCTCTATTCCCATTGCTGAAATTAAGGATGGCGGCCCGCCAAAGGACGGTATTCCCTCTATTGATGCTCCTGTATTTATAAAAGCACAGCAAGCATCCTTAAAGGCAGATGACCGTATTCTGGGAGTTAAAGAAAACGGAATAGCCAAAGCTTATCCTATAAATATCCTAAACTTTCATGAGATCGTTAATGACAATTTTAACGGAAAGTCTGTGGTGATCACTTACTGCCCGCTTTGTGGCAGCGGGATCGCTTTTGATGCTGAAATTGATGGTAAGGCCCTGGAATTTGGAGTGTCTGGTCTACTCTATAACAGTGATGTGCTTTTGTATGACAGGCTAACTGAATCTCTGTGGTCACAACTGGAATATAAAGCCGTAAGCGGACCCATGGCCGGCAAGGAATTGAAGATCCTGAATACCGCAAATACCACCTGGAAGAACTGGAAGGAAAAAAACCCGGAGACCCTGGTTCTTTCTGAAAAGACCGGCTTTAAAAGAGATTACTCCTTAAATCCTTATCCCGGGTACGAAGATTCTTCTACCTCCCTGTCTCTGCAAAGAATGAAGAATTTCATCCTAAAGAGATGGTTATTGGAATAAACTTAAATGGAGCTTCGAAAGCCTATCCATTTTCAGAACTTGAAAAAGCGGGTAAGAAGTCCATAAAAGACCAGTTAGATGGCAAAGAACTTGAAATAAGATACGATGCCGAAAGTAAAAGTGCAGAGATCTTTGATGCTGAAGGGAATCAATTACCGGCTGTAACCAATTTCTGGTTTGCCTGGTTCGCTTTTAACCCGGATACCTTGATATACCGGGCTCCTTAATTTTTTTTCACCCTGCCAACAGGAACAGATTTACCAGGGTTTATTCCAAGATAATTTCTCTATAAAACACTTGTATTTGTCAGGAAAAGGATGGGTTACCTCATTTAGAACTGAAATGTTTCAAAACCTCCAGCAGCAAAGGAGCAGCGATGCGTTGTTTATAATTGGGGCTTATGTATTCAAATAAAATAGTGCCTTCAGTACCCAGAACAAATAATGCAGGTACAGGCAGAAATCCGGTGTTTTTACCTCCGGAAACATTTCCAAGCATCGAACCATACTTTTCAGGAGATTTAAAAGCCAGACCCATCGCCTGGGTAAGCGTGCCATCTGCATCTGAAAACAGCTCATAATCCAGGTCCTGTTCAGCAAGAGAAGCTTTCAGTTGTTCAGGAGAATCGGGGCTTACAGCAATAATTTGATATCCCAGGGCTTTAATTTCTGCGGTGATCTCTCCCACCTCAGCAAGGTGTGCATTACAAAACGGACACCAGCCTCCGCGGTAAAAAAGTAAGATCGCAGGCTGGTTTCTCACAAGCTCCCCAAGACTGATTTTTCTGCTTTCAGCAGAAGTTATTTCTATTTCAGGAATTTTTTCCCCGATGAGCAGGGGGGAAATCTCCTCTGCGGATTCTGCGATCTGGGCAAAGGTTGAAACGGAAATAAAGAGTAACAGAATAATATAATTGATTTTCATTTTCTAATTTTTAAAGTTCTTTTGGATTTTCCAGCATGGTGGGTAGTAATTCGCTCACCGTGGGATGGATATGAATGGCATCCCTTATGACCTCATAAGAAGCTCCCGCATACATTTGATCTATCACTGTATGAATGTACTCATCTGCCCCGGCACCAAGAAAAGTGGCGCCAAGGATCTTATTGGTCTCGTTTTCAATGAAGATCTTTAATTTTCCTGCGGTTTCCCCTTTTTCCTTTGCCCTGGCGATCTTGCTCATTGGCCTGATAGCCACTTTTGCTTTTAAACCCTGCTTTTTAATGTCAGTTTCGTTAAGGCCTACTCTTGCCAGTGGCGGATCTATAAAAGCAGCGTAACAGGTAAACCTGTCTGAGAGATATCTTTTTCTCTCCTCAAAAAGATGAGAATTTACGATCTGGAAATCGTTATACGCGGTGTGGGTGAAAGCCCCTTCCCCGTTACAATCCCCCAGCGCCCATATATGCGCAGCACTGGTTTGCAGTTCGTTATTCACTACTATAAATCCTGCTTTATCCAGTTTCACTCCTGCCTTATCCAGCCCCAAATCATCTGTATTGGGGATCCTTCCGGTGGCAACAAGTACATGTGAAGCTTTGATCTTTTCTATATTACCTTCACAATTATAATTTACGGAAATGCCGGTATCAGATTTTTCGGCACTAATGCAATCTGAATTTAGTTTGACATCAATTCCGCTATCCTTCAGAATTTCAGCGATTTCTTGAGCGATATCATCATCTTCCTTTTTGAGGAGTTGATCTCCTTTTTCCAGAATAGTCACTTTGCTACCAAACCGCCGGAACATTTGCCCGAATTCCAGCCCAATATACCCCCCGCCTATGATCACAAGGTGTTCCGGGATATCTTCCAGCTCCAGTATGCTTTCGTTCGTGAGGTAGTCAATAGCTTTGAAATCTTCAGGAATTCTGGGCCTTCCGCCTACATTGATATAAAATTTCGCTGCAGTATATTTTTCATTTTTAACCTGAACCGTATGCTGGTCCAGGAAAGTGGCTTTTCCTCTTATTAAGGTGAGATTTTCGGTATCCGCGAACATCTTTTCCAGTCCGCTGCGGGAATCCTGTATAAGTTTGTCCTTTCGCTGCTTTATTCTTTTAAGGTCTATTTTTAAATTTCCTTCCAGGATCACCCCGTGCTCCTCACTGTTCCCTGCTGCAAAAACCCTGCGTGCAGATGCTACATAGGCCTTGGTGGGAGTACACCCCACATTTACGCAAGTGCCTCCAAGATGCCCTTTTTCAATAATTGCCGTCTTAAAGCCATTCTTTGCCAGGCTTGCGGCCAGGGCAGGACCTGCCTGTCCCGTGCCTATGATTATTGCGTCAAATTTTTCCATTTATTCCTTTTTTTAATATTTGTAATTTGCTCCCCCGTCCTGTTCAATTTCCACCCCCAGGCTTAACACCATGCGGTTCACGAAATTAAAATAGGCTACCACCAGAGTTGTATCCAGGATAGCAGCGTCGCTGAATCCAATTTCTCTCAAAGGTGCTGTAGGATCTACTTCCTCAATGTTTTGAGGCCGTAAGGTTACTTCTTCGGCATATTGGCATAGGGCCATGTCATTCCCGGAAATATCAACTTCCCTGTAATTGGCCCGGAGCTTCCTTAATTTTTCCTCATCCTTCCAGTAATGGTGTAAAGCGCTGCCGTGATGGGTGGCGCAATAACTGCAATTATTTGCCATAGATACCACTACCGCGATCATTTCCCGCTGCGCCCTGGAAAGTTCAGATTTACAGAACATGATCTCCATATAAAGCTCCATATGCTTAACTATGCTTTCCGGACGCAGACTCTGGATTTTATGAACTTCGGCAATTTGCCCGCGTTGTTTTTCCAGTTGTTCATAGATCTCTTTAAGCCTGCCTGTTGCTTCTGCGGGTTGGATTATGCTTATTCGCGACATAGGTTGTTCTTGAAATTCGATTTTTTAAATATACTCAATTGATGCCGAACCGCAGGATCAAAATTACAGGTATAGTCCCGCACCTTCTGTCATAAATCTGACATTTTATCTTATGGCGTATGCTTATATTACATTCTAATTTTAAAAAAGAAAATGATGAAAAGCTCAGACTGGAAAGTGATTAGTGCCGCAAAGGAAGCTGGGATCCCGGATCCCGGATTTGAAATTGATAAAAATACCGCCATAGTAATAACCGATCCACAGAATGATTTCCTACGGGAAGACGGTGTGGCCTGGCCTATTGTAAAAGAGAGTGTTAAAGAAAATAATACCATAGAGAACATGTCTACTGTGTTTAGGCTGGCCAGGGAAAAAGGAATGAAGATCTTCATATCACCCCATTATTTTTTTCCAACAGATAAGGAATGGAAATTTGGTGGTGCTCTTGAGAAGTTCATGCATTCCAAAGAGATGTATAAACGCAAGGGGCGGCTGGATATGGAAGGATTTGAAGGCTCCGGAGCCGATTTTCTCGAGGAATTCAAGCAATACCTTGAAGGAGAAAATATTATTCTTTGCAACCCGCATAAATTGTACAGCCCAAAGAATACAGACCTTAGCCTCCAACTTAGAAAGTACAGGATAGAAAAAGTGCTAATGGCTGGAATGTCAACAAATTTATGTGTAGAATCGCATACCCGGAATCTTCTGGAAGAAGGTTTTGAAGTTGCTGTAATTGCAGATGCCAGCGGAAGTGCCAAATTACCGGGACTCGATACTTTCCAGGGGGCTTTAATGAACCTAAGGATGATCACCAGCCATGTATTTACTACTGAAGAATTTGAAGAAGCATTAAATTCTGCCTCGCTGAAGTAGGGATTGCGAAAAATATGAAAAACGGGAGTCATTTTTAAGTGGCTCCTTTTATTTTTCATGTCTTATTTACCTTAATTGCCCGCTGTAGTAGCCGGGAGAATTTTTGTAAAGTGTAAAAACGGACAGGGTAAATTATTTTACAATAAAAACTATGAGAGATTTTAAAAAAAGAGCTGTATTTCCTGATTATGAATTACCCGATCATAAGGGCATAAAAAGAAATTTGAGCGATCTGCAAGGGAAGGACCCAGTAGTACTTGTACTTGCACGGGGAGGATATTGCCCCAAAGAAGATTTGCAATATCAATGGATGGCAGCGATGCAAATTGAAATGCAGGTAGGTACTCCAAATTCATAACAATTAGCACAGATACTCAATTAGAAAGCCTGGAATGGCGTACCCGGCTGGGTGCGCACTGGCCGTTTTTATGTGATAAAGAAAGGATGATCCAAAAGGATCTTGAGATCCAGGAATATACAGACCCGCAGCATAACCCCATGGTACCCCACACTCTCATCCTGGAGCCGGGGTTGAAGATTCACAAGATTTATAATGGCTATTGGTACTGGGGCAGGCCCACAGCCGAAGAGATAAGGCAGGATTTGCGGGAGAGATTTACTTTTTTAAACATACTATTCCTCTGGATTTTAAACTGTCAATTTTTTGACAACAGCTCATGTTTATCAAAAAATTAAGATTGTAAAGAAAGGGTTTTTCATATCTTTCTTATCAACCTAAGCTAAAGGGAAACAAAATGAAGAAAAAGTCAAAAGTCTGGTATTTAGAGAATTTCAATTTTTTTGCTGAACTTTCCCTGGAGCACAGGACATTTGTTTGCCAGAATACTGTAATGAGGACTATACAAAAAGATGAACTGGTCTATTTTCAGGAAGATCTTGCGCACAGTGTATATTTCCTGAAGATGGGGAGGATAAAAATTTCAAAGTTCAGTGAAGATGGGCAGGAATTCCTGGTAACCATCCTTCAGCCCGGAGAGGTCTTTGGAGAAGCTTCCATCCTGGGAATTAATAAAAGGAAGGAAGCGGCTATTGCAGAGGAACAGGTTACCTTCTGTGTTATGAAAGAAGAACACTTCAGGAAACTATTGCTCATGTCTCCTGCGCTTAATTTGAAATTTAGTCAATTACTCGAGGATAAGCTGGAAAAAACCCAAAAAAGGTTACAGGACCTCTCCCTCAAAAACAATCAACAAAGAATAATAGAATTTTTAAGGGAAACCGCTTTGGATTCTTCTAAAGAACATAAGGGGGAATTAATTATAAACAATTCCCTCACGCACCAAAGGATCGCACAACTTACCTCTACCAACCGCCAGGAAGTATCCAGTGTACTCAGTTTGCTAAAGAAAAACAGGATCATTGACTACAATAGGAAAGTGATAAAAATATTGAAGATGGATCAATTGGTATCCCATTAAGCAACTTGTATAGCAGGTGTTCCTTTTTTATTGTTGCCACACGTCTTTTAAATTACAAATGATACAATAATTTAAACTAAAAGTGATAACTGTTAGAATTGGCGCGTAATTATTTAATGGATTAAACAGGCTAATAAAGATATTTTTTATACTTTAATGCAATTCAATTAAAACCGATTTATTATGGCAGAATTCAATATTACCATCAATGGAAAGAAACTCAAGGTTGATGTCGACCCCAGCACTCCCTTGCTCTGGGTTTTAAGAGATCACCTGAAATTAGTAGGCACAAAATATGGATGCGGAATTGCGCAATGTGGTGCCTGTACCGTACATTTAAATGGTTCTGCTGTAAGATCCTGTCAAATTCCAATTTCATCGGTTACAGATAATAAGGTCACCACAATTGAAGGGCTTTCCGAAAATGGCGATCATCCTGTTCAAGAAGCATGGCTGGAACACGATGTACCTCAATGTGGCTATTGCCAGGCGGGGCAGATCATGACCGCCGCCGCTTTCTTAAAAAGCAATCCCAAACCCAGCGACGAGGAAATAGAAACTGCCATGAATGGAAATATTTGCCGCTGTGGCACTTATACCCGTATTAAAGCGGCTGTAAAAACAGCTTCAAATTCCCACATCGTTTAATTGTCAGTTTAATCAAAACCCGGAAAAATGAGTAAAGTAAAAACAGGAATAGGTAGAAGATCCTTTATAAAAAGCGTTTCCTTAGCAGGAGGTGGGTTGATCATTGGATTTAGCTGGCTGGGATGTGCCCGTAATACAGAAGAAGCTGAGAAAGAACTGGGCATGCAAATGCCCGACGAATGGTTTGAATTAAACGGCTATTTAAAAATAGGCGATAACGGGATTGTAACCATTTATTCCCCTAATCCCGAAATTGGCCAGAATGTAAAAACTTCTATGCCAATGATCGTGGCTGAAGAACTGGATGTAGATTGGAATAACGTACTCGTAGAGCAGGCACCTTTAAATACTGCAATTTTTACCCGTCAGCTGGCAGGAGGAAGTCAGTCAATCCGCCAGGGTTGGGAATCCCTGAGAATGGCCGGAGCCACCGCCAGGCAAATGTTGTTAACGGCTGCTGCATCTCAATGGGAAGTTCCGGTATCTGAACTAAGCGTTGAGAAAGGAGTGATAAGTCATTCCGGAAGCGACCGCACTATTGGGTATGGTGAGATCGCAAAAGCTGCTGTAAAGGTTGAAGTTCCCGAAGAGGTAGAGCTTAAAAATAACGGTGATTTTAAAATCATAGGAACTTCACGCAAAAATGTAGACGCCAAAAAAATAGTTACAGGCCAGCCTTTGTACGGGCTTGATATTCATCGTGACGATATGCTTATCGCTATGATTGTTCAGCCGCCTTCATTTGGTATGGAGTTTAAAAATATGGATGCAGAGAAGGCAAAGGAGATGCCGGGTATAAAAGATGTTTTCACGATAGACACTTATCCGGAAGACATGGAGAAAGAATGGAGTGATACGGGAGCCTTTTCTAAATTGGTAGTAGTGGTAGGAGATTCTACCTGGCAGGTAATGCAGGCTAAGAAAGCTTTGAAGGTAGAATGGGACCTAAATCCTGAAATGGTAAAACAAATTGAAATTCTTGAAAAATCTCCGGGTCTTATGGATTCCGGCGGACTAGAAAACTCAGATATCCACAATTCTTTAATGGCTCAAGTTGGTTCAAAGAAATCTGAAATGATACGGAAGGATGGTAATCCCGAGGCTGCTTTTAAAAATGCAGCACGCGTTATCGAAAGATCATACAGCTGCCCGTTCCTGGCCCACAATTGTATGGAGCCCATGAACTTTTTCGCCAATGTTACCGGAGATAAAGCAGAGTTAGTAGGGCCTATTCAAACTCCGGAGTTTGCTGAAAAAAGCATAAACAAAAGGTTGGGAATAGACCTTGAAAACATAGATATACAAATGACCCGAATGGGTGGTGGATTTGGCCGACGGCTTTACGGACATTTTGTTATAGAAGCTGCCGTTATTTCACAAAAAATGGGTGCGCCCATAAAACTTGTTTATACCCGCGAAGATGATATGACCAACGGTGTTTACCGCCCGGCGTATCATGTTACTTACAGGGCAGCCCTGGATGGGAATAATAACCTAACCGGATTTCATGTAAATGCAGGGGGTATGTCTGAAAGTCCGCTTTTTGCCAACCGTTTTCCGGCCGGAGCAATCGATAATTATCTAGCGGAAAGCTGGGCAGTAGAATCAAATATTTCTATTGGAGCTTTTAGGGCCCCAAGATCAAATTTTATTGCCGGTGCAGAGCAGTCATTTTTAGACGAGCTTGCAGAAGAAATGGGAAAAGATCCAATTGAGTTTCGCCTGGACATGCTGAAACGTGCAAAAAATGATCCCGTAGGAGAAAACAATGACTATGATCCTGCACGTTTTGCGGGTGTTCTCGAACTGGTAAGGGATAAATCCGGCTGGAACAATGGCAACTCTTCACAAAGTAGAGGAGTTTCTGCGTATTACTGCCATAATTCCTATGTTGCGCAGGTATTGGACTTAACATTAAAAAATAATGAACCGGTTATCGGTAAAGTTATCTGCGCGGTAGATTGCGGGATAGTAGTGAATCCAGACGCGGCAAAGAATATGGTAGAAGGCGGAACCATTGATGGAATAGGTCACGGATTGTACAGCCAGCTAAGCTTTAAGGACGGGACTCCACAACAAAGTAATTTTGATACTTACAGGCTTATTCGTCACAGGGAAGCTCCAAAACAAATCGATGTACATTTCATCGATAACGGTATAGATCCCACTGGGCTTGGAGAACCTCCATACCCACCGGTAATAGGCGCGTTGGCAAATGCCCTTTATAAGGCAACCGGAAAAAGGATGTACAAACAACCGTTCATTTCTGAATTGCAGGGAGACTTCAAAACCTAATGAATAATACGAACCTTCATATGGGCAAAAAGATCAGGTTCAAATTTTGGATAGCAGATGGAGATGAAAAATTTTATGGCCCGGGTCCCAATCAGCTTTTAAAAGAAATCCAAAAAGAAGGTTCTTTGTCCAAAGCAGCCGGAAAAATGAATTTGTCCTATAAAAAGGCCTGGGAGCTGGTTCAGAAGCTTAATAATCATTCTGAAGAGCCACTGGTTGTTTTAAAAAAAGGTGGACAGCATGGTGGCGGGGCAGAGGTAACGCCTCATGCATTAAAGATCATGGAAGAATATGATAACCTTCAGAAGAAAATGAATGAGCTGGTTGAACAACAGCATGAATTGATAAAAGTTTTAAAGTAAAAAGTAAGGCTTAAGACTGGTCTTGAGCCTTATAATTTATCAACCGATATGTACATTAAAACATAACGCTTTTTTAAATGACGGTAAATAATAAGATATATCTCGATTACAACGCGACGACACCGGTTGATGCGCGGGTGCTGGATACCATGTTGCCTTGTTTTAATGAGAAGTTTGGGAATGCGGGTAGTGACCATATTTTTGGATGGGATGCAGAGGATGCTGTGGAACATTCAAGAGCGCAGATTGCCAAACTTTTGAATTGCAGGTCTTCAGAAATCATTTTTACTTCTGGTGCAACCGAAGCGGCTAATCTTGCCCTTTTCGGCTTTACAAAAAGCAACAAGTCAAAAGGTAAACATATCATTACAGCTAAAACCGAGCATAAAGCGATTCTAGATACGATGAAGGTTTTGGAAGATGATGGGTTTAAAATCACCTTTCTGGATGTAGACGCTGAAGGGAATATCGATCTAAATGAATTAGAACAGACTATTACTTCTGAAACGATCCTTGTCTGCATTATGCTGGCCAATAATGAAACCGGCTTGGTCCACCCTATTAAGGAGATTGGAAAAATTGTGCATGGGAGCGGTGTGAAACTTATGAGTGACATCACCCAGGCTGTAGGGAAGATTCCGGTAGATTTAAAGGAAATGAATTTAGACCTGGCTGTCTTCTCTTCCCATAAGATCTATGGGCCCAAAGGGGTAGGTGTCCTCTATATTAACAAGAAAAATAAAGTTGATGTTGAACCTCATATTTTTGGTGGCGGCCAGGAAAAAGGAATGCGTGCCGGAACGCTGAACGTTCCGGGAATTGTAGGTTTTGGGAAGGCTGCGGAAATCGCTTATTCTGAAATGGAAGAAGAATCAAATAGAATTGAGCAACTCAGAAATAAAATGGAAGTACTTCTCGAATATGTTGAAGGTGCAGGCATTAATTCCAAAAATGCTCACCGACTTCCGAATACTACCAATATATCGTTTAAGAATATTGCTGGGAATCTACTTCTGCGAAAATTGAATAGCCTGGCAGTTTCCCGCGGCTCTGCCTGTTCATCGAATATCATTAAGCCCTCACATGTTCTAAAAGCAATGGGATTAAGCGATGAGCTGGCACTGTCTTCTTTGAGAATAAGCCTTGGCAAACAAACCACCGAAGCTGATATCGATTTTGCAGCTGGTGAAATAAAGAAAATTGTTAATCAGCTAAAAAGCGTGGTACTATGAGAGAACTGGACGTTATTATAGCCGAATACGAACTGCTTAAAAAAGCAGGCACGGCTAGTGTGCTTGCAACTGTGGTGCACGTGGAAGGTTCTTCCTATAGAAGAGCCGGGGCAAGAATGCTGGTGGATGAATTTGGCAATATTACGGGAGCTATTAGTGGTGGCTGTCTCGAAGGCGATGCCTTGCGCAAGGCACTTCTGGCGCTGCACCGGCAAAAAAATAAACTCGTAACCTACGATACCAGTGATGAAGATGATGCGATAATCGGGGCTCAGTTAGGCTGCAACGGTGTCATTCAGGTTTTGTTTGAGCCATTGGATTATGAGTATAAACAGAATTCCTGCGAATTGTTGAAAACGCTTATTAACAGGAAAGATCCTGTGGCGATTGTAGTTCAGTTTAATCTGAACAGATCAAAAGATCAGCCTGGAACTATTTTACTAATTGAAGAAAATTCAAATTACATTGGGAAGGAACAGGAAGAAGAATTTATTGATCTAATGCTGGAAAGGGCTCAAATTAGCCTGAAGAGTAACAAACCGCATTTTGCTGAAGTTTCAGTGAAGGGAGAAACACAGCATGTTTTTATTCAAAATTATCAGCCACCCGTAAAATTGATCCTTATAGGAGCAGGAAATGATGCGCAAATCCTCGCGCAGCAGGCAGAGATGGTTGGATGGGATGTTACAGTAGTAGATGGCAGGCCAAGCCATGCCAATAAAGAACGTTTTAAAAGTTCCTGCCAGGTAATCATTTCAAAACCTGAAGAAACTTTGAGAAATATTGAAATAGATAGCCGGAGTTGTTTGGTGCTGATGAGCCACAATTACAATTATGATCTGTCAGTTTTGAAATTGGTATTAACAGATGACCGCATACCCTATATTGGGATTCTTGGGCCGAAGAAAAAATACGAGAAAATGCTGGATGATCTGGAAAAAGAAGGATTTGAACTGAAATTTGAAGTATTGAATAAAATCCACGCTCCGGTAGGACTTGAAATTGGTGCAGAAACTCCTGCCGAGATCGGGCTCTCAATTCTATCTGAAATACAATCTGTCCTAACAGGTAATAGCGCGAGACCGCTTAGGGAAAAAGCTGCGCCAATACATGAAAAAAAGGACAATCAATTTAAACAAATTCAGGTATGATCGGGAACAGGAAAATAGGGGTGATCATCCTGGCGGCTGGGGATTCCAGTAGATTGGGGCATCCAAAACAGCTAGTGGAGTTTAAAGGAAAAACATTGCTTCAGCACATCATAGATGTTGCAAATTCCTTTAAATTCGATTCTAAGGTGCTGGTTTTGGGAGCAAAGGCAGATGAAATTAAGGCTAAAACTTTCAGGAATAATTTTGAAGTGGTTATCAATGAAACATGGGGAGAAGGAATGTCCACGAGTATCCGGAAAGGTTTGTTTACCTCCCTAAAATTGGAAAATAAACTGGAACATGTTCTCATTTTGCTGGCAGATCAACCTTTTGTTACCAGGGAGAATATTGAGCAATTGATAAAACTTCAGTTGGAAAAGGATGTTCAGGCAACTTTTTCTGAATATGCAGGTGATGTTGGAGTTCCCGCAATATTTTCCCGGGAGGTTTTTCCGCAATTGAAAGCACTGGAAGGTGATGAGGGAGCTAAAAAACTGATCTATGATAAGAAATTTGAGTTTGCGACACAAAAATTTGAAAAGGGAAATTTTGATGTGGATACCGTAAAAGATGTAGAACTATTAAAACAGATGGAATAGAGATAAAACATCTATTAGAAGAATTTTATCACAAAGGGAAATGGTTATTTGGATGCTATATATCCTCTAAAACAATAAAATAAACCGATGAAAGTGACCATAAAATATTTTGGAATGATCGCGGAGACCGCAAACAAAACCGAAGAGGTTTTAGATGTGGCTCAGGGATTATGGGCTATGGAGTTAAAAGATATGCAAATTAAGAAATATGGGATTCCTGATCCTGAAGCTGTACAGCTGGCTATAAATCGGGATTTAATTAGCGAAGTAGAATTAAAAGAAGGTGATGAGGTGGCATTTTTACCTCCCTTTGCAGGAGGATAATGAGATACGACCGACAAATAAAATTGGATGTAGTTGGGATTTCCGGACAGGAAAAACTGCGAAATTCCAGTGTCCTGATAGTTGGTGTTGGCGGACTGGGGTGTCCCGCGGCACAATACCTTGCAGGATCCGGTATTGGTAAGATTGGCTTGATGGATCACGACAAGGTTTCCATTACCAATTTGCATCGGCAGGTTTTATATGATGAGTTTAATATTGGAAAACCTAAGGCCCTGGTTGCTAAAGAAAAATTACAGCGTTTAAACAGTGAGATCGAACTGGTTGCCATTGAAGAAGCGCTAACTATTGAAAATGCTGAAATGTTTTTTGATCAATATGATTTGATTCTTGATGGCACCGATAATTTTGAAACCAAATTCCTGATCAATGATGCCTGTATTTTAACCGGAAAACCCTGGATATATGCTTCGGTATATAAGAATGAAGGCCAAATTTCGGTATTTAATTATCAGGATGGGCCTTCCTATCGATGTCTTTTTCCGAAGACGGCGAGGCAGGAAGTAAGCTGTGAAGCTACCGGTGTTCTTGGCGTGACACCAGGAATTTTAGGGATGCTTCAGGCAGCAGAGGTTCTTAAAATAATTCTTGGTGCCGGGAATGTGCTTTCAGGAAAACTGAAATTGATAAATATACTTACGGGTATCGAACAAATAATGAATATTCAGCCCAGGCAGGAGGAAATAGAAAAGATCAAAAAACAAGGGATCATTCCGGTTAGGATTGATTGCGAAGTAAGGGATACTCATAAAATTTATCTGGATGTACGGGAAGCATTTGAGCAACCAAAAGTGAATTCTGAAAATGTAATTCATATTCCGCTGGGAAGTTTACAGCAGCGGTTAAGGGAAATTCCCAATCGGGAAGAAGTACTGGTCTTTTGCCAGTCTGGCAAGCGAAGTAGAATAGCTGTTGAAATGCTTCAGAAGGATTTCGGATTTCAGAATCTAAAAAATGTAGAAGGAGGAATAGAAACAATAATTGATGGATAAGAAGAAACCAAAAAAAGTATTTGTTCAGGGCGCCATTGCGCCTGAAAAGATCGCGCAGTCTATAGCGAGCCACCAGTCTAAAACCAATATTGGTGCTCACAGCATCTTTTTGGGACAGATACGCGCAGATGAGGTGGAAGGCAAAACCGTGAGCGCGATAGATTATTCGGCTTACGAAGAAATGGCCGAAAACGTATTTCACGAGATTAGGGAAGTTGCCTTTTCAAAATTCGATATTACCTGTGCACATATTTATCATAGCCTGGGCAGGGTGAACACAGGAGAATTATGCCTGTTCGTTTTTACATCTTCGGCACATAGAAAAATCGCGATCGAAGCCTGCAACTATTTTGTGGAAGAAATAAAGTCCAAAGTGCCTATTTTCGGAAAAGAGATTTTCGAAGATGAAACTCATCAATGGAAAATGAATAAATAGATGGTAGATATTACCCATAAAATAATGACGCTTAGGGAAGCTACCGCGATTGCAGTGGTGCAAACTTCGGGCGAGGAAACAATTAAAGCAATAAAGGAAAATAAAGTTCCCAAGGGCAATGTATTCGAAATGGCCAAAGCCGCCGGACTGCTTGGAGTAAAGAAAACTCCCGAGCTATTGCCGGATTGCCATCCGCTGCCTATAGAATTTACCGGAATTGAATATGAGATTGACGGCCTGGAAATTCAAATTTCGGTTACGGTTAAAACCATTTATAAAACCGGTGTAGAGGTGGAGGCGATGCACGGTGCGAGTATTGTTGCGCTAACCATGTATGATATGCTGAAACCAATCGATAAGCAGGTGGAAATACGAACGATCAGGCTTCAGAATAAAAGCGGGGGAAAATCTTCATTTAATGTAAATGCTGAAAATCTTACTGCGGAAGTGGTGGTATGTTCAGATACTATTTCCAAAGGAATAGGAGAGGATAAGGCAGGAAAAACGATTGTTTCAAAACTGAAAGCTTTGGGGATTAGCTCCAATATAACCATTATTCCAGATGAAGCAGAGGAGATAAGATCGGTTTTGAAAAACGCAAAAACAGATTTGGTTATTTTCACCGGCGGAACCGGAGTAGGCCCCAGGGATGTTACCCCGCAAACCATTGCGCCTATGCTTGATTTAAAGCTAGAAGGTGTGGAGGAACAAATGAGAAGTTATGGTCAACAGCGAATGCCCTTTGCAATGCTCTCAAGATCCATCGCAGGTATAATGGATAAAAAACTGGTGCTGGCTTTTCCGGGATCTACCAAAGGCGCAGCAGAATGTATGGATGCGATATTTCCGCATGTATTGCACGTATTTAATATGATAAAAGGAAAAAGACATGATTGAGAAGGAACCTAAAATAGTAGATAATTTTGGAAGAGCGCACACGTATCTCAGGATATCCCTGACTGACAGGTGCAATCTTCGTTGTTTTTACTGTATGCCTGAAGACGGGATTGAACTCATTGAGAAACCCAATATCATGAGTTTGGAAGAGATCATCACTCTTTCCAGAACATTTCGCGACCTGGGTGTGGACACCATTAGGCTTACCGGCGGTGAGCCACTGGTTAGGAAAAATTTTGGGTATCTGGTGGAGGAGCTCGCGAAGCTTGGCGTCACTTTAAAGATCACTACCAATGGGATCACACTGGATAAATATTTGGATCTTTTCCAGAAAATAGGTTTGCGGAAGATCAATTTAAGCCTGGATACTCTGGACAAGGCCAAGTCGGTTTTTATCACCAAACGCGATTATTTCGATCGCATCTTGAAAAACCTTGAAAAAGCGCTGGAAATGGATATGCAGGTAAAACTGAATATCGTATTGATAAAAGGCGTTAATGACAACGAGATCAATGATTTTATCGCGCTTACGAAGTACAAGAATCTTACGGTAAAATTTATAGAATTCATGCCTTTTAAAGGGAATAAATGGGACTGGAGCAAAGGGGTTGCAAAACAGGAGATCTTAGACATTGTTTCTAAGCGCTTCGGAAATGTGGTAGCGCTTGAAAACCCAAAGCACAGCACATCTACAAATTTTAAAGTCAAGGGTCACACAGGAAGTTTTGCGATCGTGAGCACTATTACTAATCCCTTCTGCGCGGATTGTAATCGTATTCGTGTGACGGCCGATGGTAAAATGATGAATTGCCTTTTCGCCAATTCTGAAACCGATCTTCTCACGCCGCTTAGAAATGGACAGGAAATGGAAAATATTATTATAAACGCTATCAAGACCAAGAAATTTTCCCGTGATGGAATGGATGTGAAAATGGATGCCGATCATTACGAGCAAAACAGGTCAATGATTTCAATAGGAGGTTAATGGTTACAATCGAAGAAGCTTTGAAAATCATTAAAGGGCAGCAGGTAAGGCCAAAAACCGAGTGTCGGAAATTGAAAGATTGTCTGGGCTATTCACTTTCAAAGGATATTATTGCACCATTCGCTATGCCATCCTTCGATAATTCGGCCATGGATGGATATGCATTGTGTGGTATTTTCCGGGAGTATATTATTAAAGGAGAAATTGCTGCCGGGGATACGAGGCAGCTGGAATTGAAGGAGGGAGAAGCTGCAAGGATTTTTACCGGCGCTAAAATCCCTGAAAATACTACCGCTGTAATGATGCAGGAGAAAACCACTGTGATCGGAGATAAGCTTTTATTGGAACAGGAACCCAGGGAAGGCCAAAATATTCGTAGAAAAGGAGGTGAATTCACAAAAAAACAAGTTGTATTTGAAAACGGATATAGCATTACTCCGGCAGGAATTGGGTTGATTGGAAGTCTTGGAATAGAGAAAGTTGATGTTTTTAGGAAGCCTGTGATCAATTTAATTACAACCGGAAACGAACTGGTAGCACCCGGAAAACCAAAAGGGGAAGGACAGATATACGAATCCAACAGTTTTGCCCTTGCTGCGGCCTGTGAGAAATATGGATTTCAGTGTCAGGGCAAAAAACAAATTGAAGATAATTTTGAAGCTATCAAAGCCGGAATAAAAGACTCCCTTGAGAACACAGAGGTTTTGATTCTTTCCGGCGGGATCTCGGTTGGAGATTATGATTTTGTAAAGCAGGCGCTTGAAGAGAACGGAGTGGAAGAACTGTTTTATAAAGTTTTTCAGAAGCCCGGAAAACCGCTATATTTCGGCAGAAAAGAAGATACATTTGTATTTGCCCTGCCTGGAAATCCGGCATCTTCCCTTAGCTGCTTTTATATTTATGTGTTGCCACTTCTATATAAATTAAGTGGTTCTCCAAAGAACGGACTTGAACATTATGCTTTTTCAATTTCCCATGATTTTGAGAACAGATCAGATCGACCTTCATTTCTGAAAGCGAGAATCGATACTAAAGAAGTAGCCATTTTAAACGGACAAGGTTCTTCCATGATCCAGTCCATGGCTTTAGGAAATGCCCTTATTTTTCTGGATGCGGAAACTTCGGTTAAAAAGGGAGACTTGGTAGAATGCTATTTAATTTCCTGATATGCCCATAGAATATCTTCCTTTCCTATTCTTTTTTATCGCATTATTTTATAGTTCAGTAGGATTTGGAGGCGGCTCAAGTTATCTGGCAATTCTCAGCCTGGTGCTAACCGACTTTTACGAGATACGTTCTATTGCATTACTTCTGAATATTTGTGTGGTTACAATAGGAACCATAGTATTCATTAAAAATGGAGTTTTAAAATTTAAACTTATCTGGCCATTTTTTGTTTTAAGTATTCCACTTGCCTATTTGGGAGCACAACTAAAACTATCGCAGGCTACATTTTTTCTAATTTTAGGAGGTGCCCTGGTTTTAGCCGGTGCATTTATGGTGCTGCAATTTTTAAAGAGTAGAACACTCTCCAGGGAATTTTCAAATCCCAAAAAATTACTGCTGGGGGGAAGCATTGGCCTGTTATCGGGCATTTCAGGAATAGGTGGAGGGATATTCCTGTCTCCTGCACTAAACCTTTTAAAATGGAAAAACCCAAGAATTATCGCTTCACTGGCTTCGGTTTTCATCCTGGTTAATTCTATTGCCGGGCTTATTGGTTTAAATGTTGCCGGAACATTCCGTCTTGATTATGACCTGGTGTTTAAGTTGATTGTTGCTGTGGTTTTGGGAGGAAGCCTGGGTTCGTATCTTTCTATGAAGAAATTTAACTTAAAGTTCCTGGGAATTCTAACGGCAATACTTGTTTTTTATGTGGGACTCAAGATGATTTTACTTTACGGATTTGAAATTAAGGTCTAAATTGTTATTTAAATTGCAACTCAATTTCTTTCAAAGAATTTTGTGATATTAATTAATATCAACAACTTTTAGCCCTATCCTGTTTACCAGGATTACCGTAAAACCGCTAAAGATGAAAGTTTACGTTAGTTTAATCCCTCATTGAGGGTTTAACCCGCCTGACCGTCGGGCAGGTTCCCCGTCCCGATAGCTCGGGATGGCTGGAATTTTTAAAAGGATTTTTCAATTCATACTTTGTGGGCCTACACCAAATGAATTTCATTCAGGCGGGCCCACCCGAAAGCTACGGCCGGGCCTGCCCCGAGGTTTTTGATTATAAAACTTTTTGCCAATTAAATCATTGTCGCCAATGTCTTTGGCCTCAATAAATCCAACTGGAATGTTCTTTTTGTTAAAATGTAGTCGGGCGTACCGCATTGTTGTCTCTTAGGTTCGTTGGTCGCTCGGATGGCCCATCTAAAAGTATGTTCGGTTCCGTTTCCTAAAAGGTATCGTTGATTTATGTTACCAATATATTGGCCTAATATCATTCTTAGGTTTTCAATTTTTTCAAACGTTTGCTAAAAGTAACTCTTTTGTTTTTAGGGTTGGCGTTGTGTCCGTAAAAAAACAAATGTGATATTTGTGCAGTTGTTTTTTTATTTTAAAACCATTTAAATACCTTTTTTCCTCAAAAAGCCTGAAATATTCAAAATGCGAATATGAGGTTCACTTGATTGGTTGGTCAGGCGTAATTTATTGGAGCTTACCTCTAAGTCTGGACCGAAACTGGTTGTGGCAATTAACACAGCTCTGTTGGAGGATATCGTATTGACTCAATATCTCCGACATTTTCTTTTGCTGTGCGGCCTCACTGATGGATACAGCACGATCATGGACCACCATATCAATTCGCACAAACTCCTGTATATCTTCTCCCAAGTTCTTTTTGATAGTTTGCATCTGTGCGGGATTAATTTTCAGATGGGTAGCTATACGGTAAGCTGCACTGTCAATCATAGGATAGTTCTCTATAAAAATGCCTTCGTTTATCTGGTTCATGTCTGCCATCAGTCGATACATGATTGGCAAAAGTTCATCCGATTCCGTTAACTGTTTAGTGACTTTATTCGATGTACTGTCTATTGAAGTTTCAATTTCAGAGGATTTCTGGGTTGTATTTTTACTTTTGTCTGTTGAATTACAGGAAACCAAAATTCCAATAAAAACAAATGCTGTAATGAGACTTTTCATATTCTATTGTTTTTGGTACTAGCACATTAAATTTAAGAAAAAAATAAGTAAAAAAGCAATCAATTAGGTATTGTTGGTGGTTGGAATAAGCCCACAAAATAGGCGCGAATAATATTTCCTAATATTGCAGCCCCAAAATTTAAGGGCCGGTCAGCTAGCCCAAAGACAACAGGGCGCCATCTTTTTTCAGGAAGTGGATTTAAAAAAGGCGTCTGATGATATTTGTGATTCTCAGGCCATTTTTAAAACACCTGCACAAGCCCCTATGCTTATTCAACGAGCAATTAAGTTTGCATTGGCAAGTAATTAGGTTTGAAGGATAGAATTACCGGCACATGTGGCAAAAATATAAGCTCAAAATCAACAATTTGTCCAACCTATAATAAAATATGCCTCACGTCTGGTACCCGGGGAAGAAATAGGGATAGAGGCCGCTTCACTTTTAAATAATGCAAAAACAGTAGGTATTTTAGCAGGGGGGTGGTTGCCGTGAAAGTCGGGATGCCATACTAGAGCGATCTAAAAAACTTAACGCACCTAAAATAAGATTATCGCTATATTATTCTGAAAAAAGCAGGGTATAATCGATATATTGATCGGTCTCTAGAAGCATGATTTGACGTTTTGCTTGGTTTTATAAATTTCTATCTATATTCAGGATTTTCAAAATTCCACCTGGTTCCATCATCCCAGGCTGTCCTGGAATTGCCATACGAAGGGTAACCACCCGCTTCTTTCAGGATTTTTGCCAGGTGCAACAGGTTATAGGTCGTAAACGTAGTATTCCGGTTTGTAAATTCTGAATCATAGCCTACAGGTGGGTTTTTCTTTTCTCCATTCCATTCGGTATCACCATAACTGGGGCCGGGGCCTACCTCCCCAATCCACCCGGCATCGGCTTGCGGCGGAATACTGTACCCTAAATGTTGAAGTGCATAAAGCATTCCCATAGCACAATGCTTTACTCCATCTTCATTTCCGGTGATTATGCAACCACCAACTTTTCCGTAATATACATATTGACCTTTGTCGTTTTGATATGCACTCATGGCATATAAACGCTCAATTAACTTTGAAGCCACAGAAGAACGCTCTCCCAGCCAAATGGGGGTACCTATTATCAGAATATCGGCAGCAATTATTTTTTTGTAGAGTTTTGGCCAGTCATCTTGCGATTCGCCCTCTTTGGTCATATCGGGTTGGACTCCTACCGGTACCTCAAAATCTGCTAAACGTATGATTTCAACTTCCACCCTTTCAGATTCCATAATTTTAACTGAAACATCCATTAAATCACGAGTGTGACTTTTTGCGGGAGATTTTTTTAAAGTGCAGTTTACGTAGACGGCTTTCAAGCCAGAAAAGTTATTTTTCATAATTGAATTGATTGGTATAATTATAATTTTTATTAGGTCGAATGCAAAAGCCGATCATTACCGATTATATAATTTTTAAACAGTTTTATTTCAAAATTCAGCTTTATTTAAGCTAAATTACTCCATATTATTCAGTTTTTACTCCGGTTTTTTCTATTCATCACTAAGGTTTCAAAATGCATAGGAAGCTTACCAGTATACATTTATGCAGGTGAGTTGCAATCCTCCCCGCTTTATTTTTGGGTTCCTTGAATTGTAACCTTGAACGAGATTTAAATTATTAATCAATTCAAATCATATAATTAAATGACATCTTAATTTTTCTTTCCTTGATAATATTTGCTATGCGATCCATTGCTATTCTGGAATATAAAAAACACCTTGCATATTTCTAATTTATTCGATTTATGGATTTTGAAATTAGCTTATTATCTAATAACTATTTAACAGATAAATATTGGATTTACCTTTAACCATTTCTTCTCTAGTTGAAAAGGTGTAGTTGTGCCTAGGGTTTCAGCGAGATCACTTACCCACGTTTCTGAAGACCCTACCCTTTTGATAGAGATTGTGGTATTATTTTATAGTTTACCTAAATAGGTTTAGATCCTGCTCTTTTATGGCCACTTTCATGCGTGAATTTGTCCAGTAAGAAATAAACAGGACAAAAACCTGTGAAATAACTGGAAATTTGCAGTACCGCCACAACTCCAGCCAAATAAACCCACTGTATGTCAACACTCAAACATAGCACTACGCTTATCAAATAAATAATTCCTACTATACCATCAAGCATTCTTAGTATAAACTTCGTTGTTTATCCCGCTGCCACCTGGTTTTTAAGTTTTTCCTTCAGGATAGGAAGTGAAATAATAAAAGTAGCCCCTTCACCATCATTATTTACCAACTTGAGGGAGCCGTGATGTCCATGGGTGATGATGTTATAACTAAGACTAAGACCAAGACCTGTGCCTTCACCTGTGGGTTTTGTTGTAAAAAACGGCTCAAAAATCTTTTCTCTGATCTCCTCGGAAATACCCGGGCCGTTGTCTGATATTGTTATTTCTACAAAACCCTCAGCTTTCCTGGTAGAGATCTTTACAATGGGTTCAAAAAAATCTCCCAGCGTCTTGCTTTTATGCAGAACTGCATCAAGAGAATTTCCAATAACATTCAGAAGTACCTGGCCTACTTCCTGGCCTACAATGTTTATTTCTTCAATATATGGATCCAGATCCTTTTTTATTGTAGCCTTAAATCCCGAATATTGATTACGCTTACCCTGGTATGCAAGATCTGTATATTTTTCTACCAGATCATTTACATCAAAAAGTTCAAAAATTGGTTTTCCTCCTCTGGCGTGCTGCATCATGGATTGTACAATGGCATCTGCCCGTTTCCCATGTTCATGGATTTTAGTTGTGTTTTGTTTGAGATCGTGCATTAAAAAGGCAACTTCCTCTTCATTTCCGGTTTTTCTGGCTTCCTCCAGTTCTTCAACCAGGTCAACAGAAAGTTCCGCAAAATTATTTATGAAATTGAGCGGATTCTTAATCTCATGAGCAACTCCGGTTGCAAGCCGGCCAAGGGAAGCCATTTTTTCTGCCTGTATCAGTTGCTTTTGGGTGGCTTTTAATTCATTATAAGCTTTTTCCAGTTCCCTTGCTTTCTCAAGTTCCAGGGCTTTTTTCTCATTTTCCGACTGAAGTGCCAGTGCCTGAGCTTCAGCAGCAGTAGATCTTGCATTTGCTGTTTCTGCTCGTAATTCCGCCTCTCTCAGCCTTGCATTATCTCTCTCTCTTTTGATAAGTCGTGCACGTTGTAGCCTGTCAATAAGCAATCCAAGTATTCCAAGAAAGGTAAAATAAATTAAGAAAGCATACCATTGTAACCACCATACCGGTTCCACCATAAATTTGTATGATATAGGGTCTTCCGCCACTACCCCGCTTTCATTTTCAGCAGTTACCTCCAGGGTGTATTCCTTTGGCCAAAAATAGGCAGGAAGGTTGGTATACCTCAATCTTTTTATTCCTGAGGGTGGGGACCAGGTGTCATCATATCCTACCAATCTGGTTTTGTATTGAACATCAGATACATTAGCATAGCTAAGGGCTGCATATTCAAAATTAACTTCATTCCTACTATCACTTTTATAAGAAATATCCACATTTGTAAGCTGCAACTTTGGAGGAACCGAATTTGGCTGATCCTTGTCTGGATGATAAATCGATAATCCATTGGAAGTACCATAGTAGACATTGCCTTTATTGTCTACTTTTACCGATCCATATAACCAAACTTCATTATCAATCAGGCCGGTTTGCCGGTTTACAAACTTAATAACACTTCCTGCCTCAGGATCAATTTCAGCCAGCCCTTTATTGGTTCCAACCCAAATATTACCACTAACCGGGGAGACCGCAAAGCTTACTGCATTATCTGCCGGAAGTCCTTTTGAAACATTGAAATGTTGTAAGATTTCATGTGATTCGGGATCCATGAAATATAATCCTACCTGAGTTCCTACCAGAAGACGATCTTTGTGCCAAAGCAATTTTTCAATGTGATTGGTTGGTGCCCCGGTATTCAACGACCAAACCTGTTCAAAAATTTTATTTTCAGATCCAGATATATTTTTAAGATTTTCGGTGTTAAATGGATGGGTACTTCTATAAAGGCCGCGATCACGTGTCCCTACCCATAGAATCCCTTCCTTATCTATGGCAACAGATTTATAAAGTGTGGGAGGTAAACCTTGTTTTGGTCCCAATTCGTATAAATTACCTTCAGAGAAAACATAAAGGCTTTTTAAACCGGGAAACCAAATACTCTCCGTATAACCTTTTTTAGATTCATTCTTCAATTTTAAATTTTCTGAAGCAATAAAAGGAGGACTATCCCAAATAGAAAATAAATAAGCTTCCTTGCCGAAGATTACTATTTCACGAACATCATGAGCTTCCTGAATTATGAGGTTCTTGTTAAAAACTATCGCGCTAAGTCCCTGTGTAGTGGCAATCCAGATACGTCCTTTATCATCCATGGCAAGCCCATTGACCCAATCTCCAACGAGCCCGTCTGCCTGAGTAATAAATCTTGACAAACTGTATTCATTTACACAAGTAGCCCCGCCTTCTGTCCCTACCCAAAACCGACAAGGAGAATCCCCTGCAGTACCCGAAACAAGAATAGTATTTATTTTACCTGAAGGCAGAACAGGTCTTTCTCCACCTTTTGACCGTGCCGTAAAATTTTCAAAAGCATTGAAATTATATCGAAGCTTGGACACTCCCCCAGATTGGGCGATCCAAACATTCCCTTCAAGATCCTCAAGAATATAATAAACGTTGTCATTCAAAAGCCCGTTGGCCCTGGTATAGGTATTAATTATTTCCCCGGCCTTTTTGCTAATCCTTATAATTCCGGATTCCCCATTACTGGCAAGAATAGTCCCATCCTTAAGATCGGTTATATCTGCAACGTTAGAGGGCAGGCCGGCGAGAAAAATTTCAGGAGATTCTGAATTTGACCGGAAGTGGAGAAGCTCTCCATTCTGCCTGTAAGCCCATACTCCGCCATCTTTATCTTCAAAAACAGAAATGAAATTTTCAGCTCCTCCACTTAATCCATAAAAAACGCTGACTTCCCCATTATGGTATTTTACCAGCAACCCTCCATCAAGGCCGGCATATATTCCTCCGTCTTCCCCTGCAACCAAAGATGTTACTGCAAGTTCTTTTAGTCCTGTAATTGTGGTGGAAAGTGTATCGGCGGTAATCTGTCCTGCTTTATCTATATGATACCTGATAATTCCTTTGTCTGCAGTACCAATTAAAACCCTTCCGGCAGCATCAACAGTTAATTGCTGATTTCTAAAAACTGCTTCCCGGGTGAGGTGTATTCCATTAAAAAGTGAAGTAAATTCAATTTTTTTACCATTTTTATATTCCTTTAAAGGCTTTTTAGAAACTACTAAACCAGCACTGGAAGAAGACCAGAGATGCCCGTTACCATCCTCTACCATTTGCCATACTCCAAGATCCCGCAGACCATTTTTTTGATCATAGAGTTCCATTTTGGACCCATCATATCGCACAAGCCCGGAGGTAAATACAGAAAACCAGATGTAACCCTGGCTGTCCTGAAAAATATGAGTAACAAGAGCAGACGGAAGGGCGTTAACTTCGCTATCGCTGGTAAAATGGGTAAGCGGGAGCTCTTGTGCTCCCGCTTTAGGCCACATGCATAAAATGAATACTATTGGTAAAAATACCTTCCAACTCATTTATACCTGAATTTTATTAAACAGTTTTTCTCCTAAATTCCCCCCGATCCATTAAATGAACTTAGCATCCTGGTGTCACGGGAGCTAACAAGCTTTGTTGTTGTTGCCGCAGCAGATGATTGTATACTTTTTGCAGAGCATTGATTGTTTTCCCGGCAGGCAACTCCTTCAGAATAGGTAAGCAAAGCTTCATGAAAGGCATCCCTTTCCTGCTGGCTTAACTGAACTCCTCTTCCACTAATCACATTCAGTTCTGCAGTTAACAATTGCTGAATAAATTCTTCAAAGGGAGTTTTAATAGGATTGCCTAAGATTGAAAGTGCAGATCTTATTTTATCACTTCCAAACTGGAAAGGAGAATTCAACCTGTTTTCTATGGCTGTTAAAAACCCTGCGATTTCTCCCTTGCTATATGACGCATTTTTTTTGCTGGCATTTCTTATTTCCTGGACCCAAAATTTGGTAGGTTGAGTATCTAGTAAAAGATTATTTTCAAGATCATAAATTATATTGTCCTGATTTACGAAATAGCCAAAATTTAAAGCAGATTTATTACTTGTAATATTTTGTAAATCAATATTTGGATCACCAATTCCATAATAATTATCATTTAAAAAATCTTCAGAAATGGATATCCTGTAATTTCCATTGAGAACCATAAAAGAATATGATCCATCTGCGGCGGTTGATATAGTTGTTATTTCATTACCATCACCATCTAATAATTTTACGTTTTTACCCGAAAGTCCAAATTCTCCACCTTCTTTTTCCCCATCCTGATCTGCATCGATAAAAACATTACCTGAGAGCGTAAAAACATCTTTACAGGGACCAAGAATTTTAGCAGTTTCTTCAATGCTGCCCCGAATTCCGGTGGCAGTAATTATTCCCAAAGGAACGTCTCCAGCATAGGTAACCGAATAATCCTGACTTCCTGTTTTTGAAATCGAGCTGTTCCATTTTATAGCTCGTGCCTGTAAATTGGAAGAATTCCGCGGAGTCCAGCTTAACAAATTTCCTGCACAATCTGGAATTTCTAAATAAAAACTGTCCAATTGCGGGGTAACTCCATTACCGCTTACTCTATAATTAAAAGTGGTGGTTTTATTTTCTCCTGCCCCTTTCACTACTCTTCCTAAGAGGCTCATGGTATAAGTGTTAAGAAGAGTGGATTCGTACAGGGAAAGCTGTGCCACAAAATAAGCAGGTAAAGAGGCATCTTGAAGCTTACCAGAGAAATCTCCTTCTTCCTTTGTTACCTCTAAGGAATCTGCTTCATTAATAATAAAAGATTCTTCAGCAGGTTCACAGCCTGAAAATAACGAACCGATAAAGATCAAAACGACTAATAGGTGGATTTTTTTTTCCATAATAAAAGATTTGACAAATGTTATTTACCGGGAGGAGAAACAAAACAATTGAAAAACTGTGATATAAACCATTGTTTTCAAGAACCAATTAAATTGAGAGAATTAATTGGTAAGCGCTACAGAAGTGGGGCTGTGTTATAATAATAAAAACTAACAGTTGAAAGATATAAATTTTTTTCATAAATTTAAAAAAAATTAACAGGGTATTTTCACCCTTTTCTATCGTTAATAATGATATTCGCAAGAAAACCTACTCCCCACAGGTTTTGAATACTATATGTTTTAAAACTTTTATTCAATAAATAATTTGAAAGTTTTAATTCGAGCTGATCTAATTTATTTTACGAAGACAGGCAGACAGGAAATAAAAATTTACAGGCCTGATATTTTTGTTTTTTCTTTTATGAATTTTGCCAAAAGAATAAAGCTTGAAATAAAGATAAATCTGCATTGAGCATTATAAAATAGAGGCCCTTGCCATTAATTTTTAAGAACAAACCGAATGAATACAGCTAAAATTAATGAACTGGAATCCGTCCACCTGGAAGCAGTAAAGCTTATTACCGATTTGTCTTCTTTGTCTTCAGAACATTTGAATGAGCACTTGTTTAATAAAATCTTTGCACCGTCTTTTCATATTTATGGAGCAACCAGGGAGGAAATAACCTGTTTTGAACAATATGAAGATCTGGTCAAAAGACAAAATAAGTTAACTAAAGATTCAAATGATAAAAAGCTTGTAGACAGCAATCCTGTTTTGCGTTCTTATTCCCCTAATGGTGAAGTTGCGGTTTATGTTGATAATTTGAAATTTAGAATTAACGATAGTAAAGCTCCTAAGGAGGTGGAAAAAAGGGTTTCATTGGTCCTTTTTAAACTTAGTGAGGGATGGCGGGTCTCTCATCTGCACCTTTCTTCTATAGCAGCCAATTTTTACGAAAGGGAAAACCTTCCGAAGGGAGAATGGGAAATGAAAAATATGGCCCTTGAAAAAATGGTTGAGGCGCAAAACATAGATCTTATAAATTCCCTGGAGCAGCTAAATGATGTTAAAGCACAACTTATCCGCCAGGAAAAACTTGCCAGTTTAGGCCAACTTACCGCGGGGATAGCCCACGAAATCAAAAATCCTTTAAATTTTATTAATAATTTTTCTGAACTCAGTGTTGAATTCCTTCTAGAAATCGAGGAAAATTTAAACAAGATAGAAACCAATGAGGTAACAGATGAGATAAAGTCTTTGCTTGAAGATGTTAAAGGAAATCTCGAAAAAATCCACCAGCATGGAACCAGGGCAGATGGCATAGTGAAATCCATGTTATTGCACAGCAGAGGTGGCAACGGTAAAATGGAGGATACAGATCTCAATGCGCTTATTCGGGAATATGTAAACCTCTCATTCCATGGAATGCGGGCAAACAAAAATCCTATTAATGTTGATATTCAAATAGAAACGGATGACAACCTTCAGCCGGTTAAAATAAATGCGGAAAACTTCAGCCGTGTTATTCTCAACTTATGTAAGAATGCCTTTGATGCCATGAGGGAAAAAGTTCAGAAGGCTAACGCACAAAATTATTTGCCTCAGCTTAAGGTAAAAACAAGAGCTGATGACAAAAAGATTATTTTGGAAATTGAGGACAACGGGCCGGGTGTATCTGAGGAAATAAAAGAAAAAATGATGTTGCCATTCTTTACCACAAAAAAAGGTTCTGAAGGTACTGGATTGGGGCTCAGTATTTCCCAGGATATTATAAAATCACATGGAGGGATTCTTGAATTGGAATCCAAAGAAGGCGAGTTTACCCGCTTTATTATAACATTGGACAGAACAGATCAAAAATTGTAGTTATGAAAATATTAATTGTTGATGACGAAAGAGATGTGGAGATGTTATTTCGCCAAAAGTTTCGAAAAGAAATTAAAAATGAAGAACTGGAATTGATCTTTGCATTTTCTGGTAAGGAAGCTCTTGAGATTTTGGAAGCCTCAGATCCACCAAATGTTGTATATGTTTTTTCTGATATTAATATGCCCGGCATGACCGGACTGGAATTGCTGGGACAAATTAAAAACAGGTTTCCGGTAATCAAGGTGAGTATGATCTCCGCTTATGGAGATGCAGAAAATCATGATAAGGCCATGTCTTCGGGAGCAAAGGAGTTTTTTACCAAGCCAATTGATTTCGTTTCCCTTAAAAAAGAGATCAGGGAAATCATGTCGGTTTAAAATCGAAAAAGTTATGTCTAAAATATTGGTCGTAGATGACGAATCGGATCTTGAAATTTTGATCAAACAAAAGTTCAGGCAAAAGATTAGGCAGAACGAATATGAATTCCTGTTTGCGTTAAACGGAAGGGAGGCGCTTGAACAGCTTGAAAAGCATAAGGATGTTGACCTGGTGCTTAGTGATATCAATATGCCGGAAATGGACGGTCTTACCCTGCTTTCCAAAATAAGCGAAAGTAATTCCCTGCTAAAATCTGTCATCGTTTCGGCGTATGGAGATATGGAAAATATACGTACCGCTATGAACCGGGGTGCTTTTGATTTTGTGACAAAACCTGTAGACTTTAAGGACCTGGAAATAACCATTGACAGGACACTTGCACACGTTCAGCAAATTAAACAAACTTTAAAGGCCGTTAAAGAAAATGATATCCTGCGTATGTACGTTGATGAAACCGTATTAAATTTTATGGGAAAACGGGAAGTTGATTCTTCTATTTTTGAAAACGAAGTTGTAGAAGGTTCTGTCGCATTTATCGATATAGTAGGATTTACCCAAATAAGCGAGACGCAGCCACCGGATGTGGTAGTGAACCTTCTCAATGAGTATTTTGACATTATGGTAAAAGAAATAATCAATCAAAAAGGTATTGTAGATAAATTTATGGGAGATTGTATAATGGCTGTTTTCAAAGGGCCCTATCACCTGGACCGTGCTATTGATGCCTGTCTCGCAATAAGAACTAAATTACAGGAATTACCCGAACGAAATAAAGAAGGGTTCAAACCACAAATATCTATTGGTATTAATAGCGGGGAAATGGTTTCGGGAAATATTGGCTCCTGTACCCTTAGGCGGTTGGATTATACAGTCATTGGAGATATGGTAAATGTTGCCGCCAGACTCCAATCTGCGGCTGGCGTAAATCAAATTCTTATAAGCGAGAATAATTATACTTTGATAAAAGAATCCTTCTCCTGCCGGGAGATAGGTCCTATTACTATGAAAAACAAGAAGAGTCCAATGGTAATTTATGAAGTAATCTCTTAATCCCATTTAATTCCCAGAAATATCCTTAATTATGAGTACCCCCACAACAATAAAGTGGCATTCTATTTTTTCTTTGCGTTCCATTTTATTTACGATGATCGGAAATTTTTTTGCCGTCCTGGGGCTGCAGGGATTTCTGGTTCCAAACAATTTTCTTGATGGAGGGGTTACCGGGCTCTCTATCCTTTTGATGGGAATAGGGAATCTTCATATAAGCGTATTATTATTGATTTGCAATTTGCCTTTTGTACTTATAGGGTTTAAAAAAATTGGTTACACTTTCGGTATTCACGCTATTATTGCGATTCTTCTGCTTTCTGGCGGAATGTATTTTATAGAAATAAACGTTTTCACAGAAGACAAGTTACTTATAGCACTATTTGGAGGGTTTTTCATAGGACTTGGGATAGGGTTTGTTATAAAAGGGGGAGGAGTAATAGATGGTGTGGATGTTATTGCCCAATACGCTCAAAAGAAATCGGCTTTTACTTCGGCCGAAATCATTCTGGTCATTAATATACTTATTATTTTAGGAGCCGCTTACCGGTTTGGTATAGAAACCGGTATGTATTCTATACTTGTATATTACACAGCCATGAAAACAACAAATTATGTAGTTGATGGGTTCGAAGAATTCACCGCTCTTAATATAATTTCTAAAGATACTGCTGCCATACAAAGCTTGATCGTGGAGGATTTTGGGAAAGGAATTACTATATTTAAAGGGGAACGTGGATATTTACCTGATTTCTTTGAAATCAAAGAAGATTGCGACGTCATCATGACCGTGGTAACCCGGTTAGAAATACATCGAATAAAAAAAGCTATATTTAAGATTGATCCCAATGCCTTCCTGTATGTGAAAAGCCTTAAGGAAGTTAATGGAGGGGTGTTTAAAGGGCATTGATAAGAAAAAAAATTTTAACACGATTAAAATAAATCATTATGAGTAGTACTGATCGCATTGACTGGAGGTCAATTTTTTCTTTGTCTTCTATGGCATATACCATTTTGGGTGTCTTTTCTGCCTTGGTCGCATTACAGGGTTTTATGATCCCCAACCATTTTCTGGATGGCGGTATAACAGGGATATCTATTTTGATGGAGGAGATTTTCCATATCCCTTTCAGTGTCTGTTTGATCCTATTCAACCTTCCATTTATTTTTGTAGGATATAAAAAAATAGGAAAAACCTTCAGCGTTAATGCTTTTTTAGCTGTCATCTTGCTGGCGGTCCTCATGACCTTCATAACCTTCCCGCAAATTACCAGTGACAAAGTGCTAATTGCGGTTTTTGGCGGATTTTTCATTGGGTTAGGAATAGGTCTGGTTATACGTGGCGGCGGTGTAATAGACGGGCTGGAGATCATTGCCCATTATACCAATAAAAGAATTGGCTTTTCCACAAGTGAAATTATCTTGACCTTTAACACCTTGCTTTTCATTGGAGCAGCTTTTGAATTTGGAATTGAAACTGCCATGTACTCTATTCTTGTTTACTTTACAGCTATGAAAACTTCAGATTATGTGGTTGATGGATTTGAAGAATTTACGGCATTAACCATTATTTCAAAGGAATTTGAAACCGTAAAATCTGTGATCGTAAATGATTTTGGGAAAGCCATTACCGTTTACAAAGGGGAAAGGGGTTATCTTCCATCCAGTTTTGAGATAAAACAGGATTGTGATATTGTGATGACTATAGTTACCAGAATAGAGTTACACAGGATCAAGGAGGTTATAAAAGAATTAGATCCCAATGCATTCTTTTATGTGCAAAGGATCAAAGAAGTAAAAGGAGGATTGGGAAAACATAATACCATGCAGCATTGAGCGAATATATATTTGAAGAGATTTATAAGAAAATCATTGCCAAACTTGAGCAGGATCTTCCCGGGTCGCTTGCCTACCACAACGCGCACCACACAAAATATGTCGTGGAAATGGCAGAAAAACTTGCCGTTTATGAAAACATAACCGGAAGGGACCTGCAACTCGTAAAGCTTGCGGCATTATATCATGATACCGGCTTTTTGCTCCACCGTGAAGAGCACGAAAGCCTTGGGTGCCAAATCGCCTCCCGGGATCTTGAAGGGACCCTAACTACAGCAGAACTGGGAAAAGTGTGCGGAATGATTGCCGCTACTAAAATTCCGCAAAGGCCAAAAAATAAAATGGAAAAAATAGTGGCAGATGCCGACTTATTTTACCTTGGGACTTCTAACTATAAAAAATACAGCCAAAAACTTTATTTAGAATTAAAACATTTTGATCCTTCGATAAATGAGGAAAAGTGGTTAAAGATCCAGATCGATTTTCTGTCTTCACACAGCTATCATACAGATTATGCCCGGGAAAACCTGCAACCGATTAAACAAAAAGTTTTAAATTCACTTTTAGTTGATAGATAAGGCATGAGAAAAATGCCATTTTAATTCTTTATTAATTAAATCTGCCTTTGGTCAGTTATTTTTTTTGAGTCCGATTTCTGCATATATGGTTTTATCGAAATCTTCTTTAATAGTACTACTCCCTAGTTTTCAAAAAGTCAGCATATCTTATCGATTAATGTTCCATTCTTTTAAAATAAGAATATGAATTAGTAGGTAGAATGAGTTGACCAACCCCTTGATGATTACACAAGTTTATAACCAGGGGATAATGACTGGAAATTAACATGTCCTTTGTGAGGCAACAATTGCTGTTAAACAGTATTGTTTATAGGTAGTGTGGCAAAGTAGTTTATTACTCGATATCTTCTTCAAAATATTCAAAGATTGAACTATTTCCGTTGAAATTTTTTCCAGACTTTTCCAATTATTTTGACAACCAACAAAACGACAAAGCCAATAATTAACCCTGCTATAAATTCAACAATAATGCTGGGAATATTCTCGGTAAAACCTTCCAGGTAATGAGTGTTATGTACAAAGATGCCTCCCGAAACCAACAGGAGTGCTATAGTACCTATAATGGCGAGGCTTTTAATGACCTTTGGCAGTGCATTTACCAGGAATCTCCCTATTTTATCGGATACACTATTCTCTCTTTCGTTTAGATCGATGAGTTTAGCGCCAAACTCATCCATTCTTATAATCATAGCAACAATACCGTATACTCCTACTGTTGCTACTAAAGCAATGATAGAAACCACAAGGATTTGGATAATTAAAGATTCTTCTGCAACGGTTCCCAGAGCTATAATAATTATTTCGACAGAAAGTATAAAATCTGTAATCACTGCCGATTTAATTTTGTCCTTCTCCAGGATTAAGGCTTCTTCTTTCGAAATTTCTCTAAGCTCCGGAGTTTCCTTTTTATGGGAGTGAGGAAATATAAATTCATATATTTTTTCGGCCCCTTCATAGGCAAGATAAAGTCCACCTAGCAATAATATAATAGTAATGGCCGGGGGCACCAGCCAGCTTAGTAGGAAAGCTAGTGGTAATATTATTATTTTATTGAGGAAAGATCCTTTAGTTATGGCCCAAAGCACCGGGATTTCCCGCGAAGACATAAATCCGGAAGCCTTTTCTGCATTAACAGCGAGATCATCTCCCAATATTCCGGCGGTTTTCTTACCTGCCAATTTACCCATAACTGCAACATCATCCATAAGCGCCGCAATATCGTCGAGAAGTGCAAAAAATCCTGAAGCCATAAATTGAATTTAATTTTTTAAGCAAGTTAAGCCTATGCCATTAATTTTTTTAAAACCTTAAAGCAAATAGCCATTTAAATGTAAAAGACAAACAATTCCTAATCTAAAATCTCTGTTAATGCCAATTTGAAAACTTCGTTCCCTATCGAAATTACGCTATCGATATCCGCGGAAATTTTTCCGAAAATCACAATCATAAAAGATTCCAGGCAAATTGCACAAAATCTTGTGATCTAATTTTTTGGTCACAAAAATAGGACTTAAGTGCTTTCTGGAAAGGAATTTATTCTAAATAAATGTAAATATTATTTTCCCATAAACAAGCGATCGAATTTAGCTATTAAAATTTGCAACATGTAATTGCTTCAATAGGATTTCGGTTTTTCTTTATTTAATAGTTCTAAATCAAGTATGACGAATACTGGATATTTTTTTGTTTTCTATAAATTAATTGGAAGTCAGAAGTTTATCGGCTATAGGTTTTTGATAGGTATTCAAATATGGGTTGTGTTTTTCTACCCAAAATCACCTCCAAATTATTGGCTTGTTGGTCCAATTTTCCAATTGAAAAGCAAGCTTTCCAACGAACAATTTTGAAAGAAGAATAGTATTTTTCACCTAAGATGACGAGTTCAAAACTCATCGACTTAAAAATCAAGAAGCTATGGCAAGCCCACCCGAAGGGCACTGGCCAGGCCCGCATGAAATAAATTCATTTCGGGCCAGCCTAAGCGTATGAATAAAAATTCGAGGCATCCCGATAGCTGGGGATGGGAAACCTGCCCGACGGTCAGACGAGTTAAACCCTCTATGAGGAACTAAAAAATACATGTTTGGCGATTTTAATCGAGTTGACAATCCAATTTTATCACTCTCGTATTTTAAAATACAATTGACAGGTATAGGCTTGTGTAGATTGCTTAAACCTTGTTTAAATTTTTCTAAAAACATTAAACATATTAAAAAATTTATTAAAATTAACGGAAACAAATTTGAAATAGATTATTTTGATATGACACAAGAATTAGGAAATGCCAATTTTGAAAACTTCATTGGAGCAACAGAAGGCTTCTCAGAAATTGCGTATCAGTTTACATCGCACATTCTTACATTAGGTTATGCGGTGATGCTCGCTGGATTGCTATATTTTATCCTGACGATTAAAAAAGTAGATAAAAAATATCAAATGTCCAATATATTATCTGCGGTGGTAATGGTTTCTGCATTTTTGCTTTTGTATGCGCAAGCCGAGAATTGGACCACAAGTTTTACTTTTGATATATCCAGAGGAAAGTATTTTTTAGAACCGAATGGTGATTTATTTAACAATGGATACCGTTACCTCAACTGGCTTATCGATGTACCGATGCTGCTTTTCCAGATTCTTTTCGTAGTAAGTCTTACAAAATCAAAATTTAGTTCTATACGTAATCAATTTTGGTTTTCTGGTGCGATGATGATTATTACAGGTTATATAGGTCAATTTTATGAAGTAAGTAATCTTACCGCATTTTTTGTTTGGGGAGCCATTTCATCGGTATTCTTTTTCCATATCCTATGGGTGATGAAAAAGGTAATAAATGAAGGCAAAGAAGGTCTCTCGGCTGATGCTCAAAAGATTTTATCAAATATATGGGTACTCTTCCTAGTCTCCTGGTTCTTGTATCCTGGAGCTTATCTAATGCCATATCTAACAGGGCTAGATGGCTTCTTTTTCAGTGAAGATGGAGTGATGGCAAGGCAGTTAACCTATACTATTGCCGATGTTTGTTCCAAAGTAATATACGGTGTACTCCTTGGTAATCTTGCATTGAAACTGAGCAATAACAAAGAAATGGTTGAGCTGAGTAACTAGATCACTATTATGAATAAGTTTTTGAACAAATAGTTAAAGAAAGATATGTAGCACCTGCACTGCCTTTGTAGCCAAATATGGTCAAACATCGTTCCTAATCTAAGTGTTCTGGAAAATGCATTTGCTAGTCAGGCTAGCCATTTTCAAATAGCTATTGTCGTATTCAAAAAAATAAGCCTCATCCTTCTCTGCGGGTATTCCAGCTAATTATTTGTCAATTATAATTTTAGCATGTCTCGCGGGTTGTAGGTTGAGGTTTTAATGTAGATCCAAAAAACAGCAATACCTGATTCACTTTGTCGGTCATCAAATTGGACTTAGCTTCAAGATCACGAAAAAAACGCAGCCCTACGCCGGTTAGATCAGACAGGTCTATTTTGGTTAATTTTATTTTGCACATACTCAGCTATAGGATTGTTACGATTCCAATCTTCCATAAATATACCTTTAGAGGTACAAAACAGTAAAAATTATATTTAATATACCTGAAAAGGTATAAAAAATTTATTATAAAGGCTCTAGTTTAATTTGGCGTTGATATTTTAAAATAAAATGAAAAATCCGAAGGTTTCAAGTAGGTCTGAATATAGAAAATTCAATTGTTCCCTTTAGGGCCAGGGTAAAAATAATTGAATTTTCGGCATTTTGCCTTACCCCGCCCCTAAAGGGCGTCAAAATACCGAAAATTAGATAATTCGGCTATAATACCTATTTTAAACTAGAGCCAAAGACAATAAAAGAACACATATGAAAAGAATATTAAAATTTTTACTCAAGCTCATAGCGGGATTTTTTATAATTACTATTTTTTTTGTGATTTTGTACAAATGGATCCCCGTGCCTTTTACACCATTAATGGCAATTCGTTATTTTGAGAATCCGGAAGAGCCAATCCAACATGACTGGGTTCCCATTAGCAAGATCTCTCCGCATTTACAACTTGCAGTAATTTCAAGTGAGGATCAAAATTTTTTGACTCACAGCGGATTTGATATAAAGGCTATTGAAAAGGCCATCGATGAAAACAAAAGGGGAAAACGCGTTCGGGGGGCAAGCAGTATTTCTCAGCAAACGGCTAAAAACGTTTTTTTATGGCCTCAGCGCAGTTGGATTCGAAAGGGGCTTGAGGTTTATTTTACTTTCATGATTGAAATTTTTTGGAGCAAGGAGCGTATTCTGGAAGTTTACCTCAATAGCATTGAAATGGGGAAAGGAATTTATGGAGCTGAAGCTGCTTCCCTTGCCTGGTTCAATAAACCTGCAGTAAAGCTATCGGCTTATGAGGCTGCTGCTATTGCTGCTATTTTACCTAATCCAAGGCAATACCGCGCAAATCCTGCCAGCAATTTCATCAATCAGCGCAAAAACTGGATCGTTCGTCAAATGCAAAATTATGGCCGGTTTGAATTAAATTAATCGGTCTTCCTAAAATATTCAACCTTGAAAGAACAGCTATTTGAAGCCTGTAAAAATTATCTGGATCACCGAATTAATCGGATTTTAGCAGCTATGAAGGACCTTGAAGAGTCCCTAGAAAATGAATCCAAGAGCAGCGCCGGCGATAAATATGAAACCGGCAGGGAAATGATCAATCTGGAATTTGACAAACTAACCGGGCAGTTACGGGAATTTAGAAAGCTGGAGGAAACCCTTCTAATGGCCGGGAGAAAAGTTCCTGCTAAAACTATACAGCTTGGAAGCCTTGTGAAAACTTCTGCTGCCAATTATT